>JBGUIG010000169.1:0-4435 GCA_045112795.1 Anaerovoracaceae bacterium | reverse complement strand
ACTACATGAACACATCAGAATGTGCACGTTACATCGCTGACAACAAAGTTCAGCAGAGAAGAGATACTGCCGACAGACTGGCTAAGGAATTCAATGCAGACGGTATCATCTATGAGCAGATGAAGTACTGCGATTTCTGGGGATTCGAAAGAGCCCTCGTCAGTCACATCATGGCAGATGAATACGGTTGGCCGGTACTGTCTATCGACAGACTGTACAATGCTAAGGGCTCCGGTCAGCTCAGAACAAGATTCCAGGCATTCGTTGAATCCCTGGAGATCAAGAAGATCCAGAAGCAGAAAGGAGGCAAGAAGTAATGGTATTAAGCACAGAACTGCTCGGCATCAAAAATGCTCTTGCCGAAAAGATGGAAATCAGAACCAAGAAAGCTGCTGCCAAGGGCAAAGCAAAATATCCTAATCCTGCTTTCTGGCGTGCTAAGGACAACATGGACTTCAAGGCACAGGGACAGAACCTGATGGAAGTCGGAAAAATCTGCGTTGACATGTTCAAGGAAGCAGATATCAAGGCTTTCTGCATGAAGCAGGTTGGCAGATGCAAGAATGACCTTGAGAGATGCGCTCTCGAACTCAAGCAGGGACTCGAGATGAGCCCTGAAGAACGCAAGGAAGTTTTCTTCCACGGCGAGAGAACTCTCGGTAAGCTTTACCGCAAGGGCGATATGGTTCCTGTAAGAAGAGAGTGGAGAGGTGCTGCTGATACAGCATACGATTTCTACAGATGGGGAAAGATGTGGCTCATGCTGCTGACAACATTCTCAAGAGATCTCATTCCTGCGCTCAACTCGACATTCTACTACAGATGGATGATTTCGTACTTCTGCTGCGTAGGCTTCATGGACAAGAACACATCCGGACAGAAGGGCAGCGCGCTGAAGATGTCACACCTGATGACATACGATATCTTCCGTTATGTAGCTGAGAACCTGGTATTCCTCGCTAAGTGCGACGAGAAGAACGGTAATTCAAATCAGCTCAACAAGAAAGTCGTACTCTTCGACGAGATGACAATGGGCCAGATCATGGCAGGATTCCCTGATCTGCTCGGTATCCCTTACCAGCTGATGCCTGTATTCCTCGTATCAGAGATCGACCAGCTCACATGCGTACCTTATATCGATGCAGTAGAGAGCTTTGGCCTCCCTGCTGATACATGCCCGGTACCTTCATCCGAGTGCGGAGCTCTCGTAATCGACGCTCTGCCACACATGGGATCCTGCTTCATTTCAAGCTCGATGCCTTGCGACGGATCAACAATGGCTTCTTCATACATGTCAAGAAGATTCCCGAATCTGCCGGTATTCCACCTGACATTCCCTGTCAGATATGAGGACGAAGAAACTACTCGTTATGCCGTAGATGACGTCAAGGCGTGCATCAAGTTCGTAGAAGATGTAACCGGCGCAAAGTGGAGCTGGGATGCTTACTTCAAGCAGATCAAGAGATTCAACGAAGAGACTGCTTACGAACTGCAGAAGTGGGAAGTCAACAAGACTGACTATCCGCAGATCATCGGACCTTCATACGAACTGTTCCGTAAGTGGAACTACGAGATGGACGGCGGAGCTGACCCTCGTGTCATGAAGACTTTCGAAAAAGTCAACGATATCATGATGAAGGCTTACGAGAGACGCGAAGAAGCATGGCGCAACAAGATGAAATACAGAGGTATCGTATGGTCCTGCCCTGCTCACTACTATGCTAACTTCAGTAACTGGCTTGCAAACTGCTGGGGTATCGACATCCTGGTAGAGATGGAATCCCTGAACTTCACCAAGGTTCTCGAGACAGAGGACAAGGAAGAAGCTCTCATGGACCTCGCAAGACTGTACGAGCGTATGGTAATGAGAAGACACACCAACGGCGGATACCAGAATGTAGTCGACGAAATGTGGAGACAGGTCGAAGACTGGAGAGCTGATATCATCATCATGTACCAGAATGTTGCATGCAAGAACATGGCAACACTTCAGGGTGTACTCGATGATACATGCAGAGACAGAAACCACCACATGATCTGGATCGAGCACGATCTGATGGACCCTAGAACAGTATCCAGAAAGACTATGAGAGACAAGGTCAACGAATACATGAGAACTGTAATGCATGCAGAGCCTGTTGACCCGACACTCTTAGACTTCGACGACGAATTAGGCATGTAATATCTCGCCAAATAACGGGAAAACATGTACTTGAGTGGATTAAATTTACCACTTGTTAAAAAATAGTTTACTTTCCCCGCGTTAGTGAATATAATGTGGGCAGCATTAGTACTTTTGTTAAAAAGAAGGAGAGAAATCATTATGAAATATTATGGCGGCTGTGATGTAGGATCAACTTATACAAAGGCAGTTATCCTTGATGAGAACGGAAAGATGGTAGCTGATACCACTATTAAGAGCAAAATCAATTCCGAGCAGTCTGCAAAGCTGGCTATGGACGAAGTACTTGGCAAGGTTGGTCTTAAGTCTTCCAAGGATCTCGCTTATCTCATCGGAACAGGTTATGGACGTAATAAGGTTCCGTTCGCTGACGAGAACATCTCTGAGATTTCCTGCCACGCTATGGGCGTTCACGTAACAGACCCTTCAGTAAAGGCTATCATCGACATCGGCGGTCAGGACGTTAAGGGAATCGCTGTTGATACAGACGGAACAGTCAAGAATTTCGCTATGAACGACAAGTGCGCTGCTGGTACTGGCAGATTCTATGAAGCTATGGCTAGATCCTTCGAGATGACACTCCCTGAGTTCTCCAAGCTTTCTCTGACAGCTAAGAACGTAATTCCTATTACAGCTCAGTGCACAGTATTCGCTGAGTCCGAAGTAATCACACTCGTTGGTGAGAACAAGCCAATGGACGAGATCGCTGCAGGAATCCAGATGGCTGTTGCTAAGAGATGCTTCGTAATGGCTAAGAAGGCTGGCGCTACTGACTCCATCACACTGACAGGCGGATGCGCTAAGAACGATGGACTTAAGGACGCTATCGAGCACGTACTCAAACTCAAGGTTATCAACCTCAAGACTGACCCACAGCTGATGGGAGCTCTTGGTGCTGCTGAGTTCGCTCGCCAGAAGGGACAGGCAAAGTAATCCGGAAAGGAGCTGACTTATGGCAAAGAAAAAGAAAAGTACTGTAGGCAAAGTAGTCGGTACAACTGTCAAGGTTGGCTGCGTTGCTACAGGTGCACTCTTTACGGTATATATGCTCAACCTCGATCAGAAACTGCTCGCATGGGCATATGCAAGAGTAAATGAGATCTTCGACCGTAAACCGGTAGATATCAAGTTCTAGACAACAAACACGTAACTGGCGCAGGGCATCTAAGCGGTGCCTTGCGCCGAAGTTTATTACTAAGGGTATTTTCGGGGAATTATATTAAGATAATAAGCCGCTTTTTGCAGCATTATATATATAGTAGACAATTAGAAGAGGAACGAATATGGAACTGTATAATTCGATTATCGAAAAAGTAGACGGATATCTCGGCAGCACAGCACCTAAGAAGTACTCATACAACCCGGACAATACATGGGAAGATGTAGGCGGTAACCAGCTCATCATGATGAAGGAATCCGCATATGAGCTCGGCGGTGACAACAAGCCTGCTGTAAACTATGCCTGTGTTTCTTCAGATGACTATGTTACAGAAGATGAGATATGGGTATACGGCCAGGATCTTAACCAGATCAACGGGAGCGTGCCTTTTGCCAGAATAGTGCTGGTCAAAGTCGCAGCCCTCAAAGGTGAAGGTGAAGAAGATACTGAGCCGCTGTTCAGAGCAATCCAGGACATAGATTTTGTAAAATACCACGTATATCCTAAGGGGTATATGATCAGATCTTCATCAGACAGTTTCCGCGAACAGGTAAGAGTTTCGAAGGAAGCCGTCAGAAAAGGAATTAACTTCGAACAGGTAGGAAACTCCTACATCAAAGAGTATAAGAAGAACCCTAACGTTTTGGCAGTCAGAGTAATCTTCTCAACTGTAGATGATGCCAACTATGCTGAGATGAAGAAAGATGCCAAGAAGGTAAGAGACATCACCAAGACTCTCTCCAAGATTCTCGAAGGAATGTCGACTGACTGCCATTCATGCAGTCTGAAAGAGATCTGTGACGAAGTAGAAGGACTCAAGGAACTTCACTTCGGCAAAGAGAAAAAGGAATTCAAGGGCTAAAGCAAAAAAATATTGTAAAAGTATTGATTTTACTGAATTCGGGTGATATACTCACAAGGCTGTCGCAGCCGGAGGGGCTGACCAGCGGTGACTGGGCAGACCAGCATGGCATGTGAAAGACAGCATGAAACGTTTCAATTACTAATTACAGAAAGAGGTACCAACATGAAGGAAGGAATCCATCCTGGTTATAAGGAATGTAAAGTTACTTGCGCATGTGGGAATACATTCA
>JBGUIG010000168.1:0-2711 GCA_045112795.1 Anaerovoracaceae bacterium | reverse complement strand
GTCGAAGAGTGTGAGCCTTGCGTCGGCCGCGGAAATTTGTTCCACTTTCACATATCCGATCTTCAATCCATATCTTGTCTGCTTCTCCACCTCATCCAAGATGATCCTGTCAGGATAAGTGTCGATCACGCTGGGCTGTTTACCATTTATCTCCAAATCCAAAGCTACCGCATCAATCGTATAGGGATTCTGGAAGCGCCTCCAATCCTGGCCCCTTTCATCCATATGCATTCCCGGGGCAGGATGTCTTACATACTGCTCATTGTATTCGTCCATACCTTTCAAAATATACATAGGAAGACTAAAATACTGACTTGCATAAATGAACTTGTTTCCGGAATTACTGAAAGCAATACGGGTCTGATATCTGGCATAAAAGAGATCAGCCAGGATTCCGCTCAGCGTAGGAGTATCCTGCAACGCGCTGACAAAGTCTTTTTTCCCAAACTCGTCTAGCGGGATCGCTCTGGCAGAATGGGCCATCACTCTGGCACCATCTTCCAATGTTTGAAGGATATCGTGGGCAGCGGCATTCAGTGCCTGCATCTTCGGTCCGCCGGGAGTATCGTTAAGCCAGATTGCATCCAGTTCAGCAGGAGTTAGATCATTCGGGTGGTAAGCTACGACAACAAGCTTCTCGATGATCTGAGGTACCATGTTATTACTTATCAGGCAGTCATCCATAAGTCTTTGAACTTCCCGGGCAACATCGAAGTGGCTCTCATCCTGTTGGGCAAGCCATTTTTCTTTATTACCCCTCATGCTCCAGATATAATTCCGCGCAAGTTCATGTACGGAGATCTGAGAGATATAGTCATCCAAGTACTTCTTGAGCCGATTGGCTTTACCAGTGCCGCTCTGAATCAAGTCGACTGAACATAATTCTGTGGCGCCGACCCAGGCCCACCTTCCTCGCGAAAAATAATCGCCGTCTCTACTCAGTATTAACTGCACCTCATCCATAATTGCTGTATATACAGATAACAATTCTGAGTTATAATCATTTATCCTGGCAGTGACATTGAGAAGGACCTTTGACAGTGCGTTGTAGAAGACAGGATTAAGATACATCTCCACTGCCTGTGAACAGCATTCTGAGACATATGCAGCCATATCTGCTGCATTGCCAAATAATCTTGTAGCAATGTTAGCCTTCTCCCTGATTCTCCACTCATCTCCTGATCTTCTGCACTCCGTTTCCGCCCTGGTCAAGGCATCACTGAGCCTGATCAGCTGCTCATACACTCCGGAAAAAGGCTCGTTCGGGTCACCATCTGTCAGGCAGCTTTTTTCATGCCGGATCGCACGCATTGCCACATAAGGTCCGTACTGATCAAATATAAGGTCGATCTGCTTTTTCAGGGAACTATAGATGTCATTTTCAAGCTTGGTCATCATTGAACCATTGATCTTCCTCGCTTCCAATTGTGAGACCTCACAAGCATCATCATAAGCGATCATAGGATTAGATCTGACCATACCCTTATTATATCCATCAAGATTAAGAGTCCGTTCGACATTCCAGACTTGTTCAGCATAAGTGGCTGCATTGGCAGGTTTCAAAATGTGTGCTGCTTCAAATACCTTCCCCAGCATCTGTTTGTTTACAATCCTAAAGTTCTTAAACTCTCTCAATACTCCTTCATAGATTTTATCCACACAATATGCGAATATCTCATCCCGCGGTATTCTGATCGAATTGTACCCAAGGACCTGATACTTATATGACGCATATCGATGGTATAATCTCCGTTGCGGATGTTTGTAAAGCCATTGGGAGTTATATATATGGATTGCAGGTCCAGGACCAATTTCAAACGTCATCTTTTTCACAAATCCGTCTTCAGCATACTCAAATACAGTCAGCATATCCATGAGATGATCTGTCAGTCTGGAAATAGTATCGATTGTAGAACGCAATTCTCCTGCTTCATTATAACCGGATACGAGCGTGCAGCTGTCGAAGATGTTTCTTGTGCATTCTATCGTTCTGTTCCACCGCTGTAACCTGTAGACACTTCCTGTCTCCTCGAGGTTCATGAAGTAGTCAATTTCCTTGAGAGCAGCATAGCCGTTTCTTTCCAGATTCGCTCTTATAGTGGGGCTGGCGGCGATGGCCGGTAATTTGAACTGTGCGTCCGGTGTAAAAATAAAGCCAGCCAGGTCATAGTTTTTACAAGCAAATCTCGTCATCAAGTCATGAATCAAGTAGGCGACATCTATTACACTGCCACTGCCTGTCCCTCCCGAAACACCGGCGATCAGTATTACGCGTACCTCACCTCCACGAGCTGCTTCTATCGCCTCATTGAGAATAATCTCCAGGTTTTGACTGACCCTGCTGTAAACCGAATCGTATACAACCATTGCCCGGCCGATCTGACGTGTCATCTGAGCGCCATTGTTCCTGATCTCTCTTCCTCTCAGGGTGGGATTCAGCCACTTATCTATATAGGACGGTATGAACGCCGGTGCCAGGCAATTTCTCAGTGCCTCATCATACAACAAAATCGTTTCTTCGTTTTCCATATGGGCATACGATGAATGATTTGGCGTACCATCAGCTTTTACTTTACAATAATCATCGAGGGTTACTACATCTGTATCTATCATCCGGAACCAGATGTGGTCACATTCACTAATGTCTCTTGTGAATTTCCCCTTTAGTGTGTTCAGTGTCTGTGCTCCAAGGCCTCCCAGGCTGATCACAA
>JBGUIG010000167.1:0-25260 GCA_045112795.1 Anaerovoracaceae bacterium | reverse complement strand
TCATTCATGTGGATATGGATGCTTTCTATGCTTCGGTTGAGATGAGAGACGATCCCTCGCTCAGGGGGAAGCCGCTCATAATCGGATCGCTTCCTAACGAGAGAGGCGTCGTAGCAACAGCAAACTACGAAGCGCGAAAATACGGTGTGCACTCCGCGATGAACATCAAGGAGGCATACCGGCTTTGCCCGAACGGTATCTATATGCACCCGCATTTTGATAAATACAGGCAGGTATCTCACCAGCTGCATGAGATCTGGAATACATATGCTTCAGCATCAGAGTATATTGCTCTGGATGAAGCATATCTTGACGTAACTGAAAAAGCAGTCAATCTTGAGGGTGCTAGGAAAATCGCTCATGAGATCAAGAGAAGGATACGTGAGGAACTGAGACTAAGCTGCTCTGTCGGAGTTGCATATTCCAAGACAGCAGCCAAGACCGCCAGTGAAGAGAAGAAACCTGACGGATATTATGAGATACCGACACCTGAAGATTTCGTCAGTCTCATAATCGACCGCAAAGCCGGAGTCCTGTATACCGTCGGAAGCAAGACAGAAGAGAAGCTGAACAGACTCGGAATATATACTGTGCGAGACATTCAGGAACGTAAAGAAGATGTCATAAGGCATTTCGGCAAACAGGGCAGATGGATAACACAACTGGCTTTCGGAACAGATAACAGAAAAGTAACTCCATACAGACCTGAGGATACCAAATCCGTAAGCCGGGAAATCACTTTCCAGGAAGATGTGAACAATTATGACCTGCTGGATGACGTGCTGGTGCTGCTCGCGATAAGTGTTGAGCGCAGGGCAAAGCGTACAGGCCTGCACGCAGGCGGTGTAACTCTCAAGCTGACGTATTCAGACATGAAGAATATCACCAGATCCAGACTGCTGATTTCAGCAGACTCGGCAGCTGTAATATATCAGGAGGCTGTTAAACTGCTTGATCAGGTGGAGCACAGACCTGTGAGGCTGATTGGCGCGGGTGTATATAATCTGTCCCCTGATGCAGGCCGCCAGATGGTTCTGGATGATTTTCTCGAAGAGACAGCAGAAGAGAGACAGAGGCTGATAGAGAGGCGGCTGAATGAGATGCAGAAGAGGTATGGCCTGGACTTCGCAGCCAATCTTGAGAAGATATATACAAATGATATTCTTCACAGAACCGTGGAATACATGAGAAAACACTTCAATCAGTCTTAATCTGCACATATTCGAAGAATTGTGCCAAAATGTCACAAAAACATCAATGGGTGACAGTATTTGACCAAATAATCTGCTATTATAGGGGTGTGAGAACATTTCCCTCTCATAACAATTAAATATTCACAGTTCTTTGAGCAAAAGCGCCTAAACGGCTGCGTGAGCCGCATGGCGCTGCGCCGAGGACAAGTTTCCTCCGGGGCTGGCAGGGAAACCGGTCAACCTACCATTATTCAGTAAAAAAGAGCATGATAGATAACGCTGCATGACCTTTTTTCGTGCAGTGTTTTTTATAACAGTATATGAACAGAAACTACGGATGTGTTCTGCTCGCCGGCGGCTCGGGCAGCCGGATGGGCGGCAGGAACAAAGCAGAGCTTGAATATGACAGAGTGAAGTTTGCTGAGAGGATAGAGGCAGAACTCAGCAGACTCGGAATCCCGTGCTACATATCGGCTGCTGCATATGAGCAGATTGTGCCGAAAGGGTGGACTCTTGTCAGAGATCTGGTGACGGGCAGTGATGGCAGGTACACAGGACCCGCAGGAGGCATATACTCATGCCTTGTCAGGGCCGCAGAGGACGGACTTGACGGACTGTTTTTCGTTCCTTGCGACGCGCCGCTGTACTCTGCGGATATTCACAGACAGCTTGCTTTGCACATCGATGAAGATGCATCTGCTGTTTGCTTTCAGACTTCTGACGGCAGGATACAGACAACATTCGGCTGGTATTCAGTCAGGTGCACAGATACAATAGAAGAAGATATATCATCAGGAAAATTCAAGCTTGTCCGCATGATTGAAAAAATGCAGGGAAGAATCATAAGAACTGCGGAAGCAGGACTCGATGACAGTCTGTTCAGCAACATCAACAATGCAGAAGATTACAGGGAGCTGAGAAACATGAAAGACAGATCCGGTTCAGACAGGAAGGTCGCAAAAGGCATGGCAGGCGGGCCTGTATCTCTTGAGGATGCAGTTGCCGCTTTGACAGCAGCAGTACACAGAATTGAGGATTATGAAGAGATAAGACTCATCGAGGCTTCCGGCAGAACACTTGCAGAGGATATCACAGCTTTTTATGATCAGCCTCCCTTCCCTCGTTCACCCCTTGACGGATATGCCCTGAGAGCAGCTGACACATCCGGGGCATCTGAAAAAACACCGGCTGTTCTGAAAGTGATAACAGAGGTAGACGCAGGTCATTGCTATGACGGAACTGTAGGACAGGGTGAAGCAGTAAGAATCATGACAGGAGCACCGATTCCTGAAGGAGCGGATGCGGTCATCGGCCAGGAAGATACCGACTACGGAGAAGATGATGTCAGGATTTATACAGAGCTGAAACCTCACCAGAACTACTGCGATCAGGGCGAAGATTACAAAGCCGGCACTGTACTGATATCCGGCAGAGAATATATCGGGCCGGTACAGGCCGGAATTATCGCCAGTACAGGCAGAAATAAGGTTAGGGCTGTCAGAAGACCGAGAGTCCTTCTCATTTCAACCGGAGATGAAGTAACATCTCCAGGCGAAGAACTTGCTCCGGGCAAGATATACGATTCCAACCTGTACACAGTTGCGGCACAGCTGAGAATGTGGGGCGTCTGTGTGACTGAGATGATGCACTTTGACGATGATGCTGATGCTCTCATCAGAGCTGTCGAAGACAGGATAGATGACGCAGACATTGTTATTACAACCGGCGGAGTATCTGTAGGCAAGAAAGACATCCTGCATGATGTCCACCGCAAAATGGGTGTCAGGAGACTGTTCTGGAAGATAGGCATCAAGCCGGGAATGGCAATGCTCAGCGGACTCTATAAGAGCAAGCCGATACTTTCACTTTCCGGCAACCCTTATGCAGCATATATAAATCTGCATCTTGTAGTCAGGCCTGTAATTGATGCTCTTAACGGAAACAATCATCTCAGTATGATAAGATCTGAAGCAGTGCTGGCAGATGATTACGGCAAAGCTAGCCCGACAAGAAGATTTGTCCGCGCGTGGGTTCAGGAGGGCAAAGCCTTCATAGAAGGTCATACAGGCGGAAATGGAGACATTTATTCAGGACACGGTACAAATGCTCTTCTCGATCTTCCGGCTGGTTCCGACAGACTTAATGCAGGAGATACAGTAAAAGTTTTATACATCTGAAAGTCAGCCCGGGGACATAGACATGCCTAAAATAATAGCTATCAGCGGAGTCAAGAATTCCGGCAAAACAACACTCATAACAAGACTGACCCGGTATTATTCTGAAAAAGGTACAAGAGTTGCCGTGATCAAGCACGACGGCCATGATTTTGACTGCGATATTCCGGGAACTGATACCCGTTCATACACCGATAACGGAGCTTATGCTGCTGCATGTTTTTCGGGAAGCAGAGTTTTTGTTCACAAGCAGGGAACCGGAGAGACAGAAAAAGAGCTTCTGGCAATCTTCCCCGAGGCAGATATCATTTTCCTGGAAGGCCTTAAGGCCAGCAGCTACAATAAGATAGAAGTTATCAGAAAGGGTATATCCGATTCACCTGTTTCAAATCCTGACGGGAGATTTCTGATTGTGACAGACCTTCCCGGAGAATTATTCAGTGAAGAGACATGTGATCTGAATGATACAGAAAGGATAGCGGAGTTCATAGACAGCCTCTGATGATGCAGGACTTAAGATTAGGATTAGCGGGAAGATGATCGACAGATACGGAAGAAAAATAGAATATATGAGGATTTCCATTACCGACCGGTGCAATCTAAGATGCAGATACTGCATGCCGGATGGCATCGAGAAAGTGTCAATGGACAGAATACTGACATACGAAGATTTTCTTCGCATATGCCGTGCAGCTGTAAACCTGGGAATAACCAGGTTCAAGGTAACAGGAGGGGAGCCTCTTGTCAGACTGGGCTGTCCTGAGTTTATAAGCAGCCTTAAGAAAATCCCCGGAGTGGAGCAAGTGACACTGACGACAAATGGAATTGCTCTGGAGCAGTATATTGATGAACTTGCGGATGCGGGTCTGGATGCAGTCAATGTCAGTCTGGATACGATGGATTCTGATAAATTCAGATACATAACTCAATGCGGTGACATTACAGCTGTGATGCGCGGTATTGAAGCCGCAGCGGAAAAAGGTATCAGAACCAAGATAAACTGTGTTCCTCAGAAGGGGTTCAATGACGGTGAAATATCTGATTTTGCGGAATTCGCCTTCGCAAAAGGAATAGATGTCAGATTTATTGAACTGATGCCTGTAGGTTCGGCAGATTCAGACACAGGCGTTTCAAACGATTATGTGCTGGAAGTTCTTAAGGATATATATCCTGAACTGGAGCCTGACAGCAGTATTCACGGCAACGGACCGGCAGTTTATTATCACATTCCGGGCCGGGCGGGAGGCATAGGCCTTATAAGTGCGATGCATAATGTTTTCTGTGACAAATGCAATCGCCTCAGGCTCACATCGCAGGGACTTATAAAACCATGTCTGGCATATGCAGATGTCGTTGACCTGAGACCGGTTCTGTCAGGAACAGATGAAGATATACAGAATAAACTCATTGAAGCTATACAGATGAAACCCGAGAAGCATTGCTTCAATGATGACGAAAATAATGCAGAAAGAAGATCAATGTCTCAGATCGGAGGATAGATATGAGCCAGGGAAAAGTAATAGCGGTTTGCATAAGTGAAAAAAAGGGAACTCAGAAGACTCAGGTTCCATATATCAAGCTTGTTCCGGAATGGGGAATAGAAGGAGATGCGCACGCCGGCAAGTGGCACAGGCAGGTAAGCCTGCTCGCTCTCGAGAAGATAGAAGCCTTCCGCGAGAAGGGAGCGGACGTTGATTTCGGAGCTTTCGGAGAGAACATAATTGTTGAAGGGTTTGACCTCAGGGCTTTGCCTGTGGGAACCAGATTCAGGATCGGCGATGCACTGCTTGAACTTACACAGATTGGCAAAGAATGTCATTCTCACTGTGCAATCTATCATCAGGTCGGAGACTGCATTATGCCTAGAGAAGGCGTCTTCACTGTCGTTCTTGAGGGCGGAGAAGTGAAGGCCGGTGATGAGATCGAACTGATTGAGGCTGATCCTGCAAGACCATTTACTGCTGCATGGATAACGCTTTCTGACAAGGGATCTGCCGGACAGCGGGAAGACAAAAGCGGACCGCTTATCGGTGAGATTCTGACAGATGCAGGCTACAATGTGGTCGAAGGACTCCTTATTCCTGACGGCATTGAGGAATTATCAAAGCAGCTTATAAGATTGGCCGATCAGCGTCAGGTCAATGTTATCTTCACAACAGGCGGAACAGGATTCTCAGAAAGAGATCTCACACCGGAAGCTACCATAGCTGTCTGTGACAGGATGACTCCGGGCATTGCAGAGGCAATCAGAGCATATTCAATGACCAAGACTCCGACTGCGATGCTTTCCAGAGCTGCTGCCGGAATGAGAAAAAAGACACTCATAATAAATCTTCCGGGCAGTCCTAAGGCTGTAAGAGAATGCATGGAATTCCTGCTGCATCCTCTGGAGCACGGATTAGAAATCATGCTTGGCCGTACAGGTGAGTGTGCAAGAAATTAAAAATGACACAAAAAATGACGGTTAGCTATTTCCTTTTGCATCTTATAGCGTTACAATGTGCTTAAGTGATAGATTTCTTTTATAATCCATGGCGCCGTATTCGTGGCGCCAATAATTAGAAAGACGAATTGTTTCAGAAAATAATTCGCACGACAGGAATAAGCAAAATGCGTCCGATAATCAAACTAAGATTTGTCAATAATGAACCTTTTTTCGGGCCGGGCATTGCAGCTTTGTTCAGAGAAATTGACAACTGCGGAAATGTCCGGGAAGCCTGCGAGAAATGCGGCTTTTCATACAGCAAGGCATGGAAGATAATAAGGCGCTGCGAAGAGGAATTCGGATATGCGATAGTTGACAGAAAGCAGGGAGGCAGCAACGGGGGCAAAGCATCAGTTACTGAAAAAGGGCATGATCTTCTTGCTGCCTATGATGAACTGCTTGCCGAACTGGAAACGACCGCTACAGAGCGTTTCAGGGAACTTGAGGAAAAATACAGCCTGGCAGCTGATATAGCAGACAGGAACAGTACAACAGAGGAACAATAAATGAGACTAATGAAAACACAGGATGCCGTTGGACAGGTTCTCTGCCACGACATCACACAGATCATCAAAGGTGTTACCAAAGACGCGGTATTCCGCAAAGGACATATCATTACCGAAGAGGACATTCCGGTACTGCTTTCTGTAGGCAAGGACAATGTCTATATCTGGGAAAATGACGAGTCCATGATGCATGAAAATGAAGCTGCTGAAGTTCTCTGCGCTATCTGCAAAGGCGAGAACATGAGCCGCGGCGCTGTCAAAGAAGGCAAGATAGAACTTACTGCAGAATGCGATGGTATTCTTAAGATAAACAGAGAGAAACTTAATGCTGTCAACTCGTTCGGACAGATGATGATCGCTTCCAGACATGGAGATTTCCCTGTTAAGAAAGGAGATAAACTGGCCGGAACCAGAATTATCCCTCTTGTAATCGAAAAAGAGAAAATGGAGCAGGTCCGTGAGCTGTGCGGTGATGAACCAATCATGAAAGTTGTCCCTTACACAGACCGCAAAGTCGGAATCGTGACAACCGGTAATGAAGTCTTCTACGGACGTATTCAGGATACATTCACGCCTGTTGTACAGGGCAAAGTTGAATACTTCGGGGCAGAGGTCATTGGACATATAATAACAAACGATGATAACGAAAATATCGAAAGATGCATAAGAGAGCTTCTTGACGAAGGGTGTGACATGATTCTCTGCACCGGAGGTATGAGTGTAGACCCGGACGATAAAACTCCGCTGGCTATCAGAAATGTATGCGGAAGTGTTGTTACATATGGCGCTCCTGTTCTTCCGGGTGCGATGTTCCTGCTTGCATATTTCGGAGATAATAACATACCTGTCATGGGCCTTCCGGGATGTGTCATGTATGCAAAGAGGACAATTTTCGATATTGTGCTCCCGAGAATCATGACGGGAGAAATACTTAACAAAACAGATTTTGACAGACTGGGAGAAGGCGGACTTTGTCTGAACTGCGAAATCTGCACATTCCCTAACTGCGGATTCGGCAAATGATTCTGGTTGCAAGATGAATAAAACTGACAGAAGACAATTCTATGAAGTAATTAACGAAACTGATTTCAATTCAGAAACCAGACTTATTACTGTGGCTGATGGTGACTACGCCGGTGAGAAAGCACTGATTACAGCCAGCGGTATGAAATGGCAGAGTGATGCGGACGGTTTTGTCGCTTTGCATGAAAACACACTTGGAACCATACGCAGCAATGGACTTTTCACAATAGACAGCACAAGAGTTTTCGCGGAACTTCTGGGAAGAGAAAAACACATTGTAGTTTGCGGCGCGGGTCATGTATCAATGCCGATAATATCAATAGGCAAGATGATCGGCTGCAAGGTTACTGTGATAGATGACAGACTGACATTTGTCAATAATGCCATTGCCCAGGGCGCTGACGAGGTCCTTTTCAGGGAATTCGAAGACGCTCTGAAGGAAATTCCGGGGGATGACGATACATATTTTGTGCTCGTAACAAGGGGACACAGGTACGACAGAGACTGCCTACGGAACGCACTGCAGAAACCTCACGCCTATATTGGAATGATGGGAAGCCGCAGGAGAGTCGGGCTTATTATGAAGGACCTTGAGGAAGAAGGCTTTGACCGCGAACTTCTCAAATCAGTATATACACCGATAGGTCTTGATATAGGTGCCGAAACACCTGAGGAAATTGCAGTGGCAGTAATGGCTCAGATCATAGCTGTCAGCAACAGAAAAAGAAGAATAGGCGGATTCCCTCAGGACGTCATGAACGCTCTTCTTGAGAAGGACAGGCCGCGCGTTGCAATGGCCACGATCATTTCAAGAAAGGGTTCTGCTCCGAGAAGTGTAGGAACAAGAATGATTATCCGGAGAACAGGAGAAATTGTCGGCACGATCGGCGGAGGATGCATTGAGGGAAATGTTATAGCAAAAGGCCGCAGAATGCTTATAGAAGAGACTCACAGACCGGTGATCATGGAGGTGGATATCACCAAGGATACGGCTGAGGATGAAGGAATGGTATGCGGAGGTAAGATCCAGGTGATGCTTGAGGTGGTTTAGGAAAATCCCGGGCATCCTCACAAAAAGCTTGTTTTTATGCCCTCACGTAAGAGGGCGTAATTATAAGCAACCGAATTGTTTTTAAAAACTATTCGGTTGATGCATTTTTACATTTTTAGCAGGAATTCATTAATTCCGGGTGCATTTTGGTATTATAAGAAAGGAAGCACAGAGATGAAAAAGAAATTACTGGCAGTCACAATGATTATGGCAATGATTTTTGCACTGGCGTCGTGTGGAGGGAGCAGTGATGGGCAGGAGCAGTCAGATACTGCGGAGAAGACCGCGGTCAATGTATTTGCTGCGGCATCACTCAGCTCGGTAATGGCTGAATTTGAGTCCGCCTATGAATCTGCAAATCCTGATGTAGACATTGTAGTCAATGCTGACAGTTCCGGAGCACTTCTTACACAGATTCAGGAAGGCGCTCCATGCGATGTGTTCTTCAGCGCTGCACAGAAGCAGATGGATGAGCTTGAAGGGGCAGGTATGGTTGTTGAGGGTACAAGAACCAATGTAGTCAACAACCAGCTCGTAGTAGTTACGCAGCCTGACAGTGGTACAGCTGTAACAGGACTTGCAGATATTGCCAAGGCAAAAAGTATTGCTCTTGCTGACGGCAGCGTACCTGTAGGCAAATATACAAGACAGGCTATGATCAATCTCGGACTTCTCGCTGAAGCTGAGGATCCTGCGGCTATTACAACTCAGGAAGTATCAGACCAGCTCGGAGGTGTGGAAATCAGCGAACAGGGCAATGTAAGCAAAGTTCTTGCTGCTGTTGAAGAGGCATCCTGTGAAGTCGGTACGACATATCTTTCTGATACAATAGGCCATGAGGACAGCGTTAAGATCCTTGAGGTTGTAGGATATGATGTAACAGGCAATATCATCTATCCCGTTGCGCAGATCACTAATCCTGATGCTGATGACGCTGAGTCCGCTGCAGCAGCAGATTTCATCACATTTATCACAAACGATGATGCCAAGGAGCTTTATCAGAAGTACGGCTTTGACACTGATGTAGAGTAATCCGGCTATACAGATTAGCATAGTTTCACTGAAGACATCCGGAAAATAATATGACCAGCTTTATTGAAATCGCGAGGGGGCTCGACTGGAGCCCCCTGTGGATATCCATCAAGACCGGAATTGTGGCGACTGTCATATCGTTCTTTCTAGGCTTGTGGGCGGCCCGCAAAGTAATCAAAAAAGATTACAGAACAAAATCCATACTTGACGGGATACTTACACTCCCGATGGTACTGCCTCCTACGGTGGCAGGCTTTTTCCTGCTTCTTATTTTCAGCAGGAGAAGAGCTTTCGGAATATTCCTTAATGATACCTTCAACATTCAGGTTGTTCACACATGGCTCGGATGCATTCTGGCAGCAACTGTAATCGCTTTTCCCCTGATGTACAGAAACGCGAGAGCAGCCTTTGAACAGATTGACGCCAATCTTGTATATGCAGGCAGGACGCTGGGCATGTCTGAACTGGCTATTTTCTGGCGTATAGTGGTTCCTACAGCGGGACCGGGAATAGCAAGCGGAACGATTCTTACTTTTGCAAGAGCCATGGGAGAGTACGGAGCAACATCCATGCTTGCGGGCAATATTCCGGGTAAAACGGGAACGGTTTCACAGAGAATAGCAATGGTTATCCAGGACGGAGACTATTGGACAGCAGGATTCTGGGTCATAATAGTTCTCATCATTGCTTTCCTTGTTGTTTTCCTTATCAACCTGATTACAGGAAGACACATGAAAAATATAAGAAAGTGGTAATATGGGCAGATTATACGCAGATATCCACAAAAGAATAGGAAATTTCAGTCTGGATGTCCTGATAGACAGTGATGCAAAAAGAATCGGCATTCTGGGCGCTTCGGGAAGCGGCAAGAGTATGACGCTGAAAAGCATAGCAGGAATTGAGGATGTTGACAGCGGACATATCGAAGCAGGAGGCAAGGTGCTTTTTGATTCGGAGAGCAGAATCAATCTCAGGCCTCAGAAACGCAATGTCGGATACATGTTCCAGAACTATGCGCTTTTCCCGACGATGACTGTCCTTAAGAATGTCATGGCGGGACTCAGAGGAAGAAGCGATGATGACAGGGCAGCTGCCATGGATATGCTTCGCAGATTCAGAATGGATGAATATGCAGACAGGCTTCCGGGCGAGCTGTCCGGAGGGCAGCAACAGAGAACAGCTCTTGCGAGAATCATGGTTACTGAACCTGAACTGATTCTCCTGGATGAGCCTTTTTCAGCACTTGACGGCTATCTGAGAGACCGGATGCAGGTAGAAATGCTGGAAATGATGGAGGGCTATCCTGGACAGGTCATTATGGTTTCACACTCAAGAGACGAACTGTACAGATTCAGCGATGAACTGTTTGTTATTGATCAGGGCAGGATACTCAGATCAGGATCTACGAAAAATGTATTCAGGGATCCCCGGAATGTAGAGACTGCCAGACTTACAGGATGCAAAAACTTCTCTGCAGCCATATCTCATGATGAGCATACTCTTGAGGCTGTTGACTGGGGTATCAGTATTACACTGGATCGGGCGGTACCGGAATGGGTCAGGAATATAGGTTACCGGGCTCATTATTTTGAACCTGTATGGGGCGACAGACAGGAGAACTGCATTAAGTTCAATCTGGCAAGAATTGATGAGCTGCCGTTTGAGAGAAATTACTACATAAGACCTGAAGAGGGTAGTCCGGACAATGATAATCTGCTATGCTGGTTTGTACAGGGAGAAGAGCAGAAGATCCTGGACGAAAAAGGCCTGCCTGACTGGCTGAGGCTCAGAGAGGACAGCATTCTGTTCCTGGAATAATATATTGTTTACAGTCATTACACACAGAGGCGCGGACAATGAGTGAATTTACACATTTTGATGATAACGGAAATGCATATATGGTGGATGTGAGCGGCAAAGATGTCACAAAGCGAACTGCAGCTGCATGCGGAACCATCCATGTCAGCAGGGAAGCAATGGATGCCATACTCGGACACAAAATCAAAAAGGGTGATGTTTTTACAGTAGCACAGGTTGCCGGCATCATGGGTACAAAAAGGACTTCTGACCTTATTCCGATGTGCCATCCTCTTAGCCTGACTAATGCCAAAGTTACATTCGAAGTTGATGAAGCCGAGTGCTCGATTACTGCCTGCTGCACAGCGACAACGGAGGGAAAGACCGGTGTTGAGATGGAGGCGCTGACAGGTGTTTCGGTAACGCTTCTCACTATCTATGATATGTGCAAGGCAATAGACAAACGAATGACGATCACTGATGTTCATCTTGTCACCAAGACCGGAGGCAAAAGCGGTGATTTCAGCTTCTGATCATCCGTTATCCGACTGACAGCTAATATGCGCATTGTCTTAGAGCGGCGACTTATTACAAACCCTTTTGCACGTCAAATCAGCGGCAAAAGGGCTTTTGCATTTCTGAGCTTTGAACAGAAAATCCAGAACCGTTGCACAGGAGAAACTGCAGCTATCTCACTTCGCAAATTGACTCTCAGTCAAGAGTGTACTACAATAATTCATTGTTATCTACATTTCATAAGTAAGCGCAGAAATAAAGGGAAAGGGAAATAATACTGATGAGCTGGTACAACGAAGCAGTTTTTTATCATATATATCCGTTAGGGCTGACAGGAGCACCTATGCAGAATGATTACGGTGAAGTTGTTCACCGCCTTAATACGCTGATTCCGTGGATTTCGCATATCAGGGAAATAGGCTGCAATGCTCTGTACATCGGTCCGCTTTTTCAGTCAGTAGGACACGGCTATGAGACTACAGACTACCGTACAGTCGACTGCCGTCTTGGCACAAATGATGACCTGAAAGAGTTCGTAAGAATCTGTCATGAGAACGGTATCAGGGTTATTCTTGATGGCGTATTCAATCATACCGGAAGGGATTTCTTTGCCTTCAGAGATATTCAGGCAAACCGCGAGAATTCAGGATATGCAGGATGGTACTGCAATGTGAATTTCTGGGGCAACAACGAATACAACGACGGATTCTCATATGATAACTGGGGCGGCTACAATCTGATGGCCAAGCTGAACCAGAGAAATCCGGAAGTCAGAGATTATCTTCTCGATACTGTAAGATTCTGGGTAAGCGAATTTGACATAGACGGACTCAGACTGGATGCTGCGGATGTGCTGGATTTCGATTTCATGAAGTCACTGCGCCGTACTGCAGACCAGGTCAAAGACGATTTCTGGCTGATGGGAGAGGTTATACACGGCGACTATTCAAGGTGGGCTAATGACAACACTCTTCACTCAGTGACGAACTACCATCTGCACAAGGCTCTGTACAGCGCCCACAATGATCACAATTACTTCGAGATCGCTCATACGATAAGAAGGCAGGAAGGCGAACTCGGTCTCAGGGACATGAGATTATACAATTTCGTTGATAACCATGATGTTGAGAGAATATGGACCAGACTTCGCAACAAGAAGCACTTCACACCGGTTCATATCCTTCTGTACACTCTGCCGGGTATTCCGTCAATCTACTACGGATCGGAATATGGCATTGAGGGAAAGAAGGAAAAGTATTCAGATGCTTCCATCAGACCTGAACTTCATCTGGAAGAGATGCAGGATAATGCATGTGTTGAGCTGATAAGTGCGCTGGGAAGAATTCATCAGAGCGAGAAAGCTCTTGTTTACGGTGAGTACAGGGAACTGCAGCTTACGACTACGCAGTATGCTTACGCACGCGGTGATGTGATTGTCTGCGTGAATAACAGCGATCAGGATGCATATTTCAGTCTGCCTGCAGAAGGAACTTATCACGGAGCACTGTTCGGCAGTGAGGCATGCTCTGAGAATGGCTGCCTTAATGTATGCATTCCGGGATGCTCGGGTGAGATCTGGATCCCTGAGGGACGCAGAGTGGATTATGAACCGATAAAGAGACCTGCAGAGGAAACTATCAATGATGCAGATTCAGGCTCTCAGAATGGAGCGGAGAACACATCTGAGGCAGAAAGAAAAGATCCGCAGAGAGCGGCAGACCCGGGCAAGCCTTACGAAGAGATGACTGTGGAAGAGCTGCAGGCTGAAATACTGGCAAAGATGGCCGCAAACGGACCCGTTACTGACCGGATGAAACAGGATGTAATCGAGAATATCTACAGAGACTCACTTCTCAACTGGGTGAAAAGCTTCAGATAACTCAGTTAATACGATATAATAAACAGCATAAGAATAAGCTGAGAAGCAAATATATATTATTTCGAAAAACGTCAAGGAAAACTGACTGATGAACAGAAACAGAGAAATAATCAAAACAAGTTTTGTCGGAATAGGCGCGAATATTATCCTGTCAGTCTTTAAATTTGTAATCGGCATGATTGCGAACTCTGTATCGATAAGGGCCGATGCTCTCAATAACCTGTCTGACGCATTGTCGTCAGTAATCACTATAGTCGGTACAAAACTGTCCGAAAGAGAGCCTGACAGAAAACATCCTTTCGGGTACGGAAGAATTGAATATCTGACATCACTGTTTATCGGAATTATAATTCTCTATGCAGGATTAAACGCAGTCCAGGAGTCGGTGCTGAGAATAATGCACCCGGAACCTAATGACTACACCACAACAGCATTAATTATTGTCACCGCAGGAGTTCTGGCCAAAATTGCCATGGGCCTGTATACAATGCACAAAGGCAAGCAGCTGAATTCCTCTGCTCTTACTGCATCAGGTCGGGATGCGCTCAATGATTCCATTGCATCGGCAGGAACATTGCTGGCAGCTCTGGTATATGTTATCAAAGGCTTAAGCATCGAAGCATATGTAGGTCTTATTATCGCAGGCCTGATCATCAAGACAGGTGTAGAAACCCTGCATGAGACAATAAGCAGTCTTCTCGGAGAGAGAGTTGACGAAGACAAAGCCGCTGCCGTCAAAAAATCCATTCTGTCATTCCCTGAGGTTGATGGAGTCTTCGATCTGGTAATTCACAACTACGGAAAGGAAAAGCTGATAGGTTCTGCTCATATTGAGGTTCCTGATGTGCTGACTGCGGGCTGGATCGATAATCTTCAGAGAGCCATAACAAGGAAGGTGCAGCAGGACACAGGTGTTGAACTGCTGGGACTGACTATCTATGCTGAGAACTCGCGTGATACAGAAGCAATCCAAGTTCATGAAGAGGTCAGAAAGATAGTCGGAGAGAAAGAAGATGTAATCGGAATGCATGGTTTCTATCTCGATAAAATAGACAAGGAAATCAAGTTCGACATCGTCACTGATTACGATATCAAGGACAGCAGCACACTTAGTAACGAGATCAGAGAGAAGGTTCACGAGAAGTATCCGGATTATGAAATAAGAGTGGTCTGCAAAAAGGACTTTGCAGACTAGGATTACAATCAGCATCGGTAACTGTCCGAATATTTGGTGTTTTTAATTAAAAACACAGGAATAATTGTTGATTTCAACAAATTTTTCCTGTATTATTCCGTTAAATTATCCGGGACATACAAAATCCGGTAAAACATCTGACAGAAAGGACAGACGATGAAATCAGTTAAATCATACGCAGCAGAATATTATTATTACTATTACCGCAAGCCGGTTGCTGTTTTGCTGTGAGTAGACTGATTGTTCAACTGAACTGATGAAATAGTCAAAAATGCCCTGCAGCAAACAGCTGCAGGGCTCTTTTTATGCCACAGAGGCAGGCAGATGCCAAGCCAGATGCGGAAATAGCCGAAGGGACTACTGAGAAAACAAGGAGGAAACAAACGATGCCCGCTATTAAATTCTATGACCACGAACCTATTCCAATGGAAATGCACAAGGTTAAGATCGTGCAGCAGCTCAAACTGCTTCCGACAGAGCAGAGACTTCAGAAAATGAAGGATGCCGGATTTAACACATTCCAGCTTCACAACGGGGATATCTTTATGGATATGCTTACAGACTCAGGCGTTAATGCAATGAGTGACCAGCAGCTTGCCGGAATGATGACACCGGATGATGCTTATGCAGGAAGTGAATCTTTCTATCGCATGAGGGACAAACTTGAGGAAATCTTCGGATTCAAGTACTGCCTGCCTGCTCATCAGGGAAGAGCATGTGAGAATGTCCTTGCGGAGAGATTCGTAAAGCCGGGAATGTGCGTGATCATGAATTACCATTTCACAACAGCCAAGGCGCATATTACAAGAGTCGGCGGTCATGTTGAAGAGCTTGTCAAGGATGAAGGCCTTGAATCAAAAAGCGATCTGCCGTTCAAGGGTGATATCGATCTTGAAAAGCTGGAAGCATGCATTGAGAAGGAAGGTGCTGAAAACGTAGCATTCATGAGGCTTGAGTCCGGCACTAACCTTATCGGAGGACAGCCTGTATCAGTACAGAATTTCAAAGATGCGTGCGCAATAGCAAGAAAGCACGGAATACTATCGGTTCTTGATGCTTCACTTCTGCAGGATAACCTGTACTTTAACAAGATCAGAGAAGAAGCCTGCAAAGATATGACTATCAGGGAAATCACCCGTGAAATAGCTGATCAGTTCGATATAATCTACTTCTCAGCCCGCAAATTCGGATTTGCCCGCGGAGGTGCAATTCTTGTCAGAGACGAGGAACTATTCCACTCTATGGAGGATCTGATTCCTATGTTTGAAGGCTTCCTGACATACGGCGGCATGTCAGTCCGTGAAATGGAAGCGATGACTGTAGGATTTGATGAATCCATGGAAATGGATATTATCTCACAGGGACCTCAGTTCATAGATTACTGTGTAAAGCAGCTGGATGCATACGGTGTGCCTATGATCACACCGGGAGGCGGACTCGGAGCGCATGTGGATGCTTCACAGTTTGTAAGCCACATTCCTCAGCAGGAATATCCTTCAGGAGCACTTGTCTGCGCATTCTACATCTGCGGAGGCATCAGAGGCATGGAAAGAGGTACACTTTCTGAAGAGAGAAACCCTGACGGCAGTGAAAGATTTGCTTCGATGGAACTTGTAAGACTCGCTTTGCCTAGAAGAGTGTTTACTCTGTCTCAGGTTGAGTACGTAATCGACAGAGTCAAGTGGGTATTTGATCACAGAGATCTGATCGGAGGACTCAGATTTGTGCATGAGCCTAAAACCCTGAGATTCTTCACAGGAAGACTCGAGCCTACCTCCGACTGGCCTGAAAAACTCGCGGCTGCATTCATTGCAGACTTCGGAGAGGATCAGTAATCTCAGTTAATCCTATAAAATAAAAAACAGTGCACCGGCTGCAGCATGATGCAGAGGGTGCACTGTTTTTGTGCAGTTATTATTCGTTAAAGTACAATTTATCTGCTTTCTTAAGGAAAGCTATTTGCTGAACTGAAAACTGCTGACTTCGCCGTCACCGTCAAGTGCGTAGATGTAATCGCCAATGTATACACATCTGCTCAGATAGCGGTCTGAGAGTCTGTGCTGATCGTGTATTGTGAGCTTGTCATCTGCTCCGAACACGAGGACACCGCCCTCATATCTGTAATCAGGCTCAGCTGCTATTGCAAGCTCATCATCTGTAGCTGATTCAGAAACATCATCTGCACTCTGAGAGGCTGATGCTTCTCCTTCAGGTGAACTGTAGTCAAATATTCCGTAAGGTATTGCATACCAGCCTTCACGGGAGTTGACGGTCAGAGCCTTGTGAGTATCCTGTGCCGGACTGCTCATATCCTTGAATTCCCGGCTGTCAAGAACCTTAGGCTCTGACGGATTGCTTATGTCAAACAGTGCCAGCTTGAGGCCGGCTGCATATTCGCCGCCGTAACCATTGTCTCCCGTGGCGTGACCGATTCCGAGTAGACGGCCTTCGCCTGCAGGAATGAGAAGAGTTGAGAAACCGTCAATCTTGACTTCGCCTTCAATCTTCGGACTTGCAGGATCACTGAGGTCAATGATGAAAAGCGGATCTATCTGTTCATATGTGATGACATATGCTTTGTCGCCGAAATATCTGACTGCTCGGATGCTCTCATTACGGGCAAAGCCTGTAACACTTCCTGTCTCTTTCAGCTTGCTGTCAAGCACAAAGAGATTGTTGACATCCATTCCGGCTCTCTCACCGGTAGTAGCGATGCGGAAGTACCCGTCTTTTTCATCCATTGAGAACTGATTGTCTATACGTCCGCGGACTCTGGTGGTTGCGTCAAATCTCACTTTGACTCCGTCAAGTCTGGCACGGACTATACGTGTATATGTTGAATTTTTCTCTTCATCCCATTCTGTTACTGCGGTGTACAGGTTGTGGTCGTTGCAGTAGATATCAGTTGAAGCGCCGAAAATCGCGCTTGTTTTGCATTTTGCATCTTTGCCGGAAGATATATCCATCGCACTCAGAATTATGTATGATGTTTCGGACGGATTCGGAACACAGCAGATGCTTTCCGCAGGCAGTTCTTTAAATTCTCCGTCCGCTGTGCACATAGGTACGACACGGCCTCCTTTATACACATAATCGTTAGTGACGAGGTAGACGAAATCACCAACCATGCGGCTTGAGATGATATAGCCTGTCTGGCGGAAAGAGGTTATCATTTTCGGATTGCTGCGGTCGGAAATATCATATGTGACGACACCGGTATAGCCATCTTCATCATCATAGACATAA
Organism: Anaerovoracaceae bacterium; assembly: GCA_045112795.1. Lineage (GTDB taxonomy): Bacteria > Bacillota > Clostridia > Peptostreptococcales > Anaerovoracaceae > Crickella. The sequence goes on along the minus strand of JBGUIG010000167.1, from coordinate 7,163 downwards.
CCGACAGTGATCAGTGTGTCACCCCTGAGATAAATATCCTGAATGTAGTTTTCAACATCAGTGTTTCCGATCCTGGACAGCTGACGGGTCTTGCCTTGGTCTGCCTCGAGAATGACGACCTCGCGTTTATCAGTGACGTAATAAATATATTTTCCGTCTGTTTTGATTATGTCAGCTTCGTCAACATCATCTACCTGAAGATATGTGCCGGAGTGTTCAGGGGCTGTGCCGGACGCAATTTTTGCCTCTGAACTGAGAACCCTGCCAGTTGCAGGTGCGGAATTTTCGGCAGCATCCTCTGTTGAAGCTTCCGTTTCTACGCCTCCGCCATAATCATAAAAACTGTAATGATCTATGCTGCTGACAAGGTTTTCTATCTCAGAATGGTTTTTGAAATAGTATAGTTCTCCATCCGCAGTGACTGTATCAGGCGGTGCGGTAAGAGAGGTATAAACCTGAATACCTCCGAAAACAGCCACCAGCATACACGCTGCAGCGACAGCCCACTTCCTGAAAGATGTACGTTTTGTAACCGGGACTCTCTCTGCGGCAGCAGCTTCTGATGCAGCATCAGGATCAGTCAGCAGGGCTTCTGTTTCCGGGGAGAGGTCTTCGCTCCGGTCAGGTAGTAATGACAGTATTCTGTCTTCAGACAGACTGTCGGGTGCGGTTATGTTATCTTTGTCCGCCAGTGACTTGATGTATTCAAGATTATCTGTGTAATCGTTTTTTCTGCTCATATGTCAACTCCGTTCTATGACAGGAACTCGCGCATTCTGGCCAGGCTCCTTGAAAGCTTGGAACGTACTGCGCCGGGTGTCAGTGATGTGATCTCAGAAATCTCACGGCTGGTGAGACCTCCCAGTACCGACAGCAGAACTATCTCACGCTCGTCTTCACCTAACTGGCTAAGCGCCTCGCGTAACTCAAGTGATACAGAAGCGTTTTGCCAGCTTTGCACTGAAGATCCGCTGCTTCCCGGGCCTTCACTGAATATCCGCTGCGCGTTTTCCCTCAGATTCACCGATTCGCTTATGCGTCTGGCACAGCATCTGTGGAGTATGCGGAAGATCCAGGCACCGAAAGCACCGGCGTTCTTAAGACGCGGCAGACCCTGCCATGCAGCAAGCACGCATTCAGATACTGCGTCCTCGGCATCTTCCGGACTGCCAAGCCTGTACAGGGCATAGCGGTACAGCTTGTCTTTGTATTGACCGTACAGTTTGCAGAACGCCTCTTTGCTGCCGTCCCTTGCCTGTTCGGCAAGTTTCATCTCAGCTGTGAGATCGATGTTTTTGTTGTCCACTTCTATACCTCATTTCAGAGTGATGACGCAGCTTCATGATTATAAAGATGCACCATGCTTTATCAGAGCTCTCATTAATATAGTATGTCAGAACCTGCAAAGTGTTGCAAAAAAATAACAGAATTATTTATTCAGACTCCGTGAATATAGCTAAATACCTGCAATCTGTGATATTCTTATTAAGTATAAAAGGGGAAATATGCGGTTATTCTTGTACATTATGAGAATCGCGTCAGAACAAGACTATGCCGGAATCAACAGTAAGAAAGACCGAAAAAAAGAAATACACCAAGGGCATTGCCTTCAAAAGCATTTCAGTCATCGTGCTGCTTATGGTTGTTTTTGCTGTTCTTCTGGGTTTTGTCGGGTATAACAAGTTCTATAATCTGATTATGGACCAGTATGCGGATGATGCTATCCTGACTGCGAATACTGCTGCGAATATTGTTGACGGCGAAGATCTGTACAGATACAACCTCAGCGGCGGAGATACGGGCGAATACAGAAGGACATACAACGAGCTTCAGAGACTCTGCAATTCAACCGACTCCACATTTATCTATGTAATTCAGCCTGATACAACCGACTATGCTCATATTACTTTTGTATTTTCCATTATGAACTACAATGCGAAATATAAAGTATATGACTTCGGTTATTACAGAGAAACAACCAATGAAGAGTACCGCGAGAAGTACCGCTCTCTGTATGAACAGAGAACTTTCAGTGAAATAGTAGTCCGGAATGAGGGGTATATAGAGACTGATTCACATATCACAGCGATGGTTCCTCTGAGAGGATCAGACAACAAGGTCAAAGGCATCCTGTGCGTTCAGCGCCAGCTTGATGTACTTGATGAAGCGAGAAGCAGCTATATCAAGACCTTCCTGGCATTGCTGATTGTAATCGCTGCAATTGTTATTCTGGGACAGAGCATGTATCTGCACAGAACGCTGATTACTCCTCTGCAGCTGATTACAGATGAAGCGCACCGGTTTGCAAGTGACAACATCAGAACTGACACTAAGCTTACAGATATTATCCATAATACTGATGAAATAGGAGTGCTGGCCGGATCCATCGATCAGATGGAGGAGAGAATCCAGGATTACATCGAGGATATTACGAGAATTACGGCTGAAAGAGAGCGTATCGATGCTGAACTGAGCCTGGCGAGCAGGATCCAGTCTGACATTCTGCCTAAGGATTTCGATGCATTTCCGGGACACGATGAATTCAGCATTTACGCATCAATGACTCCTGCCAAGGAAGTAGGCGGAGACTTCTACGACTTCTTCCTTATTGATGATGATCATCTCTGCATGGTCATTGCGGATGTTTCAGGCAAAGGTATTCCTGGCGCGCTGTTCATGATGCTTTCCAAGATACTGATCAAGATCAAGGCGCTGACAGGCTGCGGCCCTGCGCAGGTTCTTGAGACTGTTAATGATCAGATATGCAGTAATAACCGTGAAGAGATGTTTGTCACGGTATGGATAGGAATACTCGATCTCAACACTGGTATTCTGACAGCCTCAAACGCCGGACACGAGTATCCGCTTATTATGAATCCGGGCGGGAAATTCAATCTTTTCAAAGAACCTCACGGATTTGTGCTTGGCGGGATGTCTGATCTCAAATATGAAGAATATGAGATATATATGAAGAAGGGAATGAAACTCTTCGTTTATACCGACGGTCTGCCTGAAGCGCAGAATGCGAATGACGAATTCCTCGGTATGGATAAATCCATAGAATTACTTAATCAGCATCCGGAGTACAGCCCTCAGGAACTGATAGAGGAGATCGGAGAGGCTGTAGCTGAATTTTCAGGCGGGGCACCTAGGTTTGACGACCTGACAATGCTCTGCATTGAGTATGAAGGAAAACATAAAGCATAAAAACATAAAGGAGAATAATAGGAATGGACAGAGCTGAAAAGGCTGCAATGCTGCACAGAGAAGGTTATAACTGCTGCCAGGCGGTAGTATGTGTTTTTGCTGATGAAGTAGGAATTGACGAATCTCTTCTGTACAAAATGGGCGAAGGATTCGGCGCAGGCATGGGAACAGGAAAAGGTGTCTGCGGCGCTATTTCGGGTGCTGCTATGCTCGCGGGACTTGTTCACAGTGACGGCAATACTGCTGATCCGGGCAACACCAAGAAGAACACAACCAAGGCTGCAGGTATGATGCAGAGAAAGTTTGTTGAACAGGCTAAGAGACTGTACTGCATAGATATCAAGACAGGAAATAACGGCCAGATGTTCACTTCCTGTGATGACTGCATCAGGATCGGTGTCCGTGTAGCAGAGGAAGTACTCGGTCTGTAATGAGCAATAACACGAATAATTCCGGTTCAGAATACAGGACTGGCGTGTTATGCATGCTGGGCTGCCAGCTGATATGGGGATTCCTTCCGATTTATTGGCAGTCACTCGAGCCTATACCTTCATGGGTCATAATTCTGTATAGAATTATGACCATGTTTGTTTATTCGTATGCTGCTGCCAGGATGAGATACAGCAGGGAAGAGATATGGGGACCTCTGAAAGACAGAGCCGTAAGGATCAAATACTTTACAGCCGGTCTCATTCTGACTGCCAACTGGAGTATTTATATATGGGCGATGACAAGTGAGCGTGTCATTCAGGCTTCTATCGGATACTATATCGAGCCGCTTATGATATGCGCTGTAGGCATAATCATCTTCAAAGAGAAGCTGACCAGATACAATCTCACCGCAATGCTCTTTGCTGTAGCTGCAATAGCGCTGATACTGGTGCACTACAGGCAGGTTCCGGGCGTGGCGCTGGGACTTGCAGGGACCTGGACTGTCTATTCCGCAATCAAAAAGACAGCCGGGCAGCCTGCAATTATCGCACTCGTTTACGAGACGATGGTTTATGCTGTTTTTGCACTGGCGGCAATAGTATATATTGAGGCAAAAGGAATCGGGGCAATCAGTATGGGCGTGCCGGGGAAGTACGCGATGATGTATCTCAGCGGCTTAGTTACGCTTATTCCGGTAGCTCTGTTCGGAGTAGCTGCAAGGAAAGCACCGCTGCTTTTCATCGGGCTTGCTCAGTATTTCAGCCCGACTGTGTCGCTGCTTCTCGGAGTTTTCATGTTCAAAGAACCGATTGATTTGACACAGGTAACAGCATTCATTATTATATGGGTCGGACTTGCTTTCTTCACATACGGAGAGATCACGACCGCAATGAAAAAAACAGCACTTGCTGCCGGACAGGAGACAGCAACCCGTTAATAAAAGATATTGAGGCGATAATAATGTCTGGTATAAGAAAAGGAACAGACAAAGCAAATAAAACCGCAGCAAAGAATGACAGAAAGGACCTGACCAGAGGATCGATCCTCGACAAGGTCCTTTTGTTTGCTATTCCGCTGATGATGACAAGTATGCTGCAGCAGCTGTTCAACGCTACTGACGTAGCTGTTGTCGGCAGGTTTGCAAGCAAAGAAGCCATGGCTGCAGTAGGAGGAAACGCTCCTGTAGTCTCTCTTCTGATCAATTTCTTCGTCGGCCTGTCGGTCGGAGCCAATGTTGTAATTGCAAAAAATATAGGCGCGAAGAAGCCGGAAGTTGCACGCAAAGCGGTATATACTTCAATGCTTACGGCACTTATATGCGGTATTTTTATTGCTGCTGCAGGAAACATTATAGCCGGGCCTATTGTCAGAATGATGGGCGTCCCGGAAGAAGTAGCTCCATATTCTATTCTGTATCTCAGGATATACTTCGGCGGAGCACCATTCATTATGCTGTATAACTTTGAGGCAGCGATATTCAGAAGCAACGGAAATACGAGAACTCCGCTGATAAGTCTTTTTATCGGAGGAGTTTTCAATGTAGCTGCCAATCTCATATTCGTCCTGGTATTCAAAATGGATGTAGACGGAGTTGCGATTGCTACAGTTATGGCAAATGCCATCAGTTCAATGCTGATGCTTTTCAGACTCACGAAAGAAGAGAGTGTTATCGGAGTAAAAATAAGCAGACTGCGGATAGACAAACCGATACTTATGCAGATCATCAGAATCGGCCTCCCGGCTGCAATTCAGAGTACTGTTTTTTCGGTATCAAATCTGTGTGTGCAGTCAGCAATAAACAGCCTCGGATCAGATGTAATGGCCGGTTCATCTGCCGCTTTCAATATTGAGATATTTGTATTTTTCGTGGTAAACGCTTTCACACAGACGCTGGTCACATTTGTCGGTCAGAATTACGGTGCGGGAGAGTACAAAAGGTGCCGTGATATCGTCAGAAAAACACTGCTGACAAGCTGGGTTATGGCAATGATAGCGAGTGCAATAATTATTCTGTCGGTCAACCATCTGATGGGACTGTTTACGGATAATCCTGCTATAGTCGAAATAGGAGCACTGAGAGTCAGAATCCTGATGTATTCAGAGACGCTGAACGTATTCATGGACAATCTGTCCGGCGCGATGCGAGGCCTGGGCAAATCCATGATACCTGCGATGATCTCACTGGTCGGAGTCTGCGGAACCCGAATAACATGGGTCTTCACCGGATTTCAGATTTACCATACTTTCTTCTCGCTGATGATGGTATTCCCGGTCAGCTGGGGACTGTCCGCGCTGGTTATTACAATAATGTACATAAGAACCAGAAATAAAATGCTGCCTGTGTAAAGGCAGCATTTTTCGTGCTTTTATGTATTTATTTCCTGCGCATTCATGCATTGATGCTGCATATGCTATGCATGGAATGTAACCTTATTGATGTAAGTTATGAATGATCTGAGGCTGTCAGGAACATGCTTTATTGAGTAATACAGCTGAAGAGTCTCGTTGAAAACACCCTTGAGTGAATATCCGTAAAGGCCTTCAGCTTCTGACGCTTCCTGTTCAAGCATTATGGCAAAACCCTGTGACAGCTCGGTAAGGAGATGCTGTTTGGCGATCGATTCGACTACTGTCACGTCTTCAAATGAAACTCCGAAAGTCTGCTTGAGAATGTTCCTGCAGTAGTCATGATATCTCGGCTCGCGGGATTTCGTAATAAGAGGCAGTCTGCGTATGACTTCTTCAATGCTACCGAACTCATTGATTACCTTTTCGGAGCAGTAGATATATGTGCTTCCGGACAGGACGTTGACGTATCTCATTGCATGGTCGCGCAGGGCATCGGAAACAAGTATGTTCGGTATCAGAACAGCGTGAATTTTGCGCCGCTTGAGCTGATCATACAGATCAGTCCTGCTTCCGAAAGACACTTTCAGTTCTATTTCCGGATGGCTCTTACTGAACATGCTGAGAATCGAAAGATCGAAATATTCGCCGTAAACTCCGATTTTAAGCGCATTTTCAGCAACCTGCATAAGCTGTCTTTCCAGATTTTCATAATCCCGCTTAAGATCCTTGGCTCCGTTGTAGAAAGTGTGACCGGCCTCGGTAAGACTGCACTCGCGGGTCGTCCTGTAAAAAAGCTTTACACCGAGTTCTTCTTCGAGCTGAGCAATGTATTTACTCATAGTTGTCTGTGCAACATTGCACTTTTCCGCAGCCTGTGTGAAGCTCTCACTGTTAGCCGCTGCAAAGAACAGATCAAGTTTGCTGATATCCATAAAACCCCTCTGAAAAGAATTCTCCGATAGCCTTTAAGTCTGTTATCAATATTTTATATTGAAAGAAAAACAAAGTAAAGCACAGTCAGCACGATTTGGAATAGATAGATTCTATTAACCAAGAAGTTTCTTTACAGGATTGCCCGGCTAAATTGACACTCTTTTAACAAAATGAGAAAATACATACTGGATAAAATATTAACAATGCAGAATCGTGACGCAGGGGTAAACAGAATGATAACT
>JBGUIG010000166.1:0-12300 GCA_045112795.1 Anaerovoracaceae bacterium | reverse complement strand
GTACACCAGGTGATTCGCTTTGCGCTTCAGTTCAACGAAAACCGTGCTGTTTTCGCTGGCCTTCGCATAACTCCTGATCCTGAGCTTTTCCTTGAAATCAGGCTTTGCGATTGAGTGGCGCGCCAGAATGAAATCATCAGAATCAAAATAGATATTTCTGATAGTCGATTTGCCGAATTTATCCGGTGTCATATAAGGCGCCATTGCCTTGAGTACCCGGGCTTTCTGCTCTCTGGTCATGATGTATTTTAATTCATATCTTTTGAAAACTGTCTGATAAGCCATATCTTTTTCTCCTTTATATGGCTGTATTTTAAACCGCCAAGCTTAATTGCAGTTTAAAGACCATTATTATTACCGATTAAGTGCCGTTTGAAGATCCGATTTTAACTTAGCAGGAATTCTTCCATCCTCTATGCATTGCAAAGGCGGCGGGAGTATGTCACGAAAAAAGGGCCCGGTTCTTATGAACAGGACCCCGAATTTATCGTATGATCCGGACCTAATGATCAGGCTGGATGCCTGGACCAAATGATCCAAATTGATGTCTAGGCCGAAGGAAGTGTCGCAGTTACTATAAACTCAGATCCGTCTCCGTTGCGGGCCTTGATCTTGCCGCCGTGTGCAGCAGTAATTGCGCTGGCCATTGACAGCCCGATACCATGGCCGCCGCCGGCGGAGTTTCTCGATTTGTCGCCTCTGTAGAACCTGTCGAATACATGAGCGAGGTCCTCATCGGTGAGAGGTTCCGCAGCCTTGTTGCGGACTTCAAGGACGACGCTTTTGCCCTCCTTGTGAAGAGCGATGTGTACAGTGTCGCCTTCAGGCGAATATTTCAGGGCATTCTCTGTGAGGATAGAAACCAGTTTCTCGATCTCTTTGCTGCTGCCCTGCATGGACAGCATAGGTGTAACATCAATGTCCAAAGTCTTATTTCTCTCTGCTGCAAGTGCGGCAAAAGACTCTGCCGTCTCAGATACAATATCCGAAACAGGGATCTCAGTCATGGTCAGCGAAGCGCCGGATTCCTCCATTCTTGACAGATAGACGAGGTCATTTGTGAGTGTGGCAAGACGGTCAACCTGCCCGCCGATGTCATCAAGGCTCTCGTTAAGACTGGCAGTGCTTTCGGTAACTTCAGCAGATGATCCGGCAGCGCTTTCGACGTCTTCAAGATCCATGCGCATTACATCGAGGTTCGCTTTGATAATTGCGAGCGGAGTTTTGATCTCGTGCCCGGCATCAGTGATAAAGCGCTTCTGCTTCTCGTAGCTCTCGGCTACAGGCCTGACAATACGTCCGGCAAAGTAGCAGATAACGCCGAATATAACAGCCAGTCCTGCCAGCGACATGATGATGCTGGCATACAGAAACTGCCTGAAAGCGGCAAGAGAGCTGGTGCAGTCCAGGAAGGTAATGCGTGTCAGGCTTCCTTCTGAACGGATGGCGTATCTGAAATTATCTATAAAGCCGTTGGATGTGCCCTGTTTGAGTGCTGCAATTGCGTACTCGCCTGCGGCTGAATTGTCTACTGCGTAAATTCTGTCGGTGTTGGCACGCAGCACAGTTTCCTCGCCTGTAATCAGAACGGAGAAAAACCGTGTCTCTTCAGCTTCGTCTCTCGAACTGAAAGGCTTTCTGCGCCCGAATCCAAGCAGGCCTTCTCTGGTTGCAGCGTCTATATCATCATAGTCATCATAATCTTCGTCATCCTCGTACTGCCACGGCCAGTCAAGCCGATTGTCGTAACCGAATGAATCATCTTCAAAAAAAGGAAGAGTGCCCCCGTTTACAGAGAGGGCCGCGAGCTTCTCATCCGCCTCGCTGATGACTGTATTGTAGTTGATAAGATTCATACCGGTGACGATGGCAGTCAGCAGTACAATCAGCGATGCCATCGCAAGTGCGATGAATCTCCTTTTTAGTTTGGTAATCATAGCTTGTTATCTTTCTTTGAAAATCACTCCTCCAGCTCGAGGGAGTAGCCTGCGTTTCTGGTGGCCTTGATTTTGACGTTTGCATTGAGAGCGGTCAGTTTCTTGCGCAGGTATGATACATAAACCCATACGACATTGCTTTCGGTGTCTGTGTCGTATCCCCAGATGTGATCCATGAAGGTGTCCACTGAAATGATATTCTTAGGATTTGACATCAGCATCTCGAGCATCTGGAATTCCTTGTTGGCAAGGCGCATGCTGCCTGAAGGTGAGCTGAGCTCGAATGAGGATCTGTCCAAAGCGATATTTCCGTAAGTGAGTTTGGTGTCGACTTCGGCAGACTTTCGGGTGATCGCGCGGACAGCGGCGAGCAGCTCCTTGGCATCGAACGGCTTGGTCAGATAGTAATTAGCGCCGCTGTCAAGGCCGAGCACCTTGTCGTCGATCTCGGCCTTGGCGGTGAGCATCAGCACAGGCAGGCTGCTCCCGCCCGCGCGCAGCTTCCTCAGCACCGTGATTCCGTCCATCTTCGGCATCATGATATCCAGAACTGCGCAGTCATAATTGCCCGCTTCCAGATAATCCAGAGCCTCCTCGCCGTCGTATACCGCATCTATTGAATAATTGTTTCTCTCGAAGATCTTGACGATGGCTCTGGAAAGAGCCTTCTCATCCTCAGCGAGCAGAATTCTCATACGCACCTCACTTGCTTTTACTGTTTCTCAAATAATTGCGGAATAATTACTGAGCATTGTCTGAGCTGTTTTCTCAATTATTATCCCGATTACGTTCTCTATGGTTTTCTCAACTTGTGCATCTGCATGCTTTTCTGTTTAATAATATACCATTACATACCTTAAATATAATTAAAAAGTATCCTGCATCCACTCGAAAAGCAGTAATTCTGAGAAATACCTGTCGCCGGGGACCGCATGCCTGCATGACCACCGCCCGGCCGCCAGCTGTCACCACTCGATTACTGCAAAATAAAAGAGGGGGCTGTCTCACTTTCCCTGAGTGCGGCAGCCACCTCATTTTTTAGCTTTTCAGCCTTACAGCCCTATGCCACGAGCCATTTATACTTCTCGACGCTGTAGAGCGGGATCAGCGGAATCATGATCGGAGTCTTCTTGACATAAGCCTGGTAATCCGGGTCACTTCCGTATGTCCTGTTCTGCCTGATCTCAAGTCTTCTGGCACCGCCGAACATTACATATATGATACCCAGATACCCGGCAAGAACCGAAACCCATTGCCATACACCCTGATTTGAACCGATGCCGCTTATAAACACTCCGGTCCAGAACAGCATCTCGCCGAAGTAGTTAGGACATCTGACGATTCTGTATAGACCTGTATCAACAAATCTGCCCGGGCGGAGCTTCTTGGCTAAGCTTTTCTGAACATCAGCAGTAGTTTCGAGCACAAGACCAAGTGCCGAAACAGCGATCCCGATCAGCACAGCAGCAGTTGTTGCTTTGCCATTCTCCAGCCTGAACAGGACCGGCGAAACCTCACATACGTACAGAAGAGCTGCCGAAATCCATATACCGCACTTGGCAATCACAGACATGCCTTTGCCGTCCTTGATTTCGGTTTTCATCTTCTTATTATATGAACCGCTTTTCAATTCTCTGTATGTCAGGTATCCGCCCAGTCTCAATCCGTACAGAACAAACAGCACGCACTGCACTGTGATCCCGGGATCCATCTGCCCGTGAAACAGAGCGAGCAGCACGATACCGATAGCGCATACCGAGAAACCGTATCCTATAGATATGAACCATACATATTTTTTAAAACCTATTGAACTGACAACGAGGGCAGTAATAAGAAGAATTACGAATGGTGACATATTAATTCTAACCTCCGATAACTAATAATTCCGGCAGGAATTACTTCATGAGCTCCATGCCTGCATTCCATGCTGTTCCGACCTGCTCACCAACGGTAAAGTAACCGTGCTTGGAATTGTCAAACATGAGTATGCTGAGTTTAGTAACGTCGAGCTTTCCGCCTTCATCAAGAGCAGACTCTTCGGCCTTTACATTTACGATTCTGCCGACTACTCCGTGAATGTTTTCGCTGTCAAGCTCTTCGAGGAACTCACATTCTATAGCAACAGGAAACTCCTCGATGACAGGAGCATTGACTTTGTCACTCTTTACAGCAGTGAGGCCGGTTCTTTCAAACTTGTCTGCCATCTTATTGCCTGAAGCAATGCCCAAGAAGTCAGCTTCCTTCATATGAGCGAGATCTGCAAGACCGACAGTGAATGCTTTGCTCTCCTTAATATTTGCAAGGGTTTTCTTGCCTTTGCCTATGCACAGATAAATCTTGTCCGACCCTGCGATCTGTCCCCACGCAACGTTCATTGCATTGACTTTGCCCTCTGCGTCATAAGCAGCAACCATAAGAACAGGCATTGGGAATACTGCCTGCTGAATTCCGAGATCTTTTTTCATTTCTTAATCCTCCAGCTTGTTTATTCGGCACCGGGCAGGCGTGTGTGCCTGAAAAACCCGGCCAACCGATAGCTATTATATCAGATTCCGCAGCAATTGAGCTAATAAGCCCGAAACTGCAGGCAGAAATACTGAATTTATGTTTCATTTTAGGGTGCTTTTTATTTCAGTTAAGTTTGTTCCAATATCATTTGCTCGCAACAAAACAGAAAAACGGAGGGAAAAATAATGGAAACACTGCTTTCAGGCATTTTTGATACACAGGCGGCTGCAGCCGTAAACCTGGCACAATTCGGTATAGCTACAGGAGTTTCGCTCCTGCTCGGGCTGGCGGTCGCCCTCACATATATGAGGGGAACAAGATACACCCGGAGCTACGTAATCACACTCGCGCTGCTTCCGGCAATCATCTGCGTAATCATCATGATGGTCAACGGCAGCATCGGAACAGGAATCGCAGTAGCCGGAGCTTTCAGCCTCGTGAGGTTCCGCTCAGTACCGGGTACAGCCAGAGAGATATGTACGCTTTTCCTGGCAATGGCGAGCGGTCTTATCGCCGGCACCGGATATCTCGGAATCGCGGCAATCTTCACAGCGGTTATGTGTCTTGCATACATAGTCCTGAGCAGTCTCGATCTGGGATACAGGAAAAACGCAGATAAGTACAAAACGTTAAGAGTTATGGTTCCGGAAGATCTCGACTATACGGGAGTTTTCGATGATGTGTTCAGTGAGTACACAGACTCCAGCGAACTGGTTCAGGTCAAAACTACAAACATGGGCAGCATGTTCAGACTTACTTATGATGTAGTTCTCAGAGACCCTTCCAGAGAAAAGGAAATGATCGACAGGATCCGCTGCCGCAACGGCAACCTTGAAATCAACGTATCAAGACAGGCAACAGCAGCCACAGAACTGTAACTTTGACTGATAAATAATGCTTCAAAACCACATACACAGAATACACAGAAGACATAGGGGTACATAGGCATGAATAATACACACAGAATAAAAGAGAGAATAACAGACAGAAAAACGGACAGAATAACAGACAGAAATAAGAGCACTACACAGGGCGGCCGCGGAAAAAGCCGGATAACAGCAAAGCTGATCGCAGTAATGACAGCACTGCTGCTTTGCTTCACAGGCTGCGCCGGAGTTTCGGCAGAAGCAGGAGATAATACAGGCGGATCATCCGCAGCAGCTTCACAGACAACATATACTGCAGAGAGCAAATCTGAAATGTTTACAGAGAGGGACCTCTCGGGTGAATATGACGAATCTGCAGCACTCAAAATTACACTTAACGGAAGCTCTGCAGAGGTCAGCGCAGAGGGGACCGAAACAATCGCCGCAGACGTCAGCATCGAAGGCAGCACAATCACGATTAAATCAGAAGGCACATACATCTTCAGCGGCACACTCACAGACGGCATGATCATCGTCGAAGCTGACGACAGCGCCAAAGTGCAGATCGTCCTTGACGGAGCATCAGTTACAAGTAGCTCATCAGCCGCGCTTTACGTAAAATCCGCTGACAAAGTCTTCGTGACAACAGCCGCCGGCACATCAAATACTCTCGCCAACGGCGGCGCTTTTACCGCAATCGATGACAGCAACATTGACGGAGCAGTATTTGCTAAAGACGACATTACATTCAACGGCAGCGGCACTCTTAATGTTACATCTCCTGCAGGACATGGAATCGTCGGTAAGGACGACGTCAAGATTGCAGGCGGCACAATCAATATAACTTCGGCAAAGCACGGCATTCAGGCTAATGACAGCGCGAGGTTTGCAGAAGCGACCGTCAACATCTCTGCCGGAACTGACGGAGTTCACGTTTCGGACAACTCCGACGCAGAAGAAGGCACAGAATCAGACAGCTACTTCTACATAGCAGACGCAACAATTGCAATCGCGGCAGAGGATGACGGAATTCATGCAGACGCAGAGGCGATCATCGAAGGCGGCAGCATCACGATTGCCGAGTCATACGAAGGAATCGAGGCACTCGACATCGAGATCAGCGGCGGAGATATCGTGCTCACAGCAACAGACGACGGGCTCAATGCAGCCGGCGGCAACTCGGCATCAACTACAAGCAGCAACTCGGCATCTAACTCAGCAGAAAATTCGACATCAGCCTCAGGTGGCACTTTCGGTGATGATGACTGGGGCGGCGGCAAGAGCGGCTTCCCTGGTGGAGGCGGATTCAGTGACGGAGGATCAGACGGCGTTATCAATATCAGCGGCGGAAATCTGCACATTCAGGCAGCCGGTGACGGCGTCGATTCCAACGGATCGGTTGCGATAAGCGGCGGCACAACAATAGTACAAGGCCCGACACAGGGAGACACCTCCGTACTTGACTACAACACATCAGCAGCAGTTACCGGCGGTACTTTCATCGGAACAGGTGGAGCAGGAATGGCAGCAAGTTTCTCAGGAACTGAGAACCAGGGGCTCATCGCAGTCAGCGTCGGTAATCAGCAGGCAGGCACAACTGTCAGACTGACTGACTCGGACGGCAATACAGTTGCAGAGGTCACACCGGAACTTGACTTTGCCGTAGTCTACATCAGCACCCCTGACGTAGACCAAAGCGGAACATACACACTGACAGCAGGCAGCTACAGCGAGACAGTCACCCTCACAGATGGAATGTACAGTAACCTTTCAGGCGGAATGGGCGGCCGCGGAGGCGGCGCTATGGGAGGCGGCCACGGGCAAGACAGAATGAAGGACGGTCACGACCGGAACGGAGCGGAAGGAGTCGGCATATGACCTCAAGATATATAGCACTAATACCGGCTTATTAACCGGACAGAAACATGCTCGGAGTCATCGCTGACCTGGGTAAAAAAGGCTTCGACGTAGTCGTAGTTGACGATGGAAGCGGGCATGATCCCGGACCTGCTCCGCATCAAAGGCGACAGATACGAATACGAGATCAATATGCTGATGGAGCTCGCAGGAAAAGGGGTCAGGATCGAAGAAGTCCCTATCGAGACGGTTTACCTCAACGGAAACTCAGCCTCACACTTCAACACGGTGAAAGACTCATTCAGAATCTACAGAGAGATCCTTTCATACATGACATCCGGAAGCACACTCTTCCAGGCAGTTAAATTCTCGGCAGCTTCTTTCGCGTCATTCCTTATTGACTACGCGGTTTACGCACTGCTGCTGATCATAGGCCCCGGCCTGATATTCGCAAATATCGGCGCCAGAGTGGTAAGTTCTGCAGTGAACTTTACACTTAACCGCAGAGTAGTGTTCAGAAGTGAAAAAAGCGCATTGAGAGCCGCGGCAGAGTATTTTGCACTTGCGGCATTCATACTGGCAGGCAATACACTCGTACTGCAGACACTTACCGGAACACTCGGTTTCGGTGCAATGGCAGCCAAGATAATGACAGAAGTCCTCTTCTTCATGATCAGCTGGACCGTGCAGAAATATGTCATCTTCTACACCAGACAGGATAATGAGACAGAGGATGCGGGCAAAGCGGGCATATCTGACCGGTTTGAAGCAGGCATACCCGACCGGTTTCTTGTCGAATACGCAGCGGCAAGACCAAAAAAACTCAAAGGGGTTTACCGCAGAAGAAACAATTCGTAAAGGAGGGTTTATGAGAAACAGAAAAATAATCGCATATGCGCTGGCCCTCGCATTATTCACTACTTACGTTTTGCTCGATACATTCGTGATCACCAGAGTCTACGGAGAAGCGCAGGATGCGTCCGCGGGTCAGGCAATCAAACAGACCGAAGACTCAGGTCAGGGGACCATGGCCGACCAGCTGAATGCAGACTCAGACGATTCAGCTGCAGACGCCGGAACAGACTCAGACTCAGGCAACATGCACAGCGGGCAAAGCGGAGCCGGCGCAGGCCATGGAGGCTCCGGCAGCTCAGGCGGACACGGCCCGGGAAGTCACAGCGGTAAAGGCCCCGGAAAGCACTCAAAGTCATCCGGCAGCTCAAGTAGCTCGGGCAGCTCATCCGGCTCAGGATCATCCGGCAATTCCGCCGCATCATCCTCTTCGGCAGTAAGCACCGGCGACACATATTCAGACGGCAACATCAGCATCACCCTCAAAGAATACAGGGAAAATGACACCACAATATACGTGGCAGATGTGCAGATGTCATCAGCATCATACCTCAGGACCGCACTGGCACAGGGGGCATACGGCAAAAACGTTACAGCCAAAACATCTGAGATCGCTGAGAGCGTAAATGCTATATTGGCGATTAATGGCGACTTCTACGGCGCACAGGAAAAGGGATACGTTATCAGAAACGGCAAGCTCTACCGCGACACCGCACTGGCCAATCAGGAAGACTTGGTGATATTCAAAGACGGGTCATTCGGCATCATCAACGAGAGCAATATCACAGCACAGGAACTCATAGACAAAGGCGCAGTTCAGACCCTGTCATTCGGACCGGCACTGATTCAGAACGGCAGCATAGCTGTCACTTCAGATGAAGAGGTGGGCAAAGCTATGGCCAGCAATCCGCGCACGGCCATAGGAATTATAGACGAGAATCACTATGTATTCGTCGTTTCCGACGGCAGAACAAGTGAGAGTGAAGGGCTTTCCCTCAGTGAACTTGCCCAGTTCATGCAGTCCCTCGGAGCCCAGACCGCCTACAACCTCGACGGCGGAGGCTCGTCAACCATGTACTTTAACGGAACAGTAGTCAACAACCCGACAACCGGCGGCAGCACCACCAAAGAAAGGAGTGTGAGCGACATTGTATACATCGGAAAATAAGATCGGAACAGCAAATCTCACGATCGCGTTCAGTTACCTGATCATATCTATCGCACTTGCCGCAGCCGGAGCGATCTACGAACACTTCAGCTTTGGCGTCTACTCGAACTTCATGATATACGCCTTTGCCATCCCGCTAGTCGGGGGAACCCTGCCATTTATGCTCAGATCTATGAGAAGGGCCGCTGATGTAGGCTGGACCTGGCACGCCGGCATTGCGACCCTCACAATTGGCAGCATCGTGCACGGAATCCTGGCAATCAGCGGCAGACCCAACAGCCTGACGATCATTTACCTGGTTGCGGGAATAATCCTATTGATCTGCGCAGCCATCTCGACAATCAAAGAAGAACGTGGCATCAAAACTAATTTTTAAGTCAACGAGCCGCGAACTTCAGATTCAGGCTAGATGTATTTAGGCAAAGGGACAATTAAATATCACAACTATTGGTCACCCCTATAGGCATGAATAACGCTTATAGGGGTGAAATGTTTCACCACTTAGTTTGGGAAACAGTCAAATAAGGGTGAAAGCAGATTGTGTTATCGGTCTGCATAAATTGTACGCACATTAATTAGGGACCGGCAGCAAAGCTTAAATGACCTGAAAATGCCGATAAAGACCAATTATCTGAACGAATTCGCTAAACCAACTACCCATTTCTCATGAATTGATCCAGATGATAAAGACTGCATGCAGTTGTTTTAAGACGGTTTCACCCTCGAATGGCAATATAAGCGAGAAAAGGGTGAAAATATTAGTCCCTCGCCAGTGAAAAATTCTTATAGGGGTGAAACATATTTGCCAGTCAATTATTCGACGGTATGTGAGATGATAAGTGTGTTTGCAAAACTGAAGGATTTACTGCATGCAAAAAAATCAGATCAAATGATCTGATTGCTATGTAAATCATTGCTAGACTAAGGAAAGCAAGATAATTGAATAAAAAAGAATTGCTCAATTCGATATAGAATTAACTGATGAGACAGTGAAAAAACTATCGCAGGATGCGCAGTACCATCTGCGAGATGATGCCGACGAGGATTCCCGCGGCAATTCCGCTGAACAGAAGTACAGGGAAATAGAAGAAGATTCCCAGGTCTTCAATCAGAGCGGCGGCAACAAACAGCTGCCCGAGATTATGAAGAACTCCAGCGGCCATGCTGACTCCGGTGACGGAAAAGAGTCCTGTCTTCTTCATAGTGATCATGCCGATCAGACTCAGTACAGCGCCTGACAGAGAGTAGAGCATGCCGAAAACGCCATTGAAAAGCAGTCCCGCAATTACGATTCTGATTACACTGACTGCTGCGGCTTCTTTCCAGCCGTACTTGTAAAGCGCGATTACAGTGACAACGTTGGCGATGCCAAGTTTGACACCAGGTATGCCCGGATTGTATGGTATAATAGCTTCAACATATGAAAATATAAGTGCCAGAGCCGCTAGCAGGCCCACTCTGGCAACGAACTGTGCTGAGCCTTTACGAGGTGACTGAGTCATAGCCGCCTCCTTTCTCAGAGCTGCCGGGGTCAATTCGGACTACAAGCCTGTTCGGGAGACAGACGATTCTTTCGCCTCCGTGTGAGATCTCTGCATGATGGACACAAACCTGATTCTTGCAGGACGCTTCGGTGACAAGCACTTTGCCGCCACTGATCGTCACTACATTGTAATGAGTATATTGATCAGACGCAGGCCGGCTGTCATCAGGTACATCAGTAACAGACGTTTTTTCTTGAGGTGCCGGTACGATCACAGTACGGTCTTCCGAGAGCGGATATGACGCGTACATATCGCCACCCGATTCAATTATCACTTTGGCATCACCGCCTGCAGCAGAGCGTGACATACCAAGAGCCGCCGAAGCAGCCAGCCCGGCGACAATAAGGACTATCAGAAGAATAATGTCAGCTTTGCGTATATATTGTTTCATATAGATTAATGATTGCTTATGATTGATTGCCGGCTTATCACAGCCAGCTGAATACAGATTTAATGCACACAAACCAGATTTCACTGAGAATTAAAAATATACTCAGGGCCTCCGGCCTCGTTCTTTTGCTTGCTCTGGTCATTATAACACAGACCGGCTGCAGCAGCGACAGCACCGAACCGGTTACAGGAGAGAATTACCTGCTCGATACAGTATGCAGTATCAGCATTTTTGAGATAAAAGGCGATGACGGCACGGCTCATCCCGCATCGGATAGCCGGGAAGAAGCTGAGGCTGCGATTGACGCGGCTTATGACCTGTGCGCTGCTCTTGACAAGACACTGAGCAGAACAACCGATGTATCGGACATCAGCCATATCAACAGTGCGGGGGGAGCGTGGACCGAAGTTTCTGAAGACACACTGAATCTGCTGCACGAAGGAGTCCGCTATTCGGAGCTTTCCGGCGGGGATTTTGATATCACTATCGGAGGCGTTACTGATCTGTGGGACTTCCACGCCAACCCGGAAGATGCCTCGTTACCGGATCCGGGTGTGCTTGCCGAAGCGGTCGGTCATGTAGGATATGGCAAAATAGAATTCGACGGCAGCAAAGTCAGGCTTACAGACTCAGGGACTAAGATCGATCTGGGAGGCATCGCCAAAGGATACATAGGCGACAGGATGGCCGAGTGCCTTGAGGATAACGGTGTCACATCAGGCATAGTAAATCTTGGCGGTAATGTCATCTGCATAGGCGGCAAATCGGATACTGATGATTTCAGCATCGGAGTGGAAGCGCCTTTTTCTGACAGGACCGAAATTGTGGGCAAAATCAATGCGCGGGATATGACACTGGTTACATCCGGCGTTTATGAGCGTAAAATAGAAGTAGACGGAAAGATGTACCATCATATTCTGAGTACGAAAACCGGTTACTCAGTTGAGACTGACCTTGATGCGGTCACACTGACAGCCGAAAAGGGCCATTCTATGGACATAGATGCACTCAGTACCATATGTCTTATCAAAGGTTATAAAGCAGCACGTGAACTGATTGAGAATACCGACGGAGTCGAAGCTGTTTTCATTTTGCATGACGGCACAATTGAGAAAACTTCCGGAATGAAGTTTGAGCAATCCTAGACAAACCGCGTAAATCATATAGACCAAATAAA
>JBGUIG010000165.1:0-2436 GCA_045112795.1 Anaerovoracaceae bacterium | reverse complement strand
CAAACTGAAATCAACAATCTGTAATCGTGAACTTACAAATGCTCAGTTATCTAAAAGAGTGGTAGAGTTGAAATATACTGGACAGATAGAGGAAGCGAAGAAACTTGTCGATGATAATTTAAAAATCGATGTATTTAATATCATTTTTACAAATGGGGGAACTGTTGAGCAAACAAAAGAAAAATTTCAGAAAGTTATAGCATGGTATGAGAAATACTATAAGTGTCTGAATTGTGAGATTCCTAACGAAATCAAGGATATTGATATCAAGAATGTGCTTGGTGATTATGCCACTTTGAAAAATTAGGAAACAAGTAGACAACTTTTTTGTTTCAAGAACTAAAGATGCTAAGAACGGGACGAAGAAGGGCAACCATCGCACTGAAGTGCGAAGAACGGGACAAAGATGAAAACAAAGACAAATAGGTAATCATGAAAAGAGCACCTGTCAAACATAACAGACTGCGTCGGATGGAGGAGCATGACTATACTGCGTCATGCATCTATCTGATTACGTTAACGACGGTGGATCGTAAGCGGGTGTTGGGTTCGCTTGTGGGTGATAGTCCGAATACGGCTGAGATAGTGCCAACTGCCTTGGGCTCGTACGTGGCGGAGGCTTTCCGAAAGGTTGCTGCAGAAGTGACGAAAATGACGGGATGCCGTGTACAAGTGCTTCATTATCAAATCATGCCAGACCATTTTCATGGCATTCTTTATGTCCGCGACACGCTTCCTGCTGATTATCCTTTAGGTAAGATAATCGCAGCATGGAAGAGTGATTGTTCTCATGCTTTTTGGAATGATTCTTCGTTGTGTTCTCAGTACTTCAGTACGGAGAAGCCTTCTCTTTTTTCTCGCGGATTCAATGACCGCATCTTATTTCGTAAGGGACAACTGCAGACATGGATAGCGTATCTGAATGATAATCCGCGCCGGCTCTGGCTCAAGATTCATTTCCCTGATCGTCTGCGCAAGGTTTATGAGTTTTCGGCAGGAAAGAAAGGGCATCAATATACCGCCTATGGTAATACGTTTTTGGTGACATATCCCGAACGTCTCCAAGTGCGGTGTCATCGCAATCTGACAGAGGAGCAGATACAGGCGGAGGTGGCAGCATATCTCAAAGAAGCACGGCGAGGAACGGTGCTGATTTCGCCTTTTATCTCGCCTGCAGAGAAAGCGGTATATGATGCTTGTTATAAGGAAAAATTATCGATGATACATATTGTTAATCGGGGGCTGGATGGAAAATTTGTGTATCCATCAGGCAGGGATTTGTCAGGGTGTTCAGATGGTTTTATGTTGGTTTTGGCTCCTTATGCTGATTATAGTGCAGAAACGGCTGCTGCTCGTATCACGCGATCTCAATGCCTCAATATGAATGACTTTGCGGCGGATTTGGCAAACATCACACTAAAGTGTGACGAACGGGACGAAGAGGGGCAAGCATCGCACTGAAGTGCGACGAACAGAACGAAGAAGGGAAAGCATCGCACTAAGTGAACTGAAAAAATAGATGAACTTGGT
This sequence comes from Anaerovoracaceae bacterium, assembly GCA_045112795.1. Lineage (GTDB taxonomy): Bacteria > Bacillota > Clostridia > Peptostreptococcales > Anaerovoracaceae > Crickella. The sequence continues at coordinate 906 of JBGUIG010000165.1, read as the reverse complement.
GCGAAAATAACAGGAGAAACAAAAAAATTAAAGAAAAAACGAAAATAATCGGAGGGTGTCCCACGATTTGGGACAACTTCCGATTAAATTTGCACCCGATTTACAATTAATAACTAATAAATAGAAAGGAAAGAATTATGGACGAGAAAGAACTAAAAGAACTATTTCGTGAATTAGAGGAACAGGGATGGGAACCGATGTTGTGCGACACTCCTGTGCCTTACTTTGATAATAAGGTGATGTGTGGAGTTCCGAACGGAATCGGTGATATCGTTGCTGAAGAAATGTTGATGCCTAAGAGGTGGGCTTCAATAGATGGGCTTTTCATCACAACTGTTCAAGGGGATTCGATGATTGATGCAAATATCGTTGAAGGTGACAGAATCTTCGTGGAAGATACGAATTCGTATCACGATGGGGATATACTGCTTGTATCGATAGACGGGGACTATACGCTGAAGTCGTATTGTAAAGATGAAGATGGGAATCCCTGGTTGATTCCCCAGAATGCTGCTTATCCTGCCTTTCAACTGCATGAACATGAGAATGTGGTGGTGAGAGGTGTTGTAAGGATGGTTATCAAAGAGTCTCCACAGGTAAACTTCCGATCATGTCAGAAGAAAATCAAGGCTGCAAAACAACTGCAAACAGCACCTAGAGTTTATACTAAAGAAGATGCTGGAGTGGTTATCAAGATAATTGCTCCAGAGATAATTATTGCTCGTTTGTGGTATGCCGTGTTTAGGGTGTTGATGGAAAAGAAGGTGATTGCTTCATGGGATTATGATGACTTCTGTGTGCTGGTGAAGAAAGTTGTGCCCGACCATCTACACCTGCCTACACGATTGGAGTTGCAGCGAATGGCGGTAAAAAGTTTCACGAAGCCTGTATCATTATGGGAAGAAA
>JBGUIG010000164.1:0-11641 GCA_045112795.1 Anaerovoracaceae bacterium | reverse complement strand
TTCTTTCAAAAAAGATATAACCGCTACAACGGTTGAAATTTCAACTGTTGTAGCGGTTTTTACCAACACGTTTTGTCCTATAAGCCTTCATTACGCTGTTATTCTTCTGTCCCGGTTTTGCTGTCAAACCCGAGAATATTTCTGGCACGAAGCTCGATTGCCTCTGCTATCATAAACGCTACCTCAAGTGACGGACCTGTAAATACCGCGCCGTGATGAGGAATTACCACGTTGTGTGTGTTCTTCATCGTATCCGCAACAGCATGAGCCAGTTCCAGTGATCCCGGTTCAGCATACGGTGTAACCAGAGTGTCACCTATGAGCTGCTTTACCTCTTCACGGCCAGCCGCAAAACCTGCCTCGCATGCCGCAAATACTGATATACCATTTGAGTGAGTGTGAATAACAGCGCTGCAGTCAGGGTCCTCTCTATACAGCATAGCATGCATCAGAGCTTCACTGCTCGGCACTCTCTGTTCCCCGTAAACGAGCGTATTTATATCCAGTCTGACAATGTCTTCAGGCTTTATATTGAAATAATCCATCGATGACGGAGTAATCAGCATTTCATTGTCATTCAGCCGGACTGAAATATTGCCCCACGATCCGTAAGAAAGATCTTCTTTGACAAGATCTTTGCCTTTTTCAATAAGCTGGCCTCTGAGTGTGAATTCATCCTCTTCGAAACCGATGAACGGAATCTTCTTCTCTTCATTTCTGTTCACATAGTCAGACATGAACTCCTTTTTGTACTTTTCAGCAGCCTCAGCATCAAGAGGAACAGTTCCTCCGATTAGTTTTCCGTGAATCTCTGCTTCACATGCTTTCTCAACTATCTGGATGCCTGCTACGGCTTTGCGGATGTTGGAAGCCGCTGCAATTCCCCCGGTACCTTTAATCAGGCAGACACTTGTATCGCTCAGAGCGCTGATTATATTTGCCGGATCAGCATCAGGAATAACTTTGAGTTCTGAGCCTGTAATCTGAGCAAGATCCTCAAGAGCAACTCTGATATTTGCACCCTCTTCAGAAACTGAAACCATGTCCGGTGTAATACCGAAGATAACTGCGTTTATGTCACTTCTGGCAGCGAAAATCGCTCCCAGACCTCCGGTGCTGATATCGCATATGCCAAAATTCTCCTCACTGATATCAGAGAGAAGCGCGTTGCCTCCGGACAGAATGTAAGAGTTTTCACTGAGCCGTAGTGCGGCCTGTCCGTACATTTTTTTGAATTTTCCGTGTATTCCCCTTAATGCATCGAGCATGAGCTCTGCGCCCTGTTCGTATTTCATAATTGTCCCCCCACAATTATCCTGTATATCCAATTATACCGGCAGCATTATCTCATTATGCCTCGCCGGTATAATGATTTTTCTGAAACGGAGTCCATAATATCAGATTCCGGACAAATAATTAAGCGAAGCTTATGATAAAAGCCTCGCTTAATCTGTAATCATTATATCTGCTTCGCTGATTCAAAACATCTTAATAATATTTAAGAAACAGGCTTCTGTTCCCAGACTGCAGTTAAATCAACGCATGCACTGTTATGAATTTTTTGATGAACTTTATTCAGGTTCATATTCAAAGCCGCTGAATACAGGAACCCCTGTGTATTCCTTAGGCTCTTCCTCACCTCGGAGAACTCTGAGAGCACCTTCAGCGAGCGCTTCCATCTCGAAATCACCGCCGTATGCTTTGACAGGCGCAATCCATCCGGCATACTTTCTGATGTTTTCGATGAACTCTTCATCGTTGCTGACACCACCGGTCATTATAATCGCATCGACCTTACCTTCAAGTACGCATGCGTAAGATCCGATGTACTTTGCCAGATTGTATGAGAAAGCGTCATATACGAGCGAAGCCCATTTATCGCCGCTGTCTCTCATTTCCTTGAGTCTGATGTTGTCATCAGTTCCTGCGAGAGATTTAAGGCCTCCCGTCTTTGAGACTATCGCTTTCATATCCTCGTAGCTGTGGTCTCCTGATGTGCACATCTTTGCAAACGGAAGCAGAGGAACATATCCTGATCTGTTCGGAGCCATTGGGCCGTCGCCATTAACTACATCGTTGGCATCTACCATCCTGCCCTGTTTGTGAGCTGCGATCGACAGACCGCCTCCGACGTGGCATACGATGAAGTTGCACTCATCGTATCTCTTGCCGAGCTCTGCAGCCATTCTTCTGGCTACCTCTTTCTGGTTAAGAACATGGACATGCGATTCTCGGTATATTCCTTTGATTCCGGATATTCTCGCAATATCATCGAATTCATCTACATCAGGCGGATCGATTACATATGCCGGTTTGCCGAGTGCTGTTGAAAACTCGCCGATGATCTGCGAACCGAGTACAGCAGGATGATCGGCAATTCTGCCAGACATAGCGTCTACCAGCATTTTCTGGTTTACCGGGAATATTCCGCCCGGAGTCGATTCGAGTCCGCCGGAATATGCAGCAAAAGCGTCCATATCTCTCAGCTGAAATCCATGGCTGTGGAGTACTGCCATTACAACGCCTACTCTGAATGGACGCTGTGAATTGACGGTCGGGAACTCCTTGAGTATCTCCGGCTCATGGCTGATGTTTTCCTTGAAGAGGCAATTGCTGTCTTCAAATACAGCGCACTTGGTGGATGTTGAACCCGGGCTGATTGTAAATATTTTGTAACTCATAGTTTCTTACCCAATTATAGAAAATGAAATCATCACGCAAAGCGCGATGATTTCATTCTGACTAATTCAAATAATTATGCTTCTGCCTTTGCGTCCTTGATTGACTGGATCAGCAGAGGAACTACCTTGAACAGGTCGCCTACGATACCGTAGTCAGCGATCTCGAACATAGGAGCGTTCTCATCCTTGTTTACAGCGATAATGTACTCAGACTCCTGCATTCCTGCTTTGTGCTGGATAGCTCCGGAGATACCGAGAGCGATGTAAACCTTAGGATGTACAGTCTTACCTGTCTGTCCTACCTGGTGGTCAGCTGTCATCCATCCGGCATCTACTACAGCACGGGATGAACCAACAACGCCGCCGAGTACGTCAGCGAGCTCTTCTGCAAGAGCGATTCCGCCGTCAACGTCCTTTGCGATTCCGCGGCCTACTGATACGATGTACTCAGCACCGATCAGGTCAACCAGCTTCTTTGCAGCCTTGACAACCTCAACTACCTCAGTCTGAACGTCTGCTTCTGTGAGTTCGAATTCAGGGTGAACGATTTCGATGTTCTTAACGCCTTCTTCATCGAAAGGTCTTCTCTTCATAACGCCCGGACGGACTGTTGCCATTGCAGGACGGAATCTCGGGCATACGATTGTAGCCATGAGGTGTCCGCCGAATGCAGGACGAGTCATCTTGAGGTTGGTGTTGACGTCAAACATCTTTGTCTCGAAGTTTGTATTGTCAACGTCAACGTTTGAACCTGTTCTCAGGAACTCAACGTATCCGTTCAGATCTACGTCAAGGTGAGTACAGTCAGCGCAAAGACCTGTGTGAAGTCTTGCTGCGCATCTTGGTGCAAGGTCTCTTCCGATGTGGGAAGCTCCGTAGATCATGATTTCAGGCTTGAATTCCTCAACTGCATCTACGATTACCTTGGTATAAGCGTCTGTTGTGTAATTCTTGAGGAGCGGGCTGTTGTATACATATACTCTGTCAGCTCCGTATCCGCCGAGTTCTGCTGCGATTCCGTCAACATCATCGCCAAGCAGGATTCCGCACAGCTCTACGCCGAGCTCGTCAGCCAGCTTACGGCCCTCGGAGATAAGTTCAAATGTAGTAGGCATCATTTTGCCCTGACGCTGCTCACAGAAAACCCATACGTTCTTGAAAGCAGCTATATCTGCACTATTGTAAGCCATGTCATTCCTCCTTTCCTAGATGATGTGCTTGCTTGTAAGCATGTGAGCAAGCTTGTCAGTGGTTTCCTTGCCGGAGCCTTCAAGCATCATGCCAGGCTCCTTGACAGGAGGTGCGAATGACTTGTAGATGTTTGTCGGGGATCCCTTCAGACCGATTGTTGTTGCATCGATCAGTTCGTGATCCTTGAGAGCATCATAGTCCATAATTGTGAGCGGCTTGTCCCAGCACTCGATTGTTCCGCGGACGTTCATGTATCTAGGCTCGTTGAGTTCCTTGATGCATGTGATCATGCACGGAGTGTGAACCTTGACTGTCATGTATCCGTCCTCGAGCATTCTCTTGATTGTGAGAACGTTGCCGTCTTTCTTGACTTCGCCTGCATATGTTACCTGTGGAAGGTGCAGCTTCTCAGCGATCTGCGGTCCTACCTGTGCGGTATCTCCATCGATAGCCTGACGTCCTGCGATGATGATGTCGTCATCATCTACACCGTAAGTGTCGATAGCTGCAGCGATGATCTGTGATGTAGCATATGTGTCTGATCCGCCGAACTGTCTTGCGGAGATGAGAACTGTCTCATCAACGCCCATAGCCAGCAGCTCTCTCAGCATTGGCTCAGCCTGCATAGGTCCCATTGTGAAAGCGACTACTTTGCAGCCGTATTCATCCTTGAGGGAAAGAGCTTCTTCAACAGCGTTAAGGTCATCAGGATTGATGATTGTCTGCATGGAAGCACGGTTCAGTGTTCCGTCTTCGTTCACTGCTACCTTACCGGAGGTATCAGGAACCTGCTTTACTGTTACCATTATTTTCATTTTCCTTTACCTCCTTCTCTATTTCAGCAGACCGTTTGCGATTACGAGTTCCTGAATCTGGGATGTTCCTTCGAAGATTGAGAGGATACGAGCGTCTCTGTAAAGTCTCTCAACTTTGTACTCCTGGATATATCCGTATCCGCCGTGAATCTGAACAGCCTTGTATGCGCATCTGTTTGCAGCTTCTGCTGCGAAGAACTTAGCCTTGGAGCAAGCAGCGCCTGCTTCAGGGTCATTAGCGTCCTTGAGCTGTGCAGCGTGATATGTCAGCTGTCTTGCAGCTTCTACGTCAGCAGCCATCTCAGCAATCATGAAGCTTACGCCCTGGAAGTCAGCGATTCTTCTGCCGAACTGCTTTCTTTCCTTAGCGTACTTAACAGCCTCATCAAGAGCACACTGTGCAACGCCTACGGACATAGCAGCAACTCCGAGACGTCCTCCGTCCAGAGTCTTCATAGCGTACTGGAATCCCTTGTTGAGAGGTCCGATCAGGCAGTCTTTTCCGACTACAACGTCTTCAAATACAACGTCGCTTGTTGGATAACCTTTGATACCCATCTTCTTCTCATCAGCACCCAGGGATACTCCCGGAAGATGCATGTCTACGATGAACATCGAAATTCCTCTGGAACCCTTCTGCTTGAGGTCAGTCTTGGCAAAGATGATGATCCAGTCAGCCATCGGAGCTCCGGAGATGAAGCACTTACGGCCGTTGATTACATATCCTTCGCCATCCTCTGTAGGGATAGCTGTAGTTGTTGTTCCGCCTGCATCAGAACCTGCGCCCGGCTCAGTAAGTCCGAATACGAGGATCTTCTCACCCTTTGCTACCGGCGGAAGATACTTAGCCTTCTGCTCTTCATTTCCTGCAAGCATCAGAGGGCCGCCGCCCAGTGAGTTGGATGTGTTTGCATAGATAGAAAGAACGAGATCCTGGCGGGAGAGTTCTTCATTCATGATGACATATGACAGATAGTCTCCGCCTGCTCCGCCGTATTCAGTAGGAATCTTAACTCCCATGAATCCGTACTTTGCCATCTTGTTGTGGATATCCCAGTTGAATGCACCGGTAGTATCCAGTTCTTCCTGCAGCTCTTTTGTGAACTCAGCCTCAGCGAACTGACGGAAGAGCTTCTGCTGCATGGCATGTTTCTTGTCAAGAATCATATTTTCCTCCTAGTGTTCTTATGAGTGCGGCTTATCAGCCGCGAATTAACATTATTTATTCAGGGATCTCATGGCTGCTCTTGCCATCTGTCAGGATCTCGCGGATCGAATCAACGCCGCACTGTGCCATCGAAGCAGCGGCCTCCTCAGTGAAGAATGCCATATGCGGTGTGTGCACGAAGTTCACGAATGAACGAAGATACTTCAGCTTGAACCAAGGCATACCTTCTGTCCTAACTATATCCTCATTGTGAGGAATGTGGATGATGCCTGTCTCGCCAGGGAAAGCGTCCATGAAGAGCGCGCCAATCTTCTCGGTTTCCATGCCTTCGATCAGAGCGTCAACATCGCAGAGCTCGCCTCTTGCGTTATCAATCAGGACTACGCCTTTCTTCATCTTCTTGATAGCCTCTTTGTTGATCATGCCTGTTGTTGAAGGCAGAAGCGGCGTGTGGATGGTGATGACATCCGACTCTGCATAGATCGTATCGAGATCAACATACTCTGCATACTCTCTTACTGCGTCATTCTGATACACGTCATATGCGAGGATCCTGCATCCAAAGCTCGAAAGCAGCTTGCACACTGTAAATCCGATCTTACCTGTTCCCAGGACGCCGACAGTCAGTGAGCGAAGCTCTCTTCCCATCTTGCCCTTGAGTGTGAAGTCGTTATCGTCTGTATTGTAAATGGCTTTTTTGAACTTTCTGATTGCGACCAGGATCGCCATTACTGTATATTCAGCAACTCCGTTAGGTGCGTATGATCCGTTGCAGAGTCTGAATCCGAGTCTGCGTGCGTAGTCGACGTTCATGTGGTTGTAACCTACACATCTTGAAGCAAGGACCTTAACGCCGTAGCCTCTGAGTGTGTCGAGTACTTCATTGCTGTAATCAGACTGTCCGAGTGTGGTAACACCCTGACATCCTTCAGCCATTCCCATAGTAGTGGCGTCGAGGTTTGCAGGTGTGCTTACCAGATCGATGCCGTAATCCTTACAAAGTCCTTCAATGATAGGTTTTTCATCAGGTCTTACTTCATAAGCAGCAATTTTCATTTTGTTTTCCTCCAAAAAATCTTAATGCCCCCTTAAAGTGAACACGTCCCTTGTTATCTGTTGTTAGTCTCTGAGAGCTGGATCCATAGATACAGCAGAACCGTCTTCGATCATTTTGCTGATCTCTTCATCTGTGTATCCGTACTGTGCCAGGATCTCTTCAGTGTGCTCTGCGAGATATGGTCCTCTGTTGTATTCAGGAAGTCCGTTTTCCTTGAACATTACAGGAGGTCTTACGAGAGTACGCTTGTTGCCGTTGGAATACTGCATTTCATAGAAAATGTCAGATGCCCATGCCTGCTTGTCGACGAGCAGTGTATCCCAGTTCTGTGCTACTGCGTACGGGATATCAGCTTCGTCAAGCACTTTGCACCATTCATCACAGTCTCTTGTGAGGAACAGCTCATTCATCCATGCAGAGAACTCTTTTCTGTTTGGAACAAGATTCTTCTGCGGATAATATCTAGGATCTTCAGCCATCTCAGGATGTCCTACAGCGTTCATGAAGATCGGATAATGTCTGTCGTACTGAGGCATTGCGATCTGCAGCCACTGGTCGTCCCTGGTCTGGTAAACCATTGTCAGAGGATTGCCGTTTTCCCATCTTTCCATCGGGAATCTGCAGCTGTCTGAACCGTACTGGCTTGCCTGCAGCATCAGGGAAACATCCCATACAGCGCTGTGGAACAGGGAAACAACTACCTGGTCTCCTTCGCCTGTCATCTTAGCCTTGTAAAGTGCAGCAAGTACTCCTGCAGCAAGGTTCATTGCTACCTGGTGGTCGCCGAAGCCCTGAACAGTCAGCATAGGTGTGCTTGTCTTGTCTCTCAGTGGTCCGAGGATACCGCCTCTTGCATAGAATGCAGTGAAGTCAAATCCCGGAAGATCCTTATCAGGACCCTTTTCGCCGTAGCCTGAAATGTATCCCATTACCAGTGCAGGGTACTTTGCGTGAAGAGTATCCCAGTCAAGTCCCGCTCTCTTAAGAGGGCCCTGTCTCCAGTTGCAGATGAATACATCAGCGTTAGCGATCAGTTTTTCAAGAGCAGCTCTTCCCTCTTCAGTCTTGGTGTTAAGTGCGATGCACCTCTTGCCAGCATTCTCAAGGTCGTATGAAGTGTTCTCCTTCTGGTCAAGCGGACGTCCCTCGTTTACGGCAGTGTATCTCAGCGGGTCACCCTTAGGGGCCTCAACCTTGATTACTTCAGCACCGAGGTCAGCAAGAAATCTTGCAGTACAAGGAGCCGCAATAAAGGTAGCAAGTTCAACAACTTTTACACCTTCAAGAGGTCTTCTAACTTCGCTCATAATTTCCTCCTTTTCATTGAATGTGACATCGGGGACGGTCCCCATCGTCACATTTTACATGGTCAGCATGTCGCGGAATGTCTCGAGGTTGGTTCTTACCTGCTCGAAGTGAACCATCTGTCTGTCTACTTCCACGAGTGCGAGAGGCAGGTCTGCTTTCTCGCATGCTTTCTTGATCATTACATAGTCGAATTCTTCAGGGTCGCAGAACTTGGTCATTACGACAACTACGCCCTTTGCACCGCGAGCCTTGGCTGTATCAACGATCCACTGTACTCTAGGCTTCTTGACGTTGTAGAGTACTGAGCAGTTGTCCATGTTCGCGAACTTGACTGCGAGTGCCTGAAGAGGATCATCCATCTCAGGAACATCAGTCCTGTACTGGCGGGACTGTGCAGCAACATCATCAGCAACGATGTGCATTCCGAACTCATCGAAGATCTCGTTGAGCTGAGGAGCGTCTGTCAGGATTCCGCTGACTACTACGCCGATCTTCTCTTCGCCTGCTTCGCCGAGTTCAGCGAGGAACTCTTCTACGAGAGCAGTGTGCTCTTCCTTAGTCATGAAGAATGCGCTCTTGAAGATGTCGCTTCTCTCTGCAGCTGTGATCTCAGGGTGAACAGCGAGAGTCTCGTCGAGCTGTCTCATAACAGCGTTGTGCTTGTTGTATACCCTGATGGATTCTGCGAGTGCAGCCGGATCATACTTTCCGCCGAGAGACTCGAGGTCTCTGATGACTCTCTCATATCCTGCCTTAGTGAAAGCGATACCGTAATCAGGCTTTCTGTTCTGCGGATATGTCATAGGGATGAACTTGATGTCATCTACTGCATATTTCCAGTTCTCGCCGAGAGTCTTGAGTGTGTCGCAAAGTGATGGGATCACGATAGCGCTTGCACCCTTGTATGCTCCCTTGATTCCGAGCTCGAGGATCGACTGAACGATAGAGCAGAGGAATGCAGGGAAATACTCTTTGGCTCTGTTGAGCTCTGTGTCAGCTCCCCATGCTCCCATAGGTACAAAGCCCATAGAGTGGATCAGCTCTTCCGGTGTGTATACAGGAGCTGTGAGAACGATCTTCTTTCCCTCAGCCATGTATTTATCCATCTGTGCGCGAGGCGATGATGCAGCCTCGTGGAATTTCTTCATTACATCCTGAACCATGATTACGCCTCCTTAGCTTCCTTGTTGCTTTCCATGATCTCGCAGAGACCCTGAACTCTTGTGTCGTACTGAGCCTCGGAGAAGTTTCTAGGGTCAGCCTGGTCGCCGTCGAAGCTTGTAACAGGGATGTTGCACTCTTCACCGATCTGGCGGCTCATCTCTGCCATGAATCCGGACCAGAGCTTGCAGGACCTGTTGGTGTGAACGAGGAGTCCCTCAACGTTGTTGTCCTTGCAGAGCTTGACTCTCTTGTCTCTTGACTTCTCGAGGTTGATTGCGTTAGGAACGCTGCAGTAAGCTCTGATCATCTCATCGAATGAGTTGTAGTCAAAGCCGAAAGCATCAGCATAGATTGTAGTTACCATGTTGATTCCGCGGTCCTTGAGTCCTCTTGAAGTAGCTCTGAGGTATGGCCAGCATGCGATACCTTCGAACATGATTCTGTGCTTCTCTTCTACACGGAAAGTGCTCTCGCCCTTCTCGTGGTTTTCTTTGTACTCCTTGAGCAGTGTCTCCATTGCTTCGCCTGCTTCTTCCTTGCCGCGTGCTGTTACCATTACAGCCATGTGGTTGAGAAGGTCAAAGCCGTTGAACGGAGACGGTGTATATTTAGCCTGTGCTGTTGCTTCGAGCCATGCACGGCTTGCGCGGCAGCTGAAGCCTGTAACCTGCTTGAATTTCTCATCGTCCCACTTGAGTCCGAAGAGATCCTCGAGCTGGTGAACTGCATCCCAGAACTGTCCTGTTACGTAAGCTACTTCTGCATCGGATACCTCGTAGTCAGGGTTGAACGGGATATCAAGCATGATCATAGGAATATTCAGTTCCTGTGAGAGGTTCTCATACCACTTGATCATGCAGTTGCAGATGTTGTTGCAGCAGAGCAGTACGTCCGGCATGGCAACGTCCTGCTCAGGACATTCCTTGAGCTTTGCGTAAGCCAGACTGATTCTTGCATATGCGCAGATATCATTTGAGTATCCGTCAGCCTCAGCGACTTCGCACATTCTCTCACCTGCGCCTCTTGCTGCGATTCCTGCAGCCTGGTTCTCAGGATAAGCTGTTGCAAGTCCCAGAGTCTCAGGGATCTCAACCGGGAAATTACTGGAGACCCATGCTACAGGCTTGCCCTGCTTCTTGGCCTCTATAGCTGTTGCAAAAGCATCTGATGCGATCTTGCCAAGCTTGTACTTTGCTGAATTAGGATCCAGCGGCTTGCGAGGCTTCTTGACTTCTTCAGGCTTTTTGACTTCTTCTGCCATTTCATCCTCCTTAAATAAATACGGTTAATTATTTGGACACAAAAGAGTCCGAATTATTTAATTTTCGGGCTCTAAGAGATAAAATGACATTGGGTACATGGTTCTATCTCAGAGCCCTGTATATCTGAAGCCGTCTTCTGTTGCCGCAGAAGGCGGTTTCTCACTTTGTTGCTGACCCGGACAGATGTTGTTGCCGCAGCGCCTGCCCAGGGCGTTTTATTTGTTTTTCATGAGCTGCCTGTATCCGTACAGAGCTGCTCCGATCGCTCCGAAGTACTGTGCCATCGGGTCGAAATCTATCTCAACGCCGAGGCTCTTCGCCAGAGCGTTTCTTACAGCTGAATTCTTGGCTACTCCGCCGGACATGCATACCTGAGGTACGACGCCTGCCCTTCTTGCAAGAGCGCTGACTCTTGAAGCTACGCTTTCACAGATGCCTGCCACAAGATCGGGCCTTGCTACTCCGTTGGCGAGCTGGCTTATTACCTCAGACTCCGCAAATACGGTGCAGGTGCTTGAGATCGAGGCCGGCTTCTCAGACTTTGAAGCGCACTCATCGAGATCATCAATGTCCATTCTGAGTATGTTCGCCATGACATCGAGGAACCTGCCTGTTCCGGCTGCGCACTTGTCATTCATGACGAAGTTTGACATTCTGCCGCTTTCGTTGAGTGAAATGATTTTGGCGTCCTGTCCGCCTATATCTATCAGGGTTCTGAGTTCCGGAAAAATGAATCTGCCTCCGAGAGCATGACATGTCAGTTCACTTACCTCTCCGTCAGCACCTTCGTACTTGTTACGTCCGTAGCCGGTAACGATTGTGCGGTCAACCTGGTCAGGTGTACATTCAGTTCTGCTCCACAGCTCAGCAAGAGCTTCTTCAGGTCCTTCGGTGCCAAGGCCGCCGATTCTGAGGCTGTATGCCAGAATTTCGGCGCCATCCTTCATGAGTACGCACTTTGAAGTTGTCGATCCGATATCTATTCCGAGAGTTAT
>JBGUIG010000163.1:0-15087 GCA_045112795.1 Anaerovoracaceae bacterium | reverse complement strand
GATACAGCTATCTCTCCGTTCTCAGGAGGAACAAGCCAGCCTTCAACTGAAGTTATGGTAGAGACATTCAAAGGAACTGAGCATGATACAGGTCTCGATATCAGCAAACTCGAGAAGATTGCGGCTCACTTCCAGAAAATCAGAGATAAGGACCTCAAGAGCGGTCTGATGAACACCAAGGTTCTCGGAACAGACATCAAGACACTTATCTATCAGGTCCCGGGCGGAATGCTTTCAAACCTGGTATCACAGCTCAAGGATCAGAATGCTGAGGACAAATACCTGGATGTACTTCAGGAAGTTCCACGCGTAAGAAACGACCTCGGAATGCCGCCTCTTGTTACACCGTCATCGCAGATTGTCGGAACACAGGCTGTTCTGAATGTACTGATGGGTGAGAGATACAAGCTGCTTTCCAAGGAAACACAGGAGATCCTCAGAGGTAAATACGGACAGACTCCACTTCCGATGAACCCTGATGTCCTGGCTAAGATCGATCAGAGCCAGATCATAACATGCCGTCCGGCAGATCTCCTCGAGCCTGAACTCGCAAGAATGGAAGAGGAAGTAGGAGCTTACAAAGAGCAGGAAGAAGATGTACTGACATATGCACTCTTCGGACCGGTTGCTATTGAGTACTTCAAGAGAAGAGCTGCACTCAGGAATAAAGTTGATCCTGATGCAATAGATATGAAGAACAAGGCATATCCTGTGTGATAGAGAGTAAGCCGCTGCCCGGCCGGTAATGTGCCTTGCGCGGCATTAGATAAAATCACTCACACAGCTTAGCACTGAAAGGAAGGTGACTTAAAATGGGTTTTATAAAAGAAAACGGCAGGACTATTCCTGTTGCTGATAAGGTATTTGCGCTTAACGGCAGAGCGAAGGCTGCAACAGCAGCAAAGGGCAAAGATGCTGTTATCAACGCTGTAATCGGAGCTCTTCTTGATGATAACGGCGATCTCGTTGTTATGTCTTCGGTTATGGATGCAATTAAGACACTTGAGCCTGTAGACTATGCTGAGTACGCACCTATTGCAGGAACTCCTGCATTCAAGGAAGCCGTACAGAAAGCACTGTTCGGCAAGTTCCAGCCATCCGGCGTTGTCCGCGTTTGCGCTACTCCGGGAGGAACCGGAAGTATCACCAATGTAATAGACAACTATTCAAACTTCGGAGATGCTGTTCTGACACACGACTGGTGCTGGGCAAACTACAGAAACATCTGCAGCGAGCATGGACGCAAACTGAAAACTTTCAGATTTTTCGACGAGGATGGAAAATTCGACAGTGAAGATCTCGAAAAACAGTTAAACGCACTTGCTGAAGTTCAGGATCAGGTTATTCTTATGCTGAACACACCGGCGCACAATCCTACAGGATATTCTCTGTCGCTTGATGACTGGAGCAATGTAATCAGAATCGTCAATGCAGCAAAATGCAACGTAGTATTATTCCTTGATGTTGCCTACATCGACTATGCGGGTGAGGACGATGAGGTCAGAGAATTCATGCCGATGCTTTCTGAACTCGCTGATCATGTTCTTACTGTATATGGATACAGCGCATCCAAGACACTGACAGCTTACGGAATGAGATGCGGCGCTATCGTATGTGTTGCACCTGATGAAGAAACTGCAGAGGAGTTCAAGCGTGCATCGGAATATACTGCACGTTCTACATGGTCCAACTGCAACCGCTCCGCACAGGTAGTAATGGGCAAGATTTACAGTGACCCTGAACTTCTCGCCAAAGTAGACGAGGAGAGAAGAGGCTACAGAGATATGCTTCTTGAGAGAGGAAGAGTATTTGAAAAGACTCTGAATGACAATGGCGTTAAGTGTGTACCTTTCAGTGCAGGCTTCTTTGTAACAGTTGCGTGCGATGATCCTGCATCAGTAGGCGCTAAACTCGAAGAGCAGGATATCTTCTGTCTTGCGCTTCCTAAGGGTATCAGAGTGTCAATTGCCTCCATCTCCAAAGAAAAATGCGTTAAGTGTGCTGAAGCAATCGCAGCACTCCTCAAATAGTCAGACAGGAGCATTTTGCAAAATACCATATAGGTATGGTATTTTAGTTAATAGAGGAACGGCTTCAACATGTACAAAACTATCGGAATTATAGGCGGTATGGGACCTGCAGCAACTGCGGATCTGATGAAGAAAATCACAGATATGACTGATGCTGACTGTGACCAGGAGCATATTCATCTTCTGATTGACTCAAATACGCAGATACCGGACCGCACTGCAGCTATTCTGCACGGCGGTAAGGATCCGGTGCCTGAAATGCTTGCATCAGCAAGAAGACTTGAGTCTATGGGAGCGGATTTTCTGATAATGCCATGTAACACTGCCCATTGGTTCCTTCCGGTGATGGAGAAGGAAGTCGGCATCCCGTTTCTGAACATGCCGGTCGAAACAGCCAGACTCCTGAGAGAGCGAGGCGTTGAGACTGCAGCTGTGCTGGCTACAGATGGCACTGTACAAAGCGGCCTCTACAAAGAGGCCCTGCGTGCAGAAGGCATCTTGGCTATATATCCGGATGATTATCAGCAGCAGTCAATTATGTCTCTTATTTATGAATACATCAAAAGAGGCATACTTGATCCTGCAGTGCTTCCGAAGGATGAGATTATTGCTGTAACTGATGATCTCAGATCAAGAGGAGCACAGGCACTACTGCTTGCATGTACTGAACTTCCGGTCGCTTTTGGAATTATGGGGCTATATGAAGACGACTGCGTTGATCCGACATCAGTGCTTGCAGCTGCGGCAATCAGAACTGCCGGCGCTGAAATCAGACCGGGTTCACGTTATTGATTGTGGTAAGGTAATAAGGTATTTCTAAGGTATTTTACAGAGAGGTAAAGAGTATGCAGAAAATCAAAGAATCACTGCCGCTTCAGATATTTATTGCCCTCGGCCTTGGTATCGTTGCGGGACTCATCCTACTTTCAGCAGGAGAAGGTGCAGTTAATTTTGCTACAGCTTACATCAAGCCAATCGGAACTATCTTCCTGAATCTGCTGAAATTCATCGTAGTACCTATTGTTATCACCTCTATCATTCAGGGTGTTGTTTCACTTTCTGATATCAAGAAGGTCGGTACAATCGGACTGCGTACAATCATTTACTACTTCTGCACAACAGCAATTGCTATCACGATCGGACTCATCTTCGCTAATATTTTCAAAGGCGGATACAAGGTGCTCGAGACATCTGATCTTGCATATGAAGCTGCAGAGCCGACTCCGTTTATGGACACGATCGTAAACATCTTCCCATCGAACCTCTTCCAGCCTATGGTAGATTCATCGATGCTGCAGATTATCGTAATCGCACTCTTCGTCGGATTCGGAATCATCATTGCAGGAGAGAAGGGCCAGCTGTTCAAAGAACTCATCGACAGCATGTATGAAGTATTCATGATCATCATGAAGGGAATCATTAAGGTTACTCCGATCGCAGTATTCTGCCTGATCACACCTGTAGTAGCTGTTAATGGTCCTGAGGTTCTCGGATCTCTCGCACTGGTACTGCTGACAGCATACATTGCTTATTTTGTACACGCACTGTTAACATACTCTGTTGCAGTCAGTACACTCGGACACATGAATCCAATCACCTTCCTCAAAGGCGCATTCCCTGGATTCCTGTTCGCTTTCTCCAGCACATCTTCAATCGCTACACTGCCTGTAAGCATGGAGTGTGTTGAGAAGATGGGAGGCCGCAAAGATGTTGCCAGCTTTACACTTCCGCTTGGTGCTACCATCAATATGGATGGTACCGCTATCTATCAGGGTGTATGCGCAATCTTCATCGCAAGCTGCTTCGGCATTCAGCTGACATTCGGCCAGATGCTTACTATCGTTCTTACTGCTACCCTGGCATCCATCGGTACAGCAGGAACACCTGGTGCCGGCATGATCATGCTTGCTATGGTACTCCAGTCCGTAGGTCTGCCTGTTGAAGGTATCGCACTCGTTGCAGGCGTTGACCGTATCTTCGATATGGGACGTACAGGTATCAACGTTGTAGGCGATATGTCCGCAGCAATGATCATCACGGACTATGAGAACAAGAGAGAGGCCAAAGAGGCTGCTAAAGCTTAAAACCGGCAAGTCTGTAAACACAGATACTTCGGTTTCACAATCATAATAACGGGAAAGAGATTAACTGAGCCGGACGCTGTATTGCGTCCGGTTCCTTTTTTTATATTGCAAATGACCCAACTTTTTTTATACTTAAAAATATATAAAGGAACCGTCTGAATCAGACAAGAGTATTAAGGGTGTTTAGTTGATGAAGAATACTGATAATCTGAAATATATGATAATCGGCGCAGGAGGAACAGGCGGCGCTGTCGGCTCTCATCTTGCACATGCCGGATCTGATGTAACTTTTATTGCCAGAGGAAGACACCTTAAGGCAATGCGTGAAAACGGACTCAGGGTTATCAAGCCTTCTGAGGAGTTTACCGTCAGTCCTGTTAAAGCCTACACTTCAGAAGAGTATCTTTCTATGCTTAATTCAGAGTGCGGTGCTGAAAGACCGGATATCATTATCGTATGCGTTAAGGGGTATTCGGTTGAAGAGATGATCCCGTTTATTTCTGAAGTAAGCAGCCGGGACACTGTCGTGATTCCGGTTCTGAATATCTTCGGAACAGGAGAAAAGATGCAGGAAAAGCTTCCGGGAATTACTGTTACCGATGGCTGCATCTATGTTGCGTCGGAGATCAGAGAACCGGGATTGATATGGATGAAAGGTGATATACTGAGGGTAGTGTTCGGACTGCGTAAGGACCAGAAAAGTGACATGAGAACGGATGCAGGCTTGGCAGCTTCGACAGATATTGTGCCTGTGCTGGAAAAAGTCAGAGATGATCTTAATGCGGCAGGTATACGTGGAATCCTTTCAGATAATATTGAGAGAGATGCCATGAGAAAATTCTCATATGTTTCACCTCAGGGTGCATGCGGTATCTATTATAATGTTGCAGCCGGAGAAATACAGAAACCGGGTGAAGTAAGAGACTGCTTTGCCGGACTTGTGCAGGAAATATCGGACCTGGCTGATGCTATGGGTATCGGATTCGAAGATGATGCAGTCGGAATCAATCTGAAAATCATGGATAATCTGTCTCCGGACATGACTACCTCACTGCAGCGGGATGTGGCCAGGGGAGGTGTTTCGGAAATCGACGGGCTTATTTACGAAGTGCCTCGTCTTGCGGCTGAATATGGAATAAGCCTTCCGCTATATAACAGAATTTCAGAAGAGCTTAAATCCCGCGGCATACAATAGCAATATACACTGAATGATAATACATCGGACTTGCTGATTAAAATACAAATAATACAGAGGTTAGGAGGAGACAGAATGAATGTCAATATTGTAAAGAGAAATGATCTTCTTGCAGCCAAGGTTATCAAAGGACTCGAATCCCGTAATATGTGCGGTTACTATGCTCATGACAAAGAAGAGGCGCTGAAGATAGCTCTTGAACTTATTCCGGAGGGATGCTCAGCGACGATGGGCGGTGGAATGAGCGTTCATGAAATCGGGCTTGTTGAAACACTGAAAGAAGGTAATTACAACTTTATAGACAGGGATGCGATGGAAGACAAGCGGGCAGCGATGCTTGCTGCTTACGATGCGGATGTTTTCCTGGCAAGCACAAACGCTATGACTGAAGATGGCATACTTGTCAATATTGATGGTAATGCCAACAGGGTTTCCGCTATTGCGCAGGGCCCGAAGAAGGTGGTCCTGATTGTCGGAATGAACAAAATCTGTGATGACGTTGATGGTGCTATGAAAAGAGCCCGCAATGTCGCCGCTCCGATCAATGCGCAGAGATTCGGACTGGATACACCGTGCAGCAGGACCGGCTCATGCATGAACTGCAAGTCGCCTGACACTATATGCTGCCAGTTTCTGATTACCAGATATTCAAAGCATCCGGGCAGAATCCATGTAATCCTCGTTAACGACAACCTTGGATTCTAGTGATCAGATCCGGTAATTCAGATACAATAAACCGGCATACAGGCTCTGTACAGAGTGGCCGGTCAGGATAATTTGAGAAAGGAACAGTAACTGAAGATAGAATGATAAAAGTATGCATTTTTGATCTTGACGGTACACTCGCAAGAACTCAGGCTTCAATCGCAAGACCTGTTAATATGACATTAGCCCGGTATGGGCTGCCGGCACAGCCGGTAGAAGCTTTTAATTACTTTGCCGGAGATGGTCTGAAAAATGCTCTTCTCAGAGCACTCACTGCTGCAGGAGATAAGGATGCCGGACACCATACTGAAGAAGGTATTCAGATGTGCCGAGAATGGATGGAAGAAAATCCGTGTTATCAGGTGGAGCCTTATGAACACATGATATGGGCTCTGAACGAACTTAAGAAAAAAGGCATCCGCATTGCGGTTTTTTCCAATAAGCCGCATGAGAGTGCCATAAGTGTCGTCGAGACTATTTTCGGCAAAGGAATGTTTGATTACATCCAGGGTCAGACAGACCGTATACCAATCAAGCCGGATCCTACCGGTGTATTTGAGATACTTAATAAGTTCAGCGCAGGTAAGGACGAGTGCCTGTATTTCGGAGATACGAATACAGATATGCTGACCGGACACAATGCGGGAATCACAGCTGTCGGCGTGACCTGGGGCTTCAGACCAAGATCTGAGCTTGAAGAGTACAAAGCCGATATCATAATAGACAGTGCGCGTGAGATACCGGGACTGTGTGACCGTGTTATATAAGGCGGCAGGAGAACCGGACCCGAGCGCTTACGCATAAACTGCAGGCGTCTCAGCGTATGTTTTTTTTAAGATAGTCTATTACGAAGCGGGCCAGAGGGCCTGCTTCTTTGATCGATTTGATTCCGATACCCAGAGTTCTGTATGCTTCAGGTTCCAGCATCCTGCAGTCATAATCGCCCGGGAATTTCTCGACGATCAGTTCAGGAAGAACTGCTATGCCGAGGCCATACTGCACAGTGGTCAGAACGGCAAAATCGTCTTTGAAATAGTATCTGACATCCGGATCGAATCCCGCCCGGTCAAATATTCTGCGCACATCCCGGTCGAATGACTGATACGTCATTATCATCGGGTAGTTTGCAAGCTCACTTACAGGAACGTAATCAAATCTGCTCAGATCGTGCTTATCTGAAAAGACAACAAGAAGAGGGTCATCCAGAATCGGTACAAAGTCGACAGATATCTTCTCTGATTCAGGTTTGCTCATAAGCGCAATGTCCAGCGAGCCATCGATAAGACCTCTCTGCATTTCATAATTTTTTACACAGCAGTTATGACTTACGTTTGCACTAAGGTAACAGAGAAGGTTCCTACAGAGAAGAGGTAGAAAAATCCTGGTGCCACTTTACAAATCACTTTACAATCTATGCCTGAAAAGCCCGGGAGCTTGTGCTTGCCGGGCATTAAGGCTAATATAATTATTGCAGATAAAGAAATACCGGGGGTGCGACATGAGGAAAAACCTGAGCCTGAAAGAATTAATGATTATGGGAGGCGCTCTGTTTTCTATGCATTTCGGTGCGGCCTGCATGCTGTTCCCGGTGCAGTGGGGTAAAGACGCCGGCACGGCATTATGGCCTGTGTTTGCAGGAATACTTGCATCAGGTATCATTCTGCCGTATTTTGGCTATCTTGCCCTTGTCAGAGGCAACGGCACATTTCTCTCGATTATCAGACGAATCAGCCCCGGCTTCGGGACATGGTTTGCGGCACTTACAATTTTTGTTATCGGGCCGCTCTATATGGTGCCGAGAATGAGTGCCGCGGCATGGGCGGCCATTGAGCAGATCACAGGACTCGAAACAGACAGCATGCTTCCGGTCATACTTTTCTCAGTAGTGTTCTACCTGGTCACATACTGGTTTGTAGTCACTCCGGGCAAAGTAATTGACAAGATAGGAAACCTGCTCTTTCCGGTCCTGATTGTCGTTGTAACAGCGGTAATAATCAAGAGTATCGTTTCACCTATATCAACCGAATGGGTAGCGCCATCGTTTGACCAGAATCCTGTCATTTACGGTTTCCTGCAGGGATATGCGACTGCAGACCTGCAGTGCGCTCTTCTGTTCGGAATCATAGTAATTCACGGAATCAGAAATGCGGGAATAGGAGACAAGGACATCAACCGCAATCTTATTAAGATAGGAATTGTCGGACTCGGGCTTCTGATGATCACTATCCTCGGCCACATGATAGCGGGCGCAAACACCGGAGGAACTATCGACCTGACGCTTTCTGCCCTGTACACACAGATGGTGCTGGAACTGTGGGGCAGCTTTGGCGGAATCCTGTTCAACATCGCGCTGGTCGCGGCAGCTCTCACAACAGCAGTCGGAGCAGTTTCTTCAACTTCCGAAATATGGCACGAGATTTTGCACGGCAAGAATGAAAAGATCTTTACCTACAGAAATTTCTGCATTGTTTCATGTGTTCTGTCATGTGTTGTATCATTCGCGGACCTTGATACTATTGTGCGGGTCGTCGGGCCGGTGCTCGACGCGTGCTATCCTCCGGCAATAGTCATAGCAATGTACTACTGCATCTGCCGGAGAAATGAAGCTCCTGCGAACCTCAGAGCGGCAAAATGGGCGTTTATCAGCTCATTTATTATAAGTGTGATTGAACTCGCTGTAAGATATAATGAGATGTTCAGCCTGGGCTGGAACTGGCTTTCTGACACTTATTACAAACTGCCGCTTTCAGGGTACAGCCTTGCGTGGCTGCCGGTATGCGCTGCGGTATTCGCTCTGGTCCGGGTACTTCCTTATGCCGGCTCAGGATACACAGAGACAACTGCGTGAATAAAAAAGGAAAATGAATTCACATAAAGACATGAGCAAGTCTCATGTCTTTTTTGGTGAAAAAGACGCCTCATGAATGTATAATTAAAAAATACAGAATCAGTGCAATTAACATGAAGGAATCTTCTTATGATAAAACGCAAATTTGACATAGTGTGTATAGGCCTGGCAATAGTGGATTCAATGATAAGAGGCTTTGATCCTGAACCGGTGATTTCCGGATACAGGGCTGAATCCGGATCACTTAACGCGGGAGGGGATGCGGTCAATGAATCGGTCGCCTCTGCAAAGCTGGGACTGAAGACAGGCCTTCTTACATCACTTGGCAGAGACGCTGCAGGCGATCTCATTACTGACTTTCTCTCTGCAAACGGTGTCAGCACAGACCTCATTATCAGATCAGATGAACACCAGACCCCTGTAACTACTATTTTTGTACTTGAAGACGGCAACCGCCGTTCGATTACCAATCAGGCTCACAAATACAATTTCCATCCGGAGAAGTACATGGATATGGTTGATGCAAAGGCTGTTATACTCGGCTCCCTTTTCAGAGCGCCTTTTAACGACCCTGATGTAATCCGGGATGTGCTGACAGCAGCTAAGTCCGGTAACATGCTGGTATTTGCGGATACCAAACTTCCTAACTTCAGAAAGCTTACTCTGGACGACATTGAAGATATGCTGCCAATGATAGACTTCATCACACCTAATCTGAGTGAAGCCGAGTATTATTCAGGCAAAACGCATTTATCCGATATGGCGGACGTCTTCCTGGAAAAGGGAGTAAGAAATGTCATTATTAAACTGGGAGGTGAAGGCGCTTACTTTAAGGGACATGGTGTTGGTACCGGAGATAACGGAGATATCATAGAAAAACATATACCTGCGTTCAATGCCGAGACGGTTGATGCTACAGGAGCAGGTGATAATTTTATAGCCGGATTTGCTTCAGAGATACTGAGGGGCGCAGATATTAATGATGCGCTGATATTTGCGAATGCATGCGGCGCTGTCTGCACAACAGCGGTCGGCGCAGGAACAGCACTCAGAAACCGCAGTCAGGTTGAAGATTTTCTTAACAAAGCTGCAAGACCGAGCCGTGATTATCCACAGCAATAAAACAGCAAAAAAACGGGGCACCCGGAAGGTGCCCCGTTTTAATTGCCAACTGTGCTTTGCGAGGGGCTGCAAAACAAAGTGTGCAATACTTGAAGAAACCAGCACCGTTGTATAAACTGGCTGATGCCATTATTATTATTTTTCAAAATTTGTTATACAATATGCGTTTTCCGCAGAATGAAACGTAAATTCCACTGTGCGGAACATGCGGGCTGGAATAATGAAAATCAATCTGCTTGAATTACTATGTTGAGTTATGCCGCGTTCACTTAAGATAGCTGAATGTTACTTTTGCCGAACGGAATAGGGGGAATCATGGCTGAGAATGTAAGAAGTGCAGAGAGAATCTTTGATCTCCTTGAAATACTTGCTATAGAGCATGCACCATTAGGACTGACAGAGCTTGCTGAAAAGTCAAATCTGAGTAAAACCACAACTCACAGGCTGATGAAAACTCTGTGTGCCAGAAAATATGCAGAGAAAGCAGATAACTCGAAATATTTCCTCGGATATAAGGTTATCGAACTGGCAAGTTATCATATAGGGCATCTGGAACTTCACAGGATTGCGATGCCTCTTCTTGCAGAACTGAACTCAAGATATGATCTGAATGTATATCTCGGAAAACTTGTTCAGAATAAAATCGTGTATACTGAGCTGATGAGTAAGAGACTTGTTGTGGATAATATTCCGGAAGATGCAGGAGTTCCGGCTTACCCTTCTGCAATTGGAAAATGTCTTCTTGCTGCACTTTCCGGTGATGAGATGGATGAAAGACTCTATCATTATCCGCTTATTAAATATACAGAAAATACTATTACGGATCCGGCTCTGTACAAACAGCATCTCAGAGAGGTCAGAGCAAAAGGCTGGGCACTGAACGATGGTGAAACTGTTGTAGGAATGAGATTCATTGCCGCGCCTGTGTATGACTTCACAGGGGCCCCGATTGCAGGAATTTCTATCAGCGGAAGTATTCATGACCTGCCGGATGACAGACTTCAGGCAATGGCAGAAGTAGTGATGGCAGTAGCATCAACTATTTCCGGACGTATGGGCTACCTTCCGTGATACATATATGGGAAACAAAAGAATAAGCATTTATCCGTATTAGCGCAGATATCTTTCACAAACGAAGATACCTGCGCTATACTATTATGTAACGGACTACTGAACAGCTTGTCCGGAAAGAAGGAAAAGGCGTGCATAACAGGCACGTAAAAGGTGAAATATGATTAAAGCATACTGCATTACAAAATATCTCAGCGAAGATAATATGCGGGCAATAAGCGAAGCCTGCGAACAATACGGATACGATATGACATTTTTCGGCACCTCAGAACAGGCCGCAGGAAAAGTATCTGACGGAGAGGTATTGTACTGCAACAATGCGAGACTGATTGACCGGATGCCCCAGCTGAAATGGTGTCATTCATCAAGTGCAGGGGTGAACAATTTCATTGCAACCGGTGCTTTCGGAAATGGTGACGTAATACTGACAAACAGTTCGGGAGCATATGGCCGTGCGATTTCTGAGCATATAATTATGGTAACTCTGCTGCTGCTCAGAAGAATGAATGAATATTCTGAGATAATTGCAGCCCGGGAATGGAAGCAGAATCTGAAGATACGCTCGATTTACGGAAGCAATATTGCCATTGTCGGCACCGGAAATCTGGGCAGTACCGCAGCAGAGAAATTCAAAGGGCTCGGAGCGGGAAGCGTTATAGGTTTCAGCCGCAGCGGCAAGGCCAGAGAACCTTTTGATGAGGTGTACAGAATAGATGATTTTGAGAAGCGCATAGGCAAAGTGGATGTAGTTGTAATGTGCGTTCCGGATACTCCTATGACGCATGGTCTTCTGAGCGCGCAGAGAATAGCTGCTTTGCCTGAGACTGCTTTTGTAGTAAACGTAGGAAGAGGTGTGACTGTTGACCAGGAAGCTCTTGTCAAAGCTCTGAACGACGGGAAAATAGCAGGCGCTGCCCTTGATGTTGCAGTTCCTGAACCTCTCCCGGCAGATCATCCGCTGTGGACAGCAAAAAACTGCATAATTACTCCACACTCATCAGGAGATATGGGACTGCAGTATTCGGTAGATGTCACGGTGGAGATTTTCTGTGAAAACCTCAGGAGATATGCCGAAGGCGCTGAATTAGTTAATGTTGTTGACTGCGATGCGGGATACTGATGAAAACCCGCAGGCGGTAAGCAACCGGAAAGGACTGCATTATGAGTGAAGTTTTTGCATACGGATTCGGGATAGTTCTGAGTGAACTTGAATTCAGAAATAATGCGGCAAGCAGACTGTTTGATGTTTTCTCTGAAAAAAGGGAAAAGAGATTTATCAGAGACTGGAGAAAGAATGCCCCTGAACTGGAATGGGACAGATTTCTGACTGTTCAGCTTCTGACAGGCGGTCCGGAAAAGATGCTTGCTGACATAATCAATGAAAATGAATTTGAAGGCAGGAATATTGTAATAGGCGAAAAAGATGTTCTTTACGTATCACTTGATCTGCCTAAGAACGAGAAATATATCAGCCTCATACCTACAGAGAAGACGGCAAGAGACATCATCCACAAATATGTAAGTCTGTGCTACAAAGGCGTGAAAAAGAAAGACATTGACTATTATTTCTTCGAAGAGGGTACAAGTAACTGAAAACTGACAGATTCCGGCAGCATGCAGATATCAGAAGAAACTGATCGCGGAATAAACAAGATAAGTACATAAAAAAATAGAATTATGTGATAAAATCTTATAACAGGGGCAGCCGAGTTACATGTGCGTGCGGAAGAACCTTACGGAAATGTGACTCGATTTATTGGCTGGAATTGAGATTACAATTAAGAGGGGTCAAAATGGCAGACAACAATAATGAATATACATTAGTATTTGACGGAGAATTCAAGGGTCAGGGACCGCTGGATTCAGGCGGAACAGAGGTAGCAAGGGCGCAGGAGGTGAAACAGGCACCTGTTCAGAGGGCTGTTCCACAGGCTGCACCTGTCAAGAAGACAGAACCTGCTGATCTGAAAGAAAAAATAGACCGCCTGTATTTCGATTACGAAAAAATGTGCCTTAAATGGCCGACAATCCTCGACATGGATGATGCTTACCCGCATTCGTACCAATGGAGGATTGGCGACAGGTATGATCTCGGCAAGATGGAAGCACTTGAAGAAGCACTGAAATCAGAGACGAAGATTGAGAATACAGAGGCTTACAGAAAATACATATCCAATGTAACTCACCGTAAGCTTCCTCAGATGTCATGGGACTGATAGTATCCTATTCTGATGCCGGTAAAGTAATTTCCTCGCTGTTTGCATTAAGCTGATAGCGGGGATTTTTCAGAAAATCATTTTTTCGGAGAGGAACAGGTGCTGGACATTGGCAAGGATTGAATTTGAAAAACTTAATAATACGAGAGGCTTTGGAGGAATGAAGACCTCAGACGGCCTCGCTGTCAGACGTGGCCGTCTCATCCGCAGCGGCCAGCTTGGCAAAGCCAGTAAAGCTGATGCTGAATGGCTGAGAAATAATGTTTCGCTTGTAATGGATTTCCGCACTGAAAAAGAATGTGCTGAATCTCCGGATCCGGTTCTTGAAGGGGTGGATTATATCCATGTACCGATTATTGACAGTCTGGCTGCCGGTGTCAGCAGAGATGCAGAATCTGATGAGCAGGCTTTCATGATGCTGATCAATAATCCGGACGGAGCAATGGATTACATGCGAAGGACATATGAGAGTTTTATCGCATCGGAGATTGCAAACAGGGGTTACGAGCTGTTTGTTAGAAGACTGCTTGATGGTGAGGAAAAAGCTATCTTGTGGCACTGCACTGCAGGCAAGGACAGAACGGGCTTTGCATCTGTCATTCTGCTCGAGATACTCGGTGCTGACAGAGACCTTATCATACAGGATTATCTTGCAACCAACAGATTCATTGAACCGGATGTACAGGAAATGATCAGCTTTTTCTTCCGCAGAACGGGAGCAGAAACCCCGGAATCAGAGCAGGCCATGAGAAATCTGTTCTGCGCCAGGGAAGAATACATCAATGCAGCATATGCTAAGATTGAAGAGATGCACGGGGATTTCACAGGATATATGCGTAATGCCCTGAATCTGGGACCGCAGGACATTGAGAGAATGCGGACAATGTATCTCACTGAGAAATGAGCGCCTTGCATGAATTAAGGAGAATATGAGCAACTTAATCACAAAGACAACTGAACTTGCGATGTCATTGACACTGACCTATATAAACAGCGGGGACATAGCTGTCGATGCGACATGCGGAACCGGTCAGGATACCCTGGCTTTGGCCAAAGCTGTAGGGGAGAGCGGCAAAGTGTATGCTTTCGATATTCAGAAAAAAGCGCTTCTGCTGACAGAAGCGAGGCTTCATTCACACGGCATCAATAATGTTCACTTTCTCAGACGGTCTTTTTCATCGATGAGTTCTCAGATTCCCGAGAACAGCGCAGCTGCTGTAGTGTTCAACCTGGGATATCTTCCGGGCGGAGACCACAGCATTACTACAACCGCAGAAGAGACTCTCAAAGGCCTCGATTCTGCTCTTAAGACTATCCGCCAGGGAGGAATAGTAACAGTCGTGCTGTATGACGGACACGAAGAAGGCAAAGAAGAAAAGAAACAGGTACTTGAATGGGCCGGGTCTCTTGATTCAAAGAGATATCACGCAGCATACGTGAGCCTGATCAATCAGAAAAACAGCCCGCCGGAAATTCTGTGGATCACGAAAAAATGATCCGGATGTACCGGCAGATAAGTAATAAACAGGGAAGGAATAATAATGATAACAGGAAAACAGAGAAGTGAGCTGAAGAAAATGGCTCAGGAGATAAAGCCGACAGTAATGATCGGCAAAGACGAAGTAACACCGAATGTCATCGCCGCAATCGATGACTATCTTGAGGCGCATGAGCTGGTCAAGGTTCAGATCCAGGAAGGAGCTGTTCTTGATCCTAAGGAAACTGCAAATGAGATAGCTGAGGAGCTCAGAGCTGAATTTGTGCAGGCAATAGGAAGAAAGTTCGTGCTGTACAGACAGGCGGCAGATCCTGCCAA
>JBGUIG010000162.1:0-3410 GCA_045112795.1 Anaerovoracaceae bacterium | reverse complement strand
CATGCGGACAGTTGTACAATACCTATGACCTGTGGTTTTACCTTTCCGATGCACCGGTAGCTGTACTCATAATAATTGTGCTGTTTGCCGGATCCATTGCATCCTTCGTGGCGGCTATACGGGCAAAGAAAAAGAGTGTCTGAATCAATAAATATAAATGTGAGTTGAAATAGCAGGATCGGAGGAAAATACATGAGGATAGTTGTAATTAACGGCAGCCCGAGAGCAAAAGGGAATACAGAAATGCTGGCGGAAGAATTCATCAGGGGCGCAGTGGAAGCAGGACATGAAACTGAGCTGATCAATCTGAGAGGCAAGAAGGTTGCCGGATGTCTTGGCTGCAAATATTGCCACGAACACGGCGGGGAGTGCGTACAGAAGGATGATATGAAGGGCATTCTTGAGTCGTTGAATCATACAGATATGGTCGTGTTTGCATCGCCGATATACTGGTTCGACATAACAGCTCAGCTCAAGTCCGTAATTGACAGGATGTATGCCAACGGGAAGATCGGATTCCACTTCACAAAGACAGCACTGATCCTGGACTCAGGTGCGGATCATGTATATGACGCAGCGATCGCTCAGTACAAAGCCATGACAAGCTACCTCAGATGGCAGGATATGGGCATCATCACAGCCCCGAATCTTGCAGACAAGGGAGCAGTCAAGGACACACCTGCAATGGAAGAAGTATATAAGTTGGGACTGTCACTTAAATAAAGACTGATAGGAGGAGCAAATGGAAGTATTACAGGCAATTTCAAGCCGCAGGTCACACAGAGCATATAAGAAAGATCAGCTGCCGGAGGACGTGCTGTCGGCCATCCTGAAAGCAGGGCTTGAGGCACCGAGTGCAAGAAACAGGCAGTCGTGGCACTTCTCTGTTGTACAGAATGAAGAGCTGATACAGGAAGTGCATGATGAGGCGGCAAAGAATATGACGGCGGAAACAGGCAGCCCTCGTTTCAAAGATCCGAACTTTCAGATCTTTTACCACGCACCTACAGTTGTATTCATATTTGCCGATAAGGAATTCTATTGGTCTAATGTAGACTCAGGGATCGCAGTACAAAACATAGCGCTTGCGGCAGAGAGCCTTGGCGTGGGAAGCGTGATCCTTGGCCTTCCACTCCCTGCGTTTAAGGGCGATAAAGCTGATGACCTGAGAGCCAGGCTCGGATGTCCTGAGGGATATGACTTCGTAGTAGCTATCGCGTTAGGATATGCAACAGATAATAAAGAAGCGCATGACCTGCGCGAGGAGAATATCAGCAGGGTTAGATAGTCATAGATAATGCGAAGAATACTCACAGGGCAGACCTTATTAATAATATGCAGCATTTTCTACATGATCTGGTGGTACAGATGCTACAGACCGGGTGAAGCGGTGAATCGTGTCAGCGGTTTGAATGGAATTCTCCTTTTGAGTACAGTAGCTTTTGGTATCGCCGGAGTTGTGCTGAGCCTTACGAAAGCTCCTGTGATCACAGTGTCGAAGATAGAAGGCATTTGGGTTTTGGCAGGGGGAATTGCGGCTTATGTCCTTCTGCTCCTGATAACCCGTTTTGCATTTCACCGCATCGTGACAACGGAGCTGATTCTTATTGTCGGGTGGACGATGCTGGAGATTGCGGTCATATGCAATCTGAATGCTGCGGGAAATCTTTCAGAAAACGGGTTTGCCATTATGTGCGCTGTGATTGCCATAGCATTCATCATCAGCATTATTCTTTATGTGGCATATTACCGCATGGAAGAGATAAAAGCCTTTTATGCAGCAATGGTGCCGCTTGTTTCTGCGGCATTATCAATGGGAACACTCATAGCAGTGCAGGTGTTGAGATGAAGGTAATACTGAGCAGAAAAGGATTTGATTCGGCAAACGGAGGCATTGTCAGTCCCATCTTTGAGGACGGGGCAATGATTTCGATGCCGATTCCAGCGTCAGAAGACTTCTATACTTACGATGATCTATGCTATTGCGATTCTACTTTCCGGGATATTATTGACGATCTGAAGTACAAGGGCAACACATATCACTGTCATGTTGATCCGGATCTTGATCCATGCAGAAGAAAGGATGCAGTTCCGGGATGGTTCCCGGCATTCGGACAGGTCAATGCGGCAGCCTCGTATCTTCATAATAACGACATATCTGCAGGGGATTTGTTCCTGTTCTTCGGAAACTTTCACTTTGTCGAAAGAAAGGACGGACACTATAGATTTACAAGAAGAAGCGGCGATTATTACAGGGACAACGACCTGCAGATCATATGGGGCTATCTTCAGATTGGTGAGATAATAAGCGATCCGGAAGAGATCAGGAAGGTGTTCTGGCATCCGCATTCTGCAGACAGATTCAACCAGAACAAAACAAATGTAATATTCAGAGCAGCTGAGCATCTGTCATTTGATGACAGCAGATCGGGAGCCGGCCTGTTAAGCTTTGACGAAAAGCGAGTTCTTACCCTCGAAGGCGCTCCCAAGGCGACATGGAAAATGAATCCTGTATATGATACTCATCATATATTCGGCAACCGGAAGAATCTGGCAAAAGACCCGTCAAAAGGAATATATTATGCAGGCATATGGCAGGAACTGTGCCTGATGGAATCCGAAGAATGTACGGAATGGGCAAGGAGCATGATTGAGTGAACCTGCCCCGGACAATGAGATAAAACAGGTGAAGGAGTAAAATCATATGGAAATGAAAGACGTACTTAAGCAGGTCGCTTTGCAAAATGGTTTCTCTGAAGAAGAGGTCAGGGAAGAAATGCAGAAAGCTATACATGATGCATACCTGCAGAAGTCACCGGCTTTTGTGGCGGCATTCGGAGACCGTGAGCCGTCCGTGGAAGAATTTCTTGAAAACACAGCAATGCAGGTGATGGGAGTATCCTGACATGAAAGACAATGCTTTTCGAGGTGCGGGAATGACAGTCTACATACACTATGGAGCAGATGCATTTGATCCAGAACTGTTTTCTCCGATTAGAAACAGCACATGGAACACTAAACCGATGGAAGGCACCGGTCTGTGGGCAAGCCGCGAAAATGACCCTTTTGGCTGGAGCGCATGGTGCAGAGAAAACCGGTATTCTGTTCAATCGCTTAAGCAGTTTTTCAGATTCACTGTTTCCGCTGACAGCGACATTCTCATACTTGAAGATCCGGAGCAGCTGGAGACCATTCCGAAAACAAAGCCGTGGAAGCCTAAGGATCTGTCGTGGATGGAAACAGTAGAGCCGGGAAAGATACCGTCCGAGGAGCAGCTGATGCAGCTGTACTCCCCAAATCCCTGCTACATCGACTTTGAGGAACTGGTTCGGAATGGCATCGACGCAGTCGAACTGACCAACTGCGGTGCCTTCAGAGACAGCCTGGATATATGGGACTGTAACTGCATT
>JBGUIG010000161.1:0-24590 GCA_045112795.1 Anaerovoracaceae bacterium | reverse complement strand
CGTACAATCTGTGGAAGAGCATCTTCCTTATCGGAAAGTTCGATAACTTCTCTGCCCGGGATTGCTCCGAAGCAGTGTCTGTCAAATACTACTCTTGCACCTGCATCTTCAATCATCTTGGTGAACTCAGGATCGTCAATTTCAGATCCTACGATACCGACTCTTGCTCTTGGGAGCTTTTCATCCGGTTTTCTCTTCTTGAGCTCTTCCAGTGTCTCCTTGAGATAAGGCAGAATCAGGTACTTAGGGCATGTGTATGTAACCAGGTTGAGGACATGGAATTCATATCCTGTGATGACCGGGTTATCAGCTTTACGCATCTCGCTGATTTCCTGCATTATCTTGCAGACCTCATTATGCTCAGCAACAGCTTTGCGGATAGCAGCATCGGATACATCCACACCCAGCTTCTCGTGCATGACATCAAGAAGTCTTACTTCAAGCTGTCTCTGCATGTGGTTGAATGAGAACTCCTCTGTCTTGTATGGAACATCCAGATGTGTAACGAAGAAGTTTTCCTTAGTGTTACACTTGAGAATGCCAAAGTGCTCATAGAATCTGTTCATCATTGAGCATGCATCCACACCTGCAAGTCCGTCCAGGAACTGGAAGCCTCCCTCGATAGCCCTCTCCAGCAGAGCTCTTGCGTACTCGCAGACGTAGTTCGACATATAATAAGTAGAAATGTCGATTGATCCTGTCCTTGGCGCGCGGAGTCTTACGGAAACGCAGTTGTCAACGTTCAGGAGAACTTCAGGGATGTGATAGCATGTATAGCCCATGATGAGCTTGCCGTCTTTCTTAGCCTGTTCAACCAGTTCGTTGTCCGCGTTGTCCAGAAGGTTCTCGAAGTAAATCAAATGCTTCAAGTCTTTCAATGTAGTAACCTCCCTCTTAAACTTATATTCATTAATATATAAGATCAGTGTTAGCAGAAATGGGTGTCACTGAAGAAGTCAGCGGCATAATTCTTACTGCCCTGTTATCAGGCAATAAGTCCCATTTTTCTGAGAGCTTCGCGTGTTCCTTTCATAACCGGAGAATCCTCCGGCAGATCGAATACGCTTATTCCCATAATGTCATTATCGGCATGAGTCTTATCATCAGGAATGTAAGTAAGAATCTCAGCCGATTCGACTTTGACGTAAGGAATGGATTCCTCTTTGACTCTGTTAACGATGACTCCACACTTGTCATACATAACGAGCTCATCAGCAACCTGCTTGATGGTATCCACAACCTTGCAGCCCTTGCGGCTAGGATCTGTGATCAGGAAGAGGTGTGTGACCTTTTCCATTACACGGCGGTTAATCTGTTCGATTCCAGCTTCACCGTCAATGACTACATAGTCAAAATCGTTGGCAAGAAGGCTTATGACCTCCTTTAGGTATGCATTGACTTTGCAGTAGCAGCCGGCAGCCTCAGGTCTTCCGATAGCGAGGAAGCTGAATTTGCTTTCCTCAACCATTGTATCGAAAATCCTGTATCTGGCTTCATTGAGCATCTCAATAGCTTCCTTCGGATGACCGTCCTCAACACTGTTGACAATCTTCTTGCGGATTCCGTCCAGTGTATCAGTCGGTTCTACTCCGAGTGCTGTTGTGAGTCCGATTGCCGGATCTGCATCGATAGCAAGAATTCTTGAATCAGGATATTCTTCTGTAAGAATCCTTACCATCGCTGAGGAAATTGATGTCTTGCCGACACCTCCCTTACCTGCAACAGTCAGAATTTTTGTATCGTGTTCCATTAACTAGTCCTCTCCAGTGCTCATTTATTATCTGATGCCTGCGGTGATGCCCGCTGTCAATCAGAAGAATGAGCAAACTATGTCTGTGTATCCCGAAGGGTCATCAACCGGAAGGCCTGCTATCATCAGAGCCTGATTGTACAGGACTTCACACATCTTCTTAGCCCTCTCCGGGTCATCAAGTCTTGCTCTGTCAAGAGCAAGGAACGCTTTGTGATCTACATTAAGTTCGAGAATTCTCTTAGCCTTCATTCCGAGCTCCGGATTGACTGCTGTAAAGTACTTCTCCATCTCGAAGGTGATTCCCTCACCGCTTGAGATAACTACCGGGTGGCTCTTCAGCTTGGTAGTTGCCTTGACGACATCGACCTTGTCTCCGAGAGTTTCCTTGACAAAATCAAAGGTTTCTTTGAATGTCTCTGTCATCTGCTCATCGGTCTTGCCGTCACCGAGGTCAAAGTCTCCGTCGATTACAGACATGAACTTCTTTTCTTTGTACTGCCTGAACATATCAGGGATGAATTCGTCCGTGCTGTCTGTAAAGTACAGAATCTCAATTCCCTTGTCCTTGAGGATTTCAGTCTGTGGCATCTTGTCTACTGCATCGAAGCTGTCGCCTGCTGCATAGTAGATGTATTCCTGATCCTCTTTCATCCGCTCAACATACTCAGCGAGAGTGACAAGCTTCTTCTCAGTTGAGGAGTAAAACATCAGGAAGTCCTGAAGTTCATCCTTGTACTTGCCATAGTCATCGAGAGCACAGAGCTTGAGCTGTCTGCCAAAGCTCTTGTAGAACTTCTCGTACTTCTCGCGGTCTTTGTCGCGGAGTTCTTCGAGTTTGCTGCGGATCTTTTTCTCGAGATTTCTGGAAATCAGCTTGAGCTGTCTGTCATGCTGGAGCACTTCTCTGGAGATGTTCAGCGACAGGTCCGGTGAGTCAACAACGCCTCTGACAAAGTTGAAGTATTCCGGCAAAAGCTCCTTGCACTTCTCCATGATCAGTACGCCGGAGCTATACAGCTGCAGTCCGCCGGTGAAGTCGTCAGTGTAGTACTTGTTAGGTACAAGTTCCGGGATGAACATCAGGGCGTCATAGCTTACCATGCCCTCTACTGAGGCAATGATTGTCTCAAGAGGCGGTGTATCATCCTGGAATGTCGACTTGTAGAATTCCTCATACTCCTCTCTGGTGACGTCTGCGCGCTTTCTCTGCCACAGCGGCACCATGGAGTTGAATACTTCATATTCGAATACTTCTTCAAATTCAGGGTTCTCAGGATCAGAGCCCTCTTTGATTCTTGGCTGAGGCATCAGCATCTTGATAGGGAAGCGGATGTAGTCCGAGTACTTCTTGACGAGTTTGTATATAGGGTACTCTCTCATGTACTGACTGTACTCGTCCTTCTCCTCGCCGTCTTCTCTTATGTGCATGATGACGTCGGTTCCCTGTCCGTCTCTTTCAGCTTCCTCAATTGTGTATCCGCCGGCACCCTCAGATATCCATCTGTATGCCTTGTCTTCGCCGTACTTTCTGGAAATGACTTCAACTTTGTCGGATACCATGAATGCTGAGTAAAAACCAACACCGAACTGTCCGATGATGTCAACCTGATCAGCAAGACCGGATGAAGCCGTTCCTGCTTTTTCCTTGTCAGCCTTCTCAACCTCTTCAGCAAATTTCTTGCTGCCTGAGAAAGCGATAGTTCCGAGATTCTTCTCGAGTTCTTCAGCGTTCATGCCGATCCCGTTGTCACTGACCGTAAGAGTACGGTTCTCTTTGTCGAGAGTCAGGATTATTTCAAAATCGCTTCTGCTCATGCCTACAGACTTATCGGTAAGCGCAAGGTAGCACATTTTGTCGATCGCATCAGAGGCATTGGAGATGATCTCTCTGAGGAATATCTCCTTGTGCGTGTAGATCGAATTAATCATCATATCCAGCAGACGCTGGGATTCGGCCTTAAACTGTTTCTTCATTGCAATAACTTCTTTCTAACTGATTTATTTAAGTTTCATATATTCTGAGTCAATCTGCTCATACGGTACTGTATGCGGATCTCTCTTCTCCATGTTGTCGAAGTGGTTCTTCATGAACGGTTCAACTACATAGTAGAGGAGTTTTCCGTCGAGATCGTAGTAGAATACGCAGAACAGTCCTGCATATACAGCTGCAAGAGTTCCGACAGTTCTTCTTATGATCTTCTTAGCCTTTTTGACTTTTTTTGCTTTCTTTGCGGCTTTTCTCTTAGCAAACATGCCGACCTCCTTTTTACCAGCTGTCTGTATCGTCGATGTCAAGCAGTGATGGATCGAGTGGTTCTTCACCCATTACTGTGAACATGTAGTCGTTGATGATCTGTCTGATCTGTGATCTTGGAACAGTTCTCTTATCAGGCAGTGCATGCGGCATCCAGATTGCGTGGATGTCACGTGCTCTGAACTCATCTTCGAAGAGTCCTACAACGCCCTGCATGCCCTTGCACTGGAGCTGGTCATACATCATAACCATGTCGCAGTTGAACTTTTCCATGTTCTCCCAGAGTTCGAAGATGTGCTGAAGTCCGCCTACTGCCATTCTTCTCATCGGAGCCCACTCATGATACTTAGCCATATCCATAAGTGTGTTCTCATATGAATCTGTTCTGATTTCCATATCGAACATCAGAGAGTCCATATTGATGATTGTGTTGAGGCCCCAGCAGTTATAAGCCCATGTGCACCATGCTGAGTAATACAGCGGAGCGCATGACCATGCGATTACTCTGTGTCTTGTCTTAGGGAAGGTCTGGATGTTCTTCTCTACGCACTTCTCCATGATCTTCTTGACTCTTCTGTCAACATCATGCCAGTAAGGTCTTTCACCATACTGTGAGTAGAAAATTCTGTACAGAGCCTGAGCTACACCATTGATCGGGTAGTTAGGAGTATTTGCTGCAACATCCCACTTCTCCCACTCGAATCTCTGCATCTCGTTCTGAGCCTTGAGGTGTTTAACGAGCTCGTCCCAGTGGAACTCAACTCCGAGCATCTCTTCTGTGAATCTCCATGCACCTTCGATTTCCTTAGCGCAGTTCTCAAGTACAGTATCGTCGTCAAACTGCATTGGCTGAGGCATAGCGAAGAGCGGCTTGTTCATCATCCAGTCCTGAATAACTGATGTAGCTACGGAACCGTCGCATGCTTCGTTAGTAGTGATTGCTGCTACATATGAATCAGGAACATCGTCTTCGATGAAGATTCCTGCCTCTGCCTGGCACATCGGACATGGGTCTCCAGGGAGTCCGTAAGCCTGAGCTGCGTCGATGTAGTTAAGAACTACGTGGTTGTTGCAGTGGCATGTTACGAAGTATGGAATCATCTGCATCGGGATGTATTCAGCCTGATCCAGATATGGATAGATTATTCCGCCCCATACGGTCTCATCGATACCGATTGTCTTGGCTCTGAGTGCAGGGTCTCCGCCGATGTTAGCGTCTCTGTTGAAGAAGTCACAGAGCTGCCACAGTACAGCACTTGTGATTCCTCTGAAGTGCCATGCGGATGCTGCGAGTGTCTCGCCTCTCATTCCTTCGAGACATCTGTCGAACCAGTGGAGTACTGTCAGATAAGTCTGACCCATCCATCTGTATCTCCAGGTTCCCTTGAGGAACTGAATCATTCCCTTAGGACCGCCGCCGTAAACCATCAGGTCACGTACGATCATTCCGTAGTTGTACAGCCAGATTTTGTTGAAATAGTACATGGTGTCCTTAACACCACGCCATTCTCTGTGCTTGTAAAGACCTGTCTTAGGGATGTACAGGTCGCCGAGTCTTCTTTCTCCGTGAGGCTTGCCGTAGACGAAATCCTTAGCTGCCTTCTTGAAGTCGACTTCTTTGAGTTTCTTCAGATCAGGTTTCTTCATGTCTACTTGCCCTCCTGTATCTTCTTGAGTTCTACGCTCTCAACGAACGCCTGGAATCTGGTTCTGAGCTGTCCTGAAGCAGTGTTGATGTACTCCTTCTCGATTGAGCATACAGGGAATCCGTAATCTCTCGGAAGAACGATAGTGTCGATCATTCTCTCATAGCTCCAGTATTCACAGAACTTGTTGGATGCAACGATGATTCCGTCTGCTTTGTATTCTGTAGCATAGTCAGCGAGGACCTTCTTGCGGTGTCTCATTTCCTGCTGCTCCATGAATCTCGCGCACTGGCTTGTCAGCAGATAGTGCTTAGCAACTGCTGTCAGCGGATCGTCACCAGGCTCGATATTGATGTGATGTCTTGCCTCAAGTGAGCCGTAGCAGTATCTGTCAGCAACTACGAGTGCTCCGCAGCCCTCGATCAGCTTGATGAAGTCAGGGTCGTCATTCTCGGATCCTGCAAGCATAACCTTGATCTTGTAGTTAGGCTTGTCATCAGGCTCTCTTGTCTTGAGTTCTTCAAGAGTCTCTCTCAGCTTATCAACAATCAGATACTTAGGGCAGACCATTGATACCAGTGTGATGACACTGAATTCGTATCCTGTGATTGTCGGTCTGTCAAGTTTACGGAAGTTGCCGATCTCTGTGATGATGTCATTAACTTCGTTGTTGATCTCGATAGCCTTGAGAATAGCTTCGTCTGATGTGTCTACACCGAACTCATCTCTCAGGAAGTCAAGAACTTTGATCTTGAGCTGTTTTCTGTAGTGATCAACGCTGTTCTCATTCTTCTTGAACGGAACGTCTGTAAATGATGTCTTGAACGTTGCGTTGTTGATAACGCCGTCCATATAATCGAGATGCTCCTGGAATCTGCATGTAACTGTGCAGGTTTCTGTAGCGAGCTGAGCGTCAATGAAATTGTATCCGCCCTCAAGAGCTCTCTCGAGAAGCGATCTGCCGTAGTGGCATGTTCTTCCGGACATATAGTATGTGGCCATATCCGGAGATGTGCACCTAGGAGCTCTCAGTCTTACTGAGAAGCAGCCCGGCAGATCCAGCAGGACCTCAGGCATGAAATAGCAGGTGTATCCGAGACACAGATTGCCGTCTTCCTTGCCCTTGCGCACGAGGTCGTTGTTAGCCTCCTGCAGCAGGTCCTCAAAGTAGATCAGATGCTTTAAGTCACGCATGGTGTTTCACCTTTCCTCTCCCTCTTTGAGTGAAATTTTTGTGGTTGATTCAGCATGTTTTGGTTTTTTCTGACCAGAAGGTCACATGCTTCCTCACCATATACTATTGGTATAATTTTAATGGTCTTGTGATATTTGTGTCAATGGGATATACTCATGAAAACAGCGGATTTCGCAGTGTTTTATGTATTTTTTTGAAGCATAATTTTCCACTTGTTCAGAATCCCCCACATGGGGTTAAAAACTTCTGTAAAAACACAATTTATAGTAACCGCTTGTACAATTATGCAATATATATCGGAGGTCAAAATGCACGATCACAATCATCCTGAAAACACTACTTACACACATTCACACGAGCACGGCGGACACGTTCATGAGCACACTCACACAGATGGTCACACACATTCACACAGCCATGCTGCTGCCTCATCTCCTGAAGAAGCTCAGGCGCTCCTCACATACATGTTGAGTCACAACCGTCACCATGCAGAGGAGCTTCACGACCTGGCTCACTGCTTTGACGAAGTTGCAGAGGATCTGATCCACCAAGCAGTGGATAAGCTCGGAGAAAGCAATGATCTGATTGAGCAGGCTCTCTCGCTTATCAGCAATAAGTAAGTCCTTTCATCTGAATTTGCGAAGTATTGCGGCAGTCTCCGGACTGTCGCTTTTTTCAGTTTTGTCGGCCTGATTTTTCTGCTTTGTCTGTTCAATGCAATAAAGGGATATGATTTGATGAGTTTTTTCCGTATAATGGACTCAGGGGGATAAACAAGGAGGTATGAAATGAAGAAAAAGCTATTTGTATTATTAATTGCACTTGCAATGGTTATGTCCTTTGCAGCCTGCGTAGGCGGCGGCAGCAGCGAAGAGGCCGCAGCCCCGGCAGCTGAGCCTAACACAGGACTCGCAGGTATCGTTTTTGCTGTTCCTGACGGCTGGACTCTGACCCAGACAGATGTAGACAACTATCTGCAGTATGATCCTCAGGATTCAGGGTTTCTCTTCTCAGCGAATACAGTAGATCAGAGTGACATTGATTCGATGGGAAGTGATGAAATCAAGACTGTTCAGGATTTCTATGAGAAGCAGTTCCTGAAAATGCCTGATACTGAGGGCAAAGGATACACCAATGAAATTACTGACATCAAGGTGTGCGACACTGATGCTAAATATGCTAAAGCAGTGCGTGATGACAAGACAACATTTGAAATAAGCACAAACTGGCTGATGGATGATGTTATTTACAGTGTTTCAGTATTTTATCCTGTTGATTATGACGAGAACGGCAAGCCAACGAAAGAATTTACAGATTTCCCTGCTATGAGCGAGGATCTGATGAAGGCTTATGATGATGTCATTGCTTCAATTCAGGCAGGAGACGGCAAGTCTC
The DNA here is from genome assembly GCA_045112795.1 of Anaerovoracaceae bacterium. GTDB lineage: Bacteria > Bacillota > Clostridia > Peptostreptococcales > Anaerovoracaceae > Crickella. The sequence goes on along the minus strand of JBGUIG010000161.1, from coordinate 16,347 downwards.
TTCAGCCGGCAGGACTTCCGATAGATTCATTAGACGGATTCTCATTCGTGGCACCTGAGAATTATCCTGTCACCTATGCAGAGGAAAAGAGCATTTCCATGAATAACAAGGAAAACGGCAATACTATCTTCCTGCAGAGAGTTGACCAGGAGGCGTTTGAAAACTTCAACTGGGAGGGTGAGGGCCTTCCTACCACGCTTGAAGAGTACTTCGAATCGGGTAAAATCGACAGTGAATCTGTTGAAATAGCAGGTTACGAGGGTTATGTGAACAAATATCCTGCAGAAGACGGCAAAATCTATGATGTTCATGCCGGCTTTATGGCTGACGGAGTCGTTTATGAAATAAACATGTATGCAGATGCATATGATGAGAACGGCCTGAAGGCGGATGCTGTTCCTCTGAGTGATGAAGATTTTGCTGTATTTGACGGCTTCCTTGCATCAATAGCAAAGAAATAAACTGCAGACAAAGCCAGAAGTTATGAAAAGCGCCCCCGGGAATTGTTTTCCCGGGGGCTTTATAATGCATACTCTTATTCAATTAATTCAGAGAAGTTACTGAATTCCGTTGATCAGTGAGTTCAGATCATCCGGGCTGAGGCCGAAATCATCATCTCCGCCGGCACCGTATGCTGTGATTGAGTAGCAGGTATCATCAACCATCCAGATTGTCTTGGTTGATTCGCCTTCGCGGTTGCCGTAGCATTTTACTTCAAGGCCTTTGATATTCTGAGTCCATTCATTGTTGTATGAATTGTAGTCGCCCGAAATATCTCCATCCTCTGAAGCTGATGCCAGTCCCTTACGGATTGTCATTTCTACTGCACCAACAGGAATATTGGCTTCTGCGATGCCGTCCATGCATCTGTACTCTTCCGGAACAACCGGTCCGAGGCTGATTTCCATTTCTGCAATGTCAAATCCGTCCAGACCTGCACCTTCTGCTGCAGCCTGTGCAGAATCAACAGTTGTCCATGGATTGGCAATTCCGACTTCTCCTCCGTTTGAAGGAGCATCACTGCTGTATGTGAATACAGTACCGTCGGCAATATGTTCTTTGTCATCCTGCCATGTAAGAGTCAGTTCGTCGCCATCGCTGAATTTGATGATTCCGTGACCGTCTGTATAGACTTCATTCATATCATCAATCTCGCCATCACTGCCGTAAACATAATCAGTCTTGACACAGTCACTGTACTCGAACTGAAGATTCTCGCTGTCAAATGTTCCGGACATTGTCCATGTGCTGTTCTCAGCGGCGCTTGTAGCCCAGGTTACAGTAGCATTGATGCCGTCTGCGCCTTCTGCTCCGATAAAAATCGAAGCCCTGTTATTAACGTAGTCTCCGACATAGTTCATTGCCGGATTCTGTCCGTCTTCTGTCTCATCTTCTGTGCTGCCGCCACCGCATGCTGAGAATGACAAAGCAAGAATGAGCGTCAGCACTAATGAAATTAATTTGAGTGTCTTTTTCATAGCATGCTCCTTTCTTATGCAATTCAGTTTGCACTTTAACTCTAACTTATTAGACCTGTTTTGTCTATTCATATTTCTGCTCAGTATTTCTGCTCAGTATTTCTGCTCTCTTCACCGTGAGCAGATCAGAAAATGAAAAGCCGGGGCAGGTGCCCCGGCAATTTGAAGCATTATTACCACATGTTTTCATCAGGGATGTTCTCGATTGTAGGATCGAGCGGTTCTTCGCGCAGGACTGTTCTCATGTACTGGCTGAACTCATCTCTTATTGCCTGACGTGTGTATACACGAGGGTCGCAGAGGTCATGGCATACCCATACTATGTGGATTCCTCTCTCTCTTCCCTGCTCCTCGAACATTCCGTGAAGACCGTCGAGCGCTTTGCATGACATATGCTCCCACATCATTACCATGTCTGCGTTCATCTTCTCGCAGAACTCCCACAGCTCATCAACAAGAACTTTGTATCCGCCGTGTGTACGGTTACGCATGATCATGTTTTCGTTGAGCCATGCCATATCATAGTAAGCCTGTTCTCTGTTTTCAGGAGTATCCTCGTCCGCAATCATTCTGGTGTTGACCATTGAAAGCATGTCTGTAAGAGGAACTACACCCCAGCAGTTCATCATCCAGTAAAGCATGTGGATGTTGTACTGCGGCTGAACACCCCAGATGATACATCTGTGCCTGTACTCAGGAGCCATCATGGTTTTTCTCTTGTATCCCTGATATACGAGCTTGGTGATCTTCTTGTCGATTGGAGGGAAAAGCGGTGATCTGCCGCAGTTACCCATGTAGTTGGTATCGTTGTAAAGCGAGAATACTGAACCTACAAACTGTGGATAGTAGGTGCTGTTGATATCCAGCCATTCCTGTCTCTTTCTTGTAGCGTCATTGACTCTCTTAGCGCATTCGAAGTAGCGGTCCCAGTTCCATTTCTCACCTGCGTGATCTTCAACGAACTTGATTGCAGCCTTGATGTCCTCTGCAGCATATTTCTGTACGTCATCTTCTCTGTGGCGCATAGGTGCTGCCAGCTGGAATGTAGGAATGCCGTATTCCTCCTCCAGTCTGTGCGCGATAACTCCATTGCCCATCAGTGAGCCGTCGCATGTAGTGTTGACCTGAACTGCACAGCATCCGAGTACAGCGAAGTCGTCATCGATGGAGATGCCTGCTTCGGCTTCCGGCATCGGACAAACATCGCCAGGGAGTCCGAATTCCTGAGCTACGTCCAGATAATGGGTTGTTGAGTACTGTGTCAGTAGGTTGGCAACGAACATTGTCGGTACCTCTCTGAGGATAGCCTTAGTCTCATCAAATCCCATCATGAATGCTGTCATAGCATTCTCATCTGTCAGTACGCAGTGTTTGGAAAACTCTTCGTCGTTGCCTGTTCTGCGGTCGCCTTTGAAGATGTTGTCCATTGTCTTCGCAACGTCATAGATAACGAAGTTCATGGCAGTATGGGTTATGCGCAGGGGCTCATCTCTGAGGCCGAGTGTGAACTTATCCATCATGTGAGGCACTGCCAGATAGTTCGCCATCCATCTGTAGCGGAACATAGCTTTGACGTTACGAGGCTTTGCAATAAATCTTGCAAGAATCGACATGATGTACAGCCATCTGGTGTAGTCATAGAACGTGTCCTTGACTCCTCTCCACTCACGGCGCCTCATTACTTTGCTTTTGCCATTAGTAGGATACAGATGTCCGAGAGTCTGTTCGCCTTTGCGCCTCTTTGGATTCTCTATTTTCTTAACTTTCTTGAATGCCATTACTATTCACCTCCCTGAAGCTTCTTGATTTCGATGCTCTCAACGAAGGCCTGTACACGGGTGCGCATCTGGCCTGCGCCGGAGGCTATATTGTAAGGTCTGTCTACAGACAGGACCGGGAAGCCATAGTCTTCTCTAAGCATGTGTGAACCGAGCATGCGCTCATATGCCCATGGGTCGCAGAATTTGACCTGCTCGTAGATAATACCGTCTGCCTTGTATTCCTTGGCAATGTCGTTGACGTATTTCTTGCGGCCGTATACTTTCTCCATGTTCATCATACGAGGGCACATTCCCCAGTATACGTAGTGGCGGCATACCTGTGTCAGTACATCTTCATCTGAGTCAGGATCGATTTCGATTGGCTCTCTGCCAGGGAAGCCTCCGAAGCAGTATCTGTCTGCGCATACATATGTGCCGCAGTCTTCGATCAGCTTGATGAATGCAACATCGTCAACTTCAGATCCGACGACCATTACACGCGCTCTCCACTTCTTTCCGTCCGGTTCTCTGTGTCTGACTTCTTCGAGTGTCTCTTCAAGTTTGTCAATGACGAGATACTTCGGTGCAACATATGTTGCAAGTGTAAATACTGCAAGCTCGTAACCTGTAATCCTCGGATCCTCTTCCTTGCGGAATTCTCCGAGTTCTCTTATGAGTCTGCAGACATGGTTGTGTTCCTCAACAGCTTTGAGGATTGCTTCATCAGAAACATCTATGCCGTATTTCTCATGCAGAGGCTTGAGTATATGATTCCTGCACTGCAGCACGAGCAGCTCTACGCCGTTCTCATCAGCCTTGAGCGGAATTTCCATGAACTCGTAGAAGAATTTCTTCTTTCCCTCATCCATGGTGTGCAGCAGATGCATGTTCTCAGCCGCGCGGTTCATCATTGTACATCCGTCGGCAGCTATCAGGCAGTCTGCAAAATTGAAACCTCCTTCGATCGCTCTCTCCAGCAGGGCACGGCTCGTTTCGCACAGCAGATTGGTCATGTAGTATGTCGCTATGTCAAGTGAACCGGAATTAGGCGCAAAAAGACGAACCGAAAAAGCATTGCCCAGATTCATAAGCGGCTCAGGAAGGTTCTCGCATGTAAAAGCTGCGCAGATCTTTCCTTCGGCTTTGGCCTGCTCGATCAGTTCGTTGTTAGCGTTCTGCAGGAGGTCTTCGAAGTACAAAAGATGCTTAAGATCTTTCATGAAAACACCTCTTTCTTTTCCCTCTCCGTAAATGCAAAAACACATACCGGTTCCGGTAGAATGGCTCAGGTCCGGCATGTGTTTCTGTTACCTTTGTCAAAAGTGTAACTCTCTACTCTTGTATTTTCAAGAACTTCAACTGCACAATCACATTTTTTAATAACAAATGGTCAGAAAAAACAGGATGTTATCCCATCATCTCCGTGAATTTCTTCATTACTCCCGGGATGTCAATCTGCTGCGGGCAGACCTTTGCGCAGGATCCGCACCCTACACAAGCTGAAGGAAGCTTATCCTTATCAAATGCGGCGAGAGCCATCGGCGCAATAAAGCCGCCTCCGCTGTATGCGTGCTCATTGTAAAGCGACAGAATTCTCGGAATATCCAGTTCCTGCGGACAGTGCGTAGTGCAGTATCTGCAGCCCGTGCACGGAACAGTTCCTGCATTCTTTCCTGTAGTATCAAAGTGTGCCGCGGTGAGAAGTGTTGCTATATCGTCATCTGAAATAATTCTCTTCTCACTGAAGAAATCTATGTTCTGCCTGAGCTGCTCGAGATCTGACATTCCTGACAGAATCATTGTTACTCCCGGTACAGACTCGAGGAATCCGAATGCCCAGTCAGCCGGTGAGTAATCAGGATTGCTCTTGGCCAGGATCTTCTCTGCTCCGAGCGCGGATTTCGCGAGCTTTCCTCCCCTGAGACCTTCCATTACCCAGATAGGCATATCTATATTGTTGAGTTCTTCAACTTTGCTCTTGGCATCCTGGAATTCGAAATCAAGATAGTTCAGCTGAATCTGGCAGAACTCCAGATGTTTCCAGTACTTTCTGATGAATCTGTGCATAGTTTCGAGTGAGCCGTGGCATGAAAAACCGAGATGTCTGATTCTTCCGGCTTCTTTCTTTTTAAGGAGATAGTCCATAAGGCCTATCTCATCATCAAGATACTTGTCTATGTTCAGTTCACAGACATTATGGAAGAGGTAAAAATCGAAATAGTCTACTTTGCATTTCTCAAGCTGCTTCTCAAATATCTCCTCGATATGGTCAAAGTTTGACAGATCATATCCCGGGAACTTTGATGCCAGATAGAAACTGCTGCGTTCATACTTTGACAGAGCTTCTCCGATTACTGTTTCGCTGTTGCCTCCGTGATATCCCCATGCAGTATCATAATAGTTGACTCCATTAGCCATTGCATAGTCGACCATCTCCTGAACAGCAGCAGCATCCGGTTTCGTATCATCTCCGTCGATAACAGGCAGCCTCATACAGCCCATTCCGAGTCCGGAGAGTTTCAGGTCTTTAAAATCGTTGTAATACATACTTTCTCCCTTTCTCTGCATCCCTTCGCTTCTGGCAGCCCTAACGAAGAACAGCGGAATCAGGCATTATCTGACTATTATGAAATTCTCTGTCAGGTCAATCTGCTCAAGGCTTCCGTCAAACGCGGTGCGGATGCCCATGATATCCGTAAAGATGATTTTGCCGTTCTCAATCTTGATGTCTGCGACATTTCTTGCCAGCAGATTGCTGTCATCTACACTGTTTCTGTAAACATTTGAAAGGCACATGTCTGTTTCCTCCTTATATCTGAGTCAGGCCGCAGCCGGACTATTTAAAATATTTATCGTTTATTTCTTCCCAGTCGATCCGCTCGTCACGGAAGAAGTATTCACGGTCGTGTTCTCCTATTTCGCGGAGCACTCTGCACGGATTTCCGACAGCCACGACATTAGCAGGTATATCCCTGGTCACCACGCTTCCTGCTCCGATTACAGAATTCTCCCCGATCGTTACGCCCGGCAGAATAACAGCGCCGGAACCGACCCATACGCCTGCTTCAATGTGCACATCCTTGTTGTACTGCAGCACAGTTCCGTGCCCTCTTCTGAGTTCGGGCAAAACGGGATGTCCCGGTGTCGCAACTGTAACATTCGGTCCGAATTTGACCCAGTCTCCGATGTAGATATGTCCGTCATCTACAAGGGTCAGATTGAAGTTAGCATATACCCCTGATCCTATGTGAACATGTCTGCCTCCCCAGTTCGCGTTGACCGGACCCTGCAGAAAAGTGTTTTCCCCGCATTCAGCGAAGATTTCTTTCATGAGTGCCTGTCTCTCATCAAACTGCGCAGGGCTCATGTGGTTGAACTCCCACAATTTCTCCTGTGCCTGCATCTGTTCAGACATCAGATCTTCATTACCGGGGTCATATATCAGACCCGCTTCCATTCTTTCTCTGTCAGTCATTACTACCTCTGGTACGAGTGAAGTCTGTCGGCTGCAGCTTCGTCATACCCTCTCTGCGATGATTACTCTGTCAAGTCCTGCGAGATCTTTGATCTTGTGGATATTGGTATATCGATTGGCCTTACCGAGAATCCTCTTTACTGAGCCTGCCTGATCAGCACCGATCTCCAGAACAAGCACTCCGCCGGATCTCAGGTGTGAGCCTGCGTCTACAGCGATTCTTCTGTAGAAATCGAGTCCGTCCTTACCACCGTCAAGCGCAAGTCTCGGCTCATTGTCACGTACCTCGATGCTGAGAGTTTCAATCACTTTGCTCTCAATATACGGAGGATTGCATATGATCATGTCATATTCTCTGTCTGCAGGCAAAGCGTCAAACAGGTCTCCCAGCAGGAAAACACACTGACGGTTGACCTTATTGAGTCCGGCATTGCTCATTGCAGTATGAAGAGCATCTTCCGAAACGTCAGACATGGTGACGATTGCTTCAGGTACCTTGACGGCTATACTTACACCGATGGCACCGCTGCCTGTACACATATCCAGCACATCAGGATGCATCCATTCTTTCTCTCTTATTACCTTGATTGCCTCTTCGACAACAACTTCTGTGTCAAGTCTCGGAATCAGAACCGAGCGGTTTACACGGATAGGAATTCCCATAAATTCCTGCACTCCTGTAATGTACTGAAGCGGCGTGCCGGTGAGTCTGTCCTGGATTCTCTTCTCATATTCCTTGAAGTCTTCTTCATTCATCAGCTCTTTGCTGTGAGTGATCAGTTCTGTCTGAGTAAGACCGGTTGCATAGGAGAGTATGATTTTTGCCTCGTTTTTGCCGTTTTCAACCATGCTCAGCGCAGCCTGCCCCCATTCGAGAGCATTTTCTATAGTGCTGATGTCATTGGTAAAGCGCTTTGCGAGGGATCTCTGCTTGGCCTCTTCCTGGAAGTGGTCTGCTATTTCCTGCGCAAGTGACGGACCGCCTTCTGAGGTCTCGACAATTGTATATCCTGAGGCGTCCAGTTCGTTCAGAAACTCGATTGCCCTGTTGATTCCTTCTTCGGTACTGCCTTCATCAGTCAGGTCATCTTCCGGAAGCTTCCTGCTCATCACTTCAGAACCCGGCTTCCAGAAAGTATCTCCTATCATGTTGCCGTCTTTGTCAACAAATCCCTCAATTACCGGATGATCCTTGTCGACAAGGACAGCCTTGAGTGAAAGGATAGCTACTTCAAGCTGCTCATTTGTCGGCTCGGCAGTAGTGAGTTTCTGCAGCATCAGTCCCGGATAACTCAGAATTCTGACTATTATTCCGTTTGAGCGGCCTGCCCACTTGAGCAGTTCATAACTGATACCCGCAATTACAGGAATCAGCACCAGTCTTGAAATTATTCTGAGTGCCAGATTCGGCCATCCCAGAAAGCTGAAAAGAAGAAGGCTGATAATCAGCACGAATACCAGAAAGCTGGTTCCGCATCTCGGATGAAGAGTGTAAAACTGCTGCGCGTTTTCCGGCGTCAGTTCGAGACCGTTCTCATAGCAGTGGATAGTCTTGTGCTCTGCTCCGTGATACCGGAACAGAGTCTTGATATCTTCCATTTTGCGTATCAGAAAAACATACCCGATGAAGATTGCAATTCTGAGAAGTCCCTCGATCAGATTAAGAACGATTGAACTGCCGATCCATCTTCCCAGGAAGTTAACTACCCATGTAGGGAATATTACAAACAGGGCTACGGAGATGACAATTGCAAAGATAAGAGATGCTGTCATCAGAATATTCCACGCAGTCCTCTCACCGAATTTGCCATTGACCCATTTTTCGAATCTGCTTTCTTCCTCTGAATACTCTTCAGGAGCGTATTTCTCCAGTATATCTGCGGATTCCATAAGTGTGGACATACCGTTAACAAGAGAAAGAGCAAAAGCGATAACACCTCTGATAAGAGGGTACTTCATCGCTTTGGGCTGCTTAGGCTTCATCTTAGTCTTGAGATAAAGCTCGCCCGAAGGAAGACGCATGGCAATAGCGATGCGTTCAGGTCCCTGCATCATCACGCCATCCATTACCGCCTGTCCCCCGATTGAAGTCGGACAGGCTTCCTTTATGAAAATTTTGCTGTAATCAAGTTTTGCCATTTTATGTCTGTATGCATTGACGAAGGCCTTAGTCCTCAGCCTCCGCCGGTAACCCCCTACTGCATTTTCTTAAGCATGAAGTTCACGAAATCAGCATTGCTCTTTGTGCTCGAAAGATTATCTATTATCTCCTCTGTCACATCCATGACATTTCCTGAAGCCATTGCTCTTCTGAGCATGAACATTACCTGATATTCCTCCGGTGTGAGAAGCAGGTCTTCCCTTCTGGTGCCTGACTTGTTAAGGTCGATTGCAGGGAATATCCTTCGCTCACTAAGCTGTCTGTCAAGGTGCAGTTCCATGTTGCCTGTTCCCTTGAACTCCTCGTAAATGACATCATCCATACGGCTGCCCGTATCTACAAGTGCTGTAGCGAGAATTGTTACGCTGCCGCCTTCTTCGATATTTCTGGCGGTACCGAAGAATTTTTTAGGCGGATGAAGAGCTCCCGGATCCAGACCACCTGACAGTGTTCTGCCGGAAGAAGGCACTTCCATGTTGTATGCTCTTGCGAGCCTGGTAATCGAATCAAGGAGAATCACGACATCGCGGCCGGACTCTGCGAGTCTTTTGGCTCTTTCAAGAACCATCGAAGCGACTTTGACATGGTGTCTTGTCTCCTCATCAAAAGTCGAATAAATAACTTCTGAACGCTTGAGACTTCTCTTCATATCGGTGACTTCTTCAGGTCTCTCATCAACGAGAAGCACTATCAGCTCAATGTCCGGATACTTATCTTCGATTGAAGCAGCGATTTTCTTAAGAAGCACGGTCTTGCCCGCTTTAGGCTGGGCAACAATCAGGCCTCTCTGACCCCTTCCGATCGGAGCCACCAGGTCCATAACTCTTGTTGAAAGATCAATACTTGAATTCTCCAGCACAATCTTTTCATCCGGAAATACCGGTGTCAGATCGTCAAAATGAGGGCGCCTCTTTGAAGCGACAGGATCCATTCCGTTGACCGACTTTACATACAGAAGAGCTCCGAATCTCTCTCCTGCGCGCGGCTTTCTTGTAATACCGTGGATTTTGTCTCCCGTCCTCAGCCCGAATCTTCTGATCTGGCTGTTCGATACATATATATCCTTGTTTGATGTCAGGAAGTTGTCGAATCTGAGAAATCCGAATCCGTCCTCGGCAATTTCGAGTATTCCCTCGACCTCCGGGCGTTCTTCCTGTTCCTGTTCAGCTGATTCAGCAGTCTCTGCTGCCTTTTCAGCCTCTGCATCAGCTATTATTTCAATTTTGTCCGCATCTGTATCTGCGAATTCCTGTTCAGATACAACCTGCTCGTCATTTGTTAAGATCATTTCGTCAGACATGTCTGATAGTCCTCCTGGTTAAGATTGGGTATTTAAGAAAGGTGTTTACTTTTAAAGCTGCAGGAATAATTACAGCTCTTCATTAGCTCCGACTGTTGTCAGTATTTCTTCTTCGGATTTATCGACCTGGCTGACTTCAAGCTTTTCAATATCATCCGGATCGACCTCTTCAGTAAGCGCTAACAGTGTAGGTGACAGATAGACGGTCGACAGCTGTTTTCCATCAAGACTTATTATTGATCTCTCAGTGAAATTGCTGCCTCTGATATAGTATCTGTCTCCGATCTTGCGGATTTCCTTGATGGTGATATCCTTGTGTCCCATCTTCATATCCGCCGTCTTGTATGGTGTCTTACCACCGAATACATAGTTTTTGCCGTACAGCATATCGTATGCTACAGCTTCCATATCGTCGAGGTATGACGGATCATCTTCAGATGTTGTCTGCTGATAATCAAAGAGGATGCCTTCATGCGCCAGCCCTGCGTCTTTCAGCAGAATCGCGCCGCTCTGGTACGATGTGATGTCTCTGTCTTTTTTCTCAAGACCGATGTTGTCCCAGATAACATATCTTGTCTGATACAGATTGTCTGCCTTGTAGTTCTCTTCTTTGACATCCAATGCAGGGATGTGGTCGCCGTAAATAATCATTACGGTCGGTTCCTCTGCTTTGTTGATTGCCTTGATCAGATTTCCGATAAAAGTATCCATCTCATGACATTCGTTGAGATAATACTCATATTTCCATTTTGTCTCTTCGTCATCACATGTAACTGTGGTATACGGGTTCTTGAATACTCGCTCTGTCGGATAAGCGCCGTGTCCTTCAACCGAGATAACATGCAGGAAATCCCTCTCTTCGGTATCCTTCATAATCTCCATGATCTGGTCTGTTAGGACTGTATCTTTGCACCAGTTTGTCGGTGTAAAAGACAGGTTGTTCATGTATTCGACAGATGTGAATGTGTCAAAGCCGAGGTTTGCATAAACCTCATTACGGTTGTAGAAAAGCGCGCGGTGATCGTGAAGGGCGCTCGTCCGGTATCCGTGACTCTTCAGTACATAAGCCATGTTTTCGAGTGTTTCTTTTCTAAGCTTGCCTTTGTACGGATATTCTCCGGGACCGAAGAACTTAGCGCTGATTCCGGTCAATACTTCGAACTCAGTATTAGCTGTACCGGCTCCGCATGCAGGTACAGTGAATCTTCCCGATGTGTATTTCTTGGTCAGCTTGTTGAAAACAGGGGTAGGGTCGCGGTCAACTTCTATATTTGCGTAATCCTGTGCGACTGTAAATGACTCCATCTGAAGCACTATGATATTAGGATGCTCAGTGCTGTCGTCCTTTGTCTTGAGAATCGTCTTGGTGCCTTTTTTTGTTTTATCTTCCAGGATAGATGTCATCAGCGATTCTGAATAACCCTTAGGTCTGGAAATACCTGCGTTTGCAGATGTCATGATAAAACAGTACGGCATTCCGTAATCTCTGTATGCGTAGTTCAGGTTTCCGAAGAAAGTTCCTATTACGTCTGTTCTGATGAGACCGACTGTTGCTCCGCATGCAACCGCTATTGAAATAGCTATTGCGGCAATGCTCTTGCCGTATCTGATGTTCTTCCATTTCTCACTTCTCAGGAAAATCAGAATGATGGCCATAACGCCAAGAACAAGGGCAACAGCTCCGAGAGCTATCTGCCACATGCTGTAATAGGTGGTCATGATAGTGAGTCCGTCGGCAAAGTTCTGCAGATCGTATAGTGTGAACGGCGTCATTCTTGAAAGCAGAATCGCACCATTGACAGATCCGAGTATGATCCACACAAGAGAAATTATGAACCACACAAACCGCCTTCTCTTAAAGAGAAGCGCCAGTGTCATTGTGCAGAATATGATCAAAGCATTGTACAGGAAAATAACCGGGTGAGTCACCGCCCACCTGACGCCTTCAAATGCGCCTGTCGATAGTCTGGCGAACCACTCAATATACAGGTTAATAGCGGCAGCACCAAGCGCCATAAGAAGCACATATTTAACCTCGTGCCTGTCAGCATCAAAGTACTTTGCCGCCCTCCTCGGGAATATTTTGAGGAAAACTTTGCCTATCGCATTTCCGAGTTTTTTGATATATACCCAGATTACCGCGAGGATTTGTTTTGCCTTCTCTCTGAAATTCTGCAATTATACCTCCTTGAGAGAATCTGCCAGTCTGGCAAATTCCTCCATACTCAGACTCTCTGCGCGGCGTTCGTGTTCGATGCCTGCCTTGTCCAGAGCGTCTGCGATTTTTGTTTTGTCATAGTCTCCCAGAGATGTAAGAGAGTTAAGAAGTGTTTTGCGCCTCTGCGAGAATCCTGCCTTGATGCAGCGGAAGAATAATGCTTCATCTTCTACATGAACAGGGCATTCTTCTCTGATGTCCATCCTGAGAACGACTGAATCCACCTTCGGAACAGGGTAGAAGCATTCCCTGCCCGCGGATACTATGCTTGTAACATCTGCATAGTAGTGGACAGAATATGTAATAGCGCCGGACAGTTTGGTTCCGGGCTCAGCTGCAATTCTGTCGCCGACTTCCTTCTGCATCATTGCTGTGATGCTTTTGGCTCCGGTATCAGCTTCGAGCAGCTTCATTATGATAGGTGTTGTTATGTAGTACGGAAGGTTACCGACTATACGGACTTCACTGAGCCCGTGTTCTTTGAGTTCTCTGTCAATAAGTTCCCTTAAATCAACCTTCAGTATGTCCTCATGTATGATCTCGACATTGCCGAGACTGAAAGTCTTGACTCTGAGTCCCGGGATGACTCTTTCGTCCAGTTCAACTGCAACAAGCCAGCCTGCCTGCTCAGCAAGCGGCAGCGTCAGTGCTCCGGTTCCCGGTCCGATTTCAATAACAAGTGTGTCCTCAGTAACGCCGCTGCCTTCAACTATTGCCTGTATAACGTCCTCATCAACAAGGAAATTCTGTCCGAGGCTCTTTGATGGTCTTACGCCTGCAGCTACTGCGGGTTTTTTTGAATGATTATGATGATTATTATGTGATTTGTTTCTTTTCATTTAATACTGTAAAACTGTCTGCTCTGCAGTGACTTTACTTACTGTCTCTGCGAGCACTTCATATCCTATGCGGAAAGCCCTGAGTCTCTTGACCATAATCTTGGCGTTGCAGTATCCGATTCCCAGTTCTGCTGAAACAGCTGTCCTCAGCTGAGATGAACCGGATGATCCGGACAGTCCGAGCTCTGCAAGATCACTCATGGTAACTTCCCTGTAACCTATACTGTCATCAGAAGTCTCCTCTGATGCATCATGCAGACTGAGTGCTCTTTCAAGCGCGTCCCTGATGTCCTCCGGGCTGGCATTTTCTATCCCGATGTCTCCGGCTTTCTCTGTATCCCGGCGTGCCATGTAACACTGAACTGCTTCCGGGAACCGTTCCGTCAGTCTTCTCCTGATGTCCTCGCCTGCATGGTCAGGATCTGTGAGTATGATTACTCCGATCTCCCTGTAGGCTTTTTCCATAATCTCCCAGGTGGTTTCTCTGATTCCGAATCCGTGTGTCGGTATTATCAGGGCATCTGCTGCCTTAGAGACAGCATCAACGTCATCTCTGCCCTCGACGATGATTGCTCTGCTGATCCGGATTTTGCCTGTCTTTTCAATATTCTCCATCAGATCAGTTACCCTCTTCCCCGGAGTCTTCTGCCGGATTGTCTGTATTTCCTTTGCCATCATCAAAGATAAACATGATTTCACCCGGATCAAGCAGTTTGAGCTGCTTTCTGGCCTGCTCCTTGATGTATTCCTTGTCGCCGACACGGCCGAGTTCACTGGTCAGGCGGTCTCTTTCCTGCTCAAGCTGCGCATGCTGCTTCTGGAGTTCATAGTTTTCTGCCTTGAGTCTTACGATCTCCCTGCTGCACATAGTCAGAAGCGCGGCAAAGATGAGGATCATCAATACGGTGGTCCTCCTCTTCTTACGGGAGTTGCTTCTTCTGGTCAGTCTTCTGCGGGCCTCTATTCTGGCAGCGAGTTCCTTATCTTCCGGTGATAGTTCACGAGGAATCTCAGGCTGCTCTTCCAGCAGATCCTCAGCTGCAGACTCAGTCAAAGCCTCTGCCTCATCATATATGGTTTCTCTGTTAAGTATTTTATCTTCAGACAATTGTATATTTCTCCTCCGGTCTTGCTTCCCTAGATGCCGAGATATGGTCTAGGGTTAACCGGTGATCCGTTAAGGTTGATCTCGAAGTGCAGGTGTGAACCGAAACTGTGTCCGGTATTACCTACCAGAGCGATATTCTGGCCCTGATATACCTTATCTCCGACATTGACAAGCAGCCTGCTGCAGTGTCCGTACCTTGTCATTCTTCCGTTTTCATGGTTGATTTCAACGCAAAGTCCGTATCCTGCATACCATCCGGCTCTCTGTACTGTTCCTCCATCAGATGCGTAGATCGGTGTACCGGTCGGTGCAGCCATATCTATACCTGAATGCAGACGGCCCCATCTGTATCCGAAATTGGATGACAGTGTGTAATACTGGATAGGCATTCCGTATGTGCCGGTCGGTGCTGTCTTAGGCCTTTCTGCGGTTCCTACAAGAATAATCTTGTTTCTGACTTTCTTGACAGTCCTGGTTGTACCGTCTCTGTCAGTAACTTCGCCGCCTTCTTTGGTCAGAGTACCTTCGAAGATCTGTTCACCGTTTCTTCCCTTCTGCTTAGTGTATGTGTCGCCCTTATAGTAATCGTCAGACTCTTTCTTGATAGTCTCGTACTCGATGATTTCTTTCATCTTGCCCTTTTCGACCATCCGTACATTTACCGGGTCAACTTCCTCATGAATGCAGACCTTGTCTCCCTGAACGATATCTGTCGCCAGTTCATCATTAGTCTCATTGAATATGTTGACATCCTCAACTCCGAATGTGGATGAAAGGCCTTCAAGTGTTTCACCCTCTTCGACGATGTGGTAGATTTCCATCTTGCCGCCTTCAGTCATGAGGTTCATAGCATCATAGTTGCTCTGTACACTTGTCAGCAGAACATTGATAGGTCTGATTCCCAGTTCATTGGTAAACTCTGACGATACAAGTGTCATTCCCTCATCAGGTTCACTCAGGAAATCTTTCGTCTGATTCAGCAGGTTTTCAGCATCTTCATTGCTCTTGACAACTGCAACGAGATTCTCCCCGTCGTAGACACCGAACGCCTCCGTCTCGATATCTGTCATGTATACCAGTTTGTTGACAGCAGTATCAGCATCATCAGTACTTTTGCCTCTCGCGTCAACCTGCTTGAATGTTACATTCTGATTGGCTGTAAAATGAATCTCGGTATCGCCTGAAGAGTTTGCTGTCAGCATTGTTCCGGCAATATCCAGAACGTCCGTAACGTCTTCCTGGTTTCTGACATATCCCAGAGTCTTGCCGTTGTATGCATATTCATAAACGGTAAACCTGTCAAATACCGCCAGTACAATAGCTGCAAGTATACCAATAACAAGAATCGCGACTCCGATTATCCTTCTTGACTGTCTGTATGTCGCAGTCATGCCGTGAATAGCCGCAACAAAACCTCTGCCGGCATTTCTTGCCGCAGTATCAAGGCCGCCCTGCAGACGGTCATGAGCATCCAGAACGGAAGCGACTCCTGCACTGCCGTGCTTTTTCTCCATCGCTTTCGCTATTTTCGCGATTTCTTCAGCGGAAGGCTCACCGGCCGCAAAGAGTTTTCTGCGGCTCTTTACTGTCTTTACTGGTTTATTTTCTGATTTCTGTTCTGGTTCAGATCCGGTTTCAGCCTCAGTAACTGCGGCCACAGGTGCAGATTCTGTTACTGCGGTCTGAGGTTCTGCCTGGTCTGCTGCTGATTCTTCAGGCTCAGACTGTTCAGCTGTCAGCTCTTCACTATCAGTAAATGTCGGCTCTCCCGGCTTCAGATCATGCTCTGCAAGATATCTCGCGTACGACAAAGCCAGAGCCTTCAGCTCATCCGGATCTGCTTCCGGCAGTCTTGTCTCTGCCTTCTCAGAATAAACCGGCACCATTTTAGGCTCTGTCTGATCTGTCTTCCCGGTATTCTCTTCTTTCTTATCTTTCAGTTCTTCTGTCAACGGTTCCCTGTTCTGCGGATCCATTCATATGCCTCTTCTGCACGCTCTTTCGCGCA
>JBGUIG010000160.1:0-6364 GCA_045112795.1 Anaerovoracaceae bacterium | reverse complement strand
AAGAGTACGCAAGAACGTTTTCGGAACTCCTGAGAAGCCAAGAATGTGCGTTTTCAGATCCAACGCTAACATCAGCGTACAGATCATCGACGACGTTAACGGCATTACACTCGTAAGCGCATCATCAGTCGACAAGGATCTCAAGAAGGAGATCGGATACGGCGGCAACAAGGAAGCTGCTGCTAAGGTTGGTAAGGCTGTCGCAGAGAAGGCTGTAGCTAAGGGCATCAAGGAAGTGTGCTTCGACAGAGGCGGATACCTCTTCCACGGAAGAGTTAAGGAACTCGCTGATGCAGCACGCGAAGCCGGCCTGGAATTCTAAAGGAGGACACGGAATGCAGAATAGAATTGACGCATCCAAGCTCGAGCTTACAGAAACTATCGTAGACATCAGACGTGTTGCGAAGACTGTTAAGGGCGGAAGAAACAGGAGATTCTCCGTAACAGTCGTAGTCGGAGACGGCGAAGGTCACGTAGGAATGGGTCTTGGTAAGGCTATCGAAATTCCTGAAGCAGTAAGAAAAGCTACAGAGGATGCTAAGAAGAAAATGATCTATGTACCTACAGTCGGAACTACAGTTCCTCACGAGACAGTAGGTGAGTTCGGAGCAGGCAAGGTTCTCATCATGCCATCCGCTAAGGGTACCGGCGTTATCGCAGGTTCATCTGTTCGTACAGTACTCGAAGCAGCAGGCATCAAGGATGTAAGAGCTAAGTCCCTCGGAACAAGCAATACCGGCAACATGGCAAGAGCAACAATGGAAGGTCTTAAGAACCTGACAACCGTTGAGGAAGTTGCTAAGCGCCGTGGCAAGACACCGGAAGAAATTATCGGATAGGAGGCAAGGGAAATGGCAAAACTTAAAATCACACTTGTTAAGAGCCCTATCGCTTGTCAGCCTAAGCAGAGAAAGACTGTTGAAGCTCTTGGCCTCAAGAAGCTCCATCACTCAGTAGAGCTGGAAGATTCCGCTGCTACAAGAGGAGCAATCGCTAAGGTTTCACATCTTCTCAAAGTTGAAGAGCTGTAAGGAGGGCAAAGACCATGAGAATTCATGAACTGAAAAAGCCTGAGGGCTCCACAAAGGCACCTAAGAGAATCGGCCGCGGCCAGGGTACCGGTCAGGGAACAACTGCCGGCAGAGGTATGAACGGTCAGAACTCCAGAAGTGGTGGCGGAGTAAGACTCGGCTTCGAGGGTGGTCAGATGCCACTCTACAGAAGACTCCCTAAGAGAGGATTCACTAATCACTGGGCTAAGGAATATGCTGAAGTTAACGTACAGGATCTCAACAGATTCGAGAACGACGCAGTAGTTGATCTCGAGGCACTCGTTCAGGTCGGCCTGGTTAAGCAGGTTAAAGATGGCGTTAAGGTTCTTGGCAATGGCGAGCTCGAGAAGAAGCTCACCGTCAAGGCTGATAAGTTCAGCAAGAGCGCTGCTGAGAAGATTGAAAAGGCAGGCGGAAAGGCAGAGGTCATCTAATAATGGAACTTGTGAAGACATTCTCTAAGGCATGGAAAATACAGGAGATCAGACAAAAGATCATCTTTACACTTCTGATGCTGCTGGTGTTCAGAATCGGATCGAACATTCCGGTTCCTGGCATCAATAGAGAGTATCTTGCGCAGATGTTCAGCGGACAGACGGGACTTCTTGACCTGTTTGATCTGTTCTCAGGCGGTGCGTTCAGCAACTTCACAATTTTTGCACTTAGTATCACACCGTATGTAACCGCATCGATTATTGTCCAGCTTCTTACGATCGCTTTCCCATATTTCGAGCGTCTCGCCCGTGAGGGAACTGAGGGTCGTAAGAAGATGGCTACCATCACAAGGTATATGACTGTAGTTCTCGGTCTCATCCAGGCTATCGGTCTGACAGTAGGTCTTTTCAGAAGAGCTATCGTTGACCAGAGCCCGTTCAATATGATTGTAATCATCATCGTATTGACTGCAGGCACAGCCTTCCTGATGTGGCTAGGCGAACAGATCAATGAGTATGGCGTAGGTAACGGAATCTCAATGATCATCTTCGCAGGAATCGTTGCAAGACTGCCGTCCGCAGTCAGAAGCGTTGCAACACAGGTAAAAGACGGAGCTGTTTCAATAGTAGCCGTAATCGTTCTCATCATCGTAGCTGTTCTGGTCACAATGGTGATCATCGAGATGCAGCAGGGTGTAAGAAAGATTCCGGTACAGTATGCAAAGAGAGTAGTAGGAAGAAAGATGTACGGCGGTCAGTCGACCCACATTCCGATGAAGGTCAACCAGGCTGGCGTAATTCCAATCATCTTCTCAATATCTCTGCTGCAGTTCCCGCTGACAATTACTTATTTCTTCCCGAATTCAGAATTCACGGATTTTGTAACTAAGTATCTGTCACCTTCGGGAAACCCTGGAGTATGGATTTACGGAGCACTCAATATTGCACTGACTCTGTTCTTCACATACTTCTACACTGCAATTATGTTCAATCCGGCAGATGTTGCTGACAACATGAGACAGAACGGCGGATTCATCCCTGGCATCAGACCGGGAGTCGCAACCGTTGAATACCTGAGCAGGATTATGAGCAGACTCTGCTTCGCTGGAGGCGTATTCCTCGCAGCAGTAGCAACCATCCCTACAATCGTAAGCGTGTTTACACCTTTCAACTTCTCGTTCGGAGGTACATCACTGCTGATCATGGTAGGTGTGGCACTTGACATCGTACAGCAACTTGAGAATCAGATGCTGATGAGAAATTATCAGGGATTCCTCAAGTAAGCATTTTCAGAATCATGCGGCTTTGCTGCAAGTATGAAATGCTTGATCTCCAGGGGCTAAGCCCTACGATACAAAGGAGGAAGTTATGAGAGCAGTATTACTTGGACCTCCGGGAGCAGGTAAAGGCACCCAGGCAGTCAAACTCGTAGAAAAGTACGGCGTACCTCAGATTTCCACAGGCGATATCTTCCGCAAGAATATTAAGGAAGGTACCGAGCTCGGAAAGAAAGCGCAGGAATACATGAATGCAGGACAACTCGTTCCAGATGAACTCGTTGTTGACCTGGTCAAGGACAGACTCATGCAGGACGACTGTGCTAACGGCTACCTGCTTGATGGTTTCCCAAGAACTATCTTCCAGGCAGAGCAGCTGGACAAATTCCTCGCAGAGAACGGACAGAAGCTTGATGCAGTTATCAATTTCGAAGTTGGTCATGACACTCTTATCGAGAGACTGACGGGCAGAAGAGTCTGCAAAAAGTGCGGAGCCGGATATCACATCAAGAACATTCCGCCTAAAGTCGAAGGTATTTGCGATAAGTGCGGCGGAGAGCTCGAGCAGAGAAAAGACGATACTGTCGAAACAGCTGAGAACAGAATCGCTGTTTACAAAGAATCCACAGCACCTCTGATCGGCTACTATTCGAAGACTGGCGCTCTCAAGAACTTCAACGCAGAGAAAGATCATACTGTAGTGTTCGAAGAGATCGTGAAGGAGATCGGAGAATAATGATCATAATTAAATCAAAGCGCGAGATAGATCTTATGAGAGAACCTTGCAAGGTTACAGCAGAGATCTTCCGCGAACTTGAGGAATACATCGTACCGGGAATAACAACGAAAGATATTGATCAGTTCGTTGAAACCAGGTACATCAAACACAAAATGACACCGACATTCAAAGGCTACGGCGGGTTTCCCGCTGCAGCCTGCGTGTCTGTAAACGAGGAAATCATCCACGGCATTCCTTCAGATAAGAGAGTTCTCAATGAAGGAGACATCGTCAGTGTTGACATCGGCGGTACCTATCATGGATACAACAGTGATGCTGCACGCACTTTCGCAGTAGGCAACATAAGTGCTGAGGATCAGAAGCTGATCGAAGTCACAAGACAGAGCTTTTTCGAAGGCATCAAGTATGCAATGGAAGGATACAGAATCCACGACATCGGACATGCAGTTCAGGAATATGCTGAGAAATTCGGCATGGGTGTAATAAGAGATTTTACCGGACACGGGACAGGATCCACACTTCATGAAGATCCGCTGATTCCGAATTACGGCAAACCGGGAACCGGTGCCAAAATCAAGCGTAATATGACGCTGGCTGTGGAGCCGATGATTGCACTGGGTACCTACGAATGCAGGACACTGGCCAACGACTGGACAGTAGTGACACTCGACGGCAGGAATGCCGCACACTACGAGAACACGATATTGATCACCGATGGTGAACCTGAGATTTTAACTCTGTAAGAGGAGGAAATTAATGGCAAAGAATAATACCATAGAGGCAATGGGCACAGTCGTTGACGCGCAGCCTAATGCAATGTTCAAAGTCAAGCTGGAGAATGGTTTCGAAGTACTCGCCCACATTTCCGGCAAGATCAGAATGAACTACATCCGTATTCTGCCGGGAGACAGAGTCAAAGTTGAACTGTCTCCGTACGATCTGACACGCGGCAGAATCACATGGAGAGAGAAGTAAGGTTCTTCTCGGATTTTACGGCGTTGCCGTTTGTATCCGAATAGGCGGTAACCTTAATCTGCGGAGGAAGTAATCTCCTCCGGTAAGAACTTCATCAATGGAGGATAATAATCATGAAAGTAAGAGCATCAGTTAAGCCTATGTGCGACAAGTGCAAGGTAATCAAGAGACACGGCCGTGTAATGGTTATCTGCGAGAATCCAAAGCACAAGCAGAGACAGGGCTAGTCTGGCGAAAATCTATAGCCGGACTTAAATGTTCGCAAAAAAATCCAATACAAACAGTAGCAAAAATGCTATTATAAGATGTTCGCGCCTGAGGTGTATTACTATGCCTCGGGTATTCGTGCGATTTTGCAGCAAGGAGTACCCGCGCAGCGGGAGAACCCCTTATTGCGGTCTTAGTTTGTAGGCGCCCTGGGACCGGGAATCAGGGATAAACGCTTAATATTCAAATCAAGGAACACCCGTCTATATCGCTCCCGGATAAGGCGACGGAAGATGGGAAAGGAGGAAACACATGGCAAGAATTGCCGGAGTAGACCTGCCAAGAGATAAGAGGATCGAATACGGTCTGACTTATATTTACGGTATCGGTCTTCACACATCGAGAGAAATTCTCAAGAAGGCAGACGTTGACCCAGATATCAGAGTCAAGGATCTGACAGAAGAAGACGCAGGTAAGATCAGAAGAGTCATCGATGCTGACTACATGGTAGAGGGTGACCTCAGAAGAGAGGTTTCTCTTAACATCAAGAGACTCATGGAGATCGGTTCTTACAGAGGTATCAGACACAGAAGAGGTCTGCCTGTAAGAGGACAGAAGACAAAGACCAACGCAAGAACCCGCAAGGGACCAAAGCGTCTGGCAGGAAAGAAGAGATAAGGGGAAGGAGGTATAAGTTATGGCTGCAAAGAAAACAGTAAGAAGAAAAAAGAGAGAACGTAAGAACGTTGAGAGAGGCCAGGCTCATATCCAGTCCACCTTCAACAATACGCTTATAACTCTGACCGACATGGACGGAAACGCACTTAGCTGGTCCAGCGCTGGATCAAACGGTTTCAGAGGCTCCCGTAAGAGCACACCGTTCGCAGCAGCAGAAGCAGCTACCGTAGCAGCAAAGGCAGCTATGGAGCACGGTCTGAAGACAGTTGAAGTTTACGTTAAGGGACCTGGTTCCGGAAGAGACTCCGCTGTTAGAGCGCTTGAGACTGCTGGTCTCAAGGTAACCATGATCAAGGACATCACACCGATTCCTCACAATGGTTGCAGACCGCCTAAGAAGAGAAGAGTCTAATCGGGAAGGAGGAACAATACAATATGTCAAGAGAAAGAGGACCTGTACTGAAGAGAGCAAGAGCTCTTGGTATCGAGCCACAGTACCTTGGTGTCAACAAGAAGTCCAAGAGACACGGCGCAGTTAGACGCCGCAAGAAGAGCGAATACGGCATCCAGCTCGGAGAGAAGCAGAAGGTTAGATTCACATACGGACTCAGCGAGACTCAGTTCCGCAATCTGTTTGAGAAGGCTTCCAAGAGAGCAGGCGGAGCTGGTGAAAACCTCCTGATCATGCTCGAGAGCAGACTGGATAACGTTGTATTCAGAATGGGATTTGCCGCTACAAGAAGAGAAGCAAGACAGCTCGTTAACCATGGTCATTTCCTGGTAAACGGTAAGAAGGCTGACATTCCTTCAATGGAGCTCAAGGCAGGCGATGTAGTAGCAGTAAGAGCTAAGTCACAGTCATCCCCTAAGTTCAAGGAACTTAAGGATATGATCATCACTACACCTGCATGGATCGACCTCGACCTCGACAAGTTTGAGGGTAAGATCGTAAGAACTCCTGAGAGAGCTGATGTAGACCTTCCAATCGAAGAGCACTACATT
>JBGUIG010000159.1:0-6569 GCA_045112795.1 Anaerovoracaceae bacterium | reverse complement strand
AGCCATTTTTGCACACTCCTTTCTGCAGCTGTTTGCTTAGAATCAATGTATTAAAAAATGGCTAAATTTAGTTTCTCCTTTCGGATCCAGAATTACAAGACTTGAATTCGCCTGCATAACATTAGGTTTTACGAAAAACCGGGTCTTGCCTGCGCCTGAGCCTCCGATGACCAGCACATTCAGATTGCGCCTGTGCTTGTGTGCGTCAAAGCCTATCTTCACATGCTGAGTGAGGATCTTATTCATGTTATCAGGATGCTGCCTGTACTTTCTGTTCACGGCTGAAGCATCGCCCCATTTAGCCGAGCCGTGTTCCTCTCCTCTTCTGTAGTTCTTGCGCGTGGACAGCCATATGCTGATGGCCATCGCATATACGAGCAGACACATCAGGATTGCTGCAAAGCTGTTCTCTGTCCATTGTATATGAAACGGCTCAGCAAATATCTCATCGAAATGTGTAATCATGACAAAGACACTTCGATGCCAGTATGGCGCTATCTTGAGTGCTGCCCACACTACCGGTATGCAACCAGCTGCTGCAACGAGGAGATCATCTTTTTTACTATCTTGAGTATTCGTAGGCAGCTCCTTTCTCAGCCACCATGACCTGCCTTGGTCCTGAATACAGGATCTTCTCTATCAGATCGTTGACTGGGTCTGTGGGGCGGCCATCCCTGATCTGCTGGTTCCTGAGAAGAGTCAGAGCATTCAGAAGAATGCCCTGCTCATACTCATCAAGTTCTATCCGGCAATGCTTTTTCATGGCATCATCGCTCCTCTCTGTACTTGTCCGCACGGTTCAGTTCGAGAACTTCCTGCACTCTGTTGTCAATAGTCTCTGCAGTATGCTTTATTATTCCGAGCTGGCCGCGCACCTCTGACTCTTCCTTTCCCGGATATTTCTCAGACATCTCACCGAAATTAATGTCAGGAGCATCATATCCGTAGTGCTTTGTCAGGATATACGCTGAAAGCTCCGCCTGATGGATCACATCTTCTCTGGTGTTATAGTTATTGCCCATCATTATCTCAACTGCATGCTCTCTTGCCACAGCAAATACCTTTGTTGCCGGGTCAAGACCCTCCCTGACTCTGATCAGCTTTGATTCCGGATCATAGAATGCATATTCCTCATTCGGAAGTTCAGGTACTTCGACCGCCGCAGGGAATGCAAGCATGAAAGCCTCTGGCATCTTTCTGTAGCTTGGCCCTTCTATATCAAAATCCTTGATGGCAGTCTGTGACACATCGAACATCTTCACTACCTTGGAACCCATGCCCATGCTGCCGTCTTCCTTCTTATATCTGTACGAGCCAAGTGTCCTGATACCGGTCTCGCCTTTCAGCACCTGCACGCCATCCTTCTGCCAGTCATCATAGCTTCTCACCCAGCTTGCTTCCGGCATTTGCTCCATGATAAGCAACACATTTGATACCGAATGCTTGAAGAGCTGCGCCTGTTTGTCAGCATACTCTTTCAGCTTGCTTCCTGAGAGCAGCTTCTGCGTTGCTGCAGAAAGCGTCTCAAACACTTCTGCCTTTTCCTGCCTCTTGAGATCTGCATATTCCTTGCTGGTCATATTGTTGTCTGCCATATATTATCTCTCCTTCCCCGGCAGTTCAGCTGCCGCCTTCACAGCACCAAGTGCTGCATCCACACCTTTTGAGACCACATCCTTTGCAAGCTCCTTAGCCTTCTCTGCTTTGGCCATCGCTATCTCTGACTTGTACTCGTTAAGCTTCTCCCTGACTGATGGCCTTTCAGTTCTGCCAGGGAAGATATTTGAGCGGCTTGCTTGCGTTGAGCTTGGCTCGGACAGAGGGTCTCGGCCTGTCTTTGCCAAAGTGGGGTTTATCTGCGGTTCTTCCTTCTTCGGTCCACCCATGATGCGCCGGCCTTCTCTCGGCTCCTCGTCGTACATTGGTGGAAGACCTCTCTCAGGATCAGGCTGTTCGGATTCTGTGCGCCCATCAGCGGCCGCATTGCGCTCACTGGCGTCAGGCATGCGTTCATCAGCGGCCTTGCCTCCACGGAGTGCCTCTTTCACTGACTCATCTTTCGGGAACATCTTGTCCCTGTCTCTCTGTATGCCCAGTGAGACATCTGCTCTGTTCACGGTCGCAAGCCTGAACCTCTCAGTAATCCTCTGAATCTTGCTCGCATCCTCCGCTCTGGCGATCACATCGACAGCTGCATTCGGATCTTTGTTGCTCTTGTCCTTGAGCACACAGTACAGGACTCCGTATCTCTTCGCCTCCTGTGAGAACTTCGCGAGATCCTTCTGCGTGATCGTATAAACCTTGAGTTCCTTGCCTGACTTCAGCATACTGGTCAGTCTCGCTTTGCCCTTAGTCTTCTGTTCCTGTTTGAGAGTCGCATACAATAGGAGCGCTATGTTCTTTGCTCCGTTGCCGGTTATCTTTGCCGCAACTTCCACTCCTTCAAGCGATAGTCTTACGACTTGTTCTGCTGCATCTCCTCCCGGATTCATTACATCACCTTACCTTTCCTTTTCTTTCTGCCGGTCCCTGTCAACGATCTCCAGGTTCTCCCTGACATGACCGGATCTATCCTGCACTTCTCGGCAGACCTTTGCTTCGTGTCTCAGTTCCCTTATCTCCCTGGTCAGTTCCTTGGCTTCCTCTCTTGCCTTGTCCGTTTCAGCTGCTGGGAGCACTCTCTTCGCAATGAGTCTTCGTTCATCTCGCTGTGATGACAGCTCCTGCATCTTCACATCTATCCTCTCCATAAGAAGCGAAAGATCTTCGTCAGTGTTCACGTGGTACTTCGACAGGAGCTTTGCCTGTTCGGAGTACTGATCACACTTCAGAAGATCTTCCTTCAGGACTATATGGAGCCTTGTCGGGTTCTGTCTGTACTTAGGCAGATAACCGAGCTCGTAGCAATACCTCAGGTAAAGCTTCTCCAGTCCTGTCCGTCCCATGATGCGGTCGATGCGGCGCCTGAGGTTGTAGTGATTGGGCATTCGATAGGACTGTCTCAGTCGCTCTGTTCGCACTGCCGGACCATTCTCATATATTCTCCGCTCGATGCTCTCACGCGTATAGTCCAAGCCGAGCTGGTGGATTCGTATCGACTTCTTCCATCCCGGCGGAGTGACTGTCCAGTACTTCCGTTGCGGGTCAAATCTGTAATTGTATCCGCGGCGCCTAAGTTCTGACTTAAACTCATCTATGTTTAGACTGAGTGCCACGGCTTCATCGATTGCCTGACGCGCAACGTTATACCTGGTCGGCATGCCGGCTTTCTCCATTTTGTACAAATATTGATCAACGCCTCTGCCTCTCGGGTTATCTACTATGGACAGGCCATGCTCCAGGCAGATTCTGTCCGAGGCTTCCCTCAATTGCCTGTATGTGTCCCGGCAGTCGTGGAACTTCTTGCCATCCCGGAACGACACGCTGTTGATCACAATGTGTGAGTGGACACAGTGGCTGTTTACATGTGTCGCGACTACCATCTGGAACCTGTCACCCCACAGTTCCCTGGCGAGTTGTACTCCTATGGCATGTGCTTCATCAGGTGTTACCTCTCCCGGGGCAAAGCTCTGGTAAGCATGGTATGCTACATTGCCTCTGGTCTTGCCAAAGCGAAGCTTGGTAGTATCGAACTGGTCACGCGCGAACTCCACGCTGCAGTTGATGCCAGTCGTATAGAACAGTTTCTCCGTTTTGTCCTCGTTGGCCGCGTAGGCAATAACGTCAGCAAGTGCCTGCCGCTCCGACTCAGTGAACTCTCTCTGAGTCTTCTCCGGATTGGCGATATACTCTAGTGGGCTGTCGGCTTTGCCTCTGATGTTCCATATCTTAGTCACAGCCACTATCCATCACCTCGCTTCGGCCGCAGGAATTCCATCTCTATAGCATTCTGCAGCATACGCCACTTCTTTGCTTCAGTCATGACAGCAATCATGTCGACTGAGTTGTCGGCCTTCATCGCGACTGCATCGATCTTGTCTGCGAGTTCCCGTACTATGTCCATGGTCCTGAAGAACTTCTCATCCGGCATCGTCACCGGCGTGTAACCCATCACCAGTTGCCTTATGAACTCAGCTTCTGACAGACATGCTGCCTGTGACTTGCGTTTCAGCTCATCTGACTCGCGCTGGTTCATCCAGATGTTCTTCTTGTATATTCTCTTCATTACTCCTGTGCTCCTCCTTTCCCGGCATCTCCGCCACTGTATCCGCCTCCTCCTTAGCTACTCCTCCAGCCTCCTCCTGCATTACTCCTTGTCTCTCTTCCTCGCATACTCCTCTTCCTAGGACTGTATTTTCAGGGGTCTGGGGGCTTGCCACCAGGTATCGCCATAGTCCTCGGAGGAGGAGTTTGGCAGTGCTTGCTGCTTCTGTCGGCGCAGGATCTACCTCGCCATATCATGCTCCTTCTTCTGGATTCCAGGATCATACCTGACTGTTTCTATCCCATCTTTAGTTCTGAAGAATTGTTCCGGAAGTTCAAACTTCTCTTTGAATCGGTGCTCAAGATCTTCAGGAAGTGACTGAATAGTCTCACTTGCAATAGGTGCGTAGCAAATAAAAAACGGGCCTGCTATAACATCCAGCAAGTACCCGTCCTCATCTTCTATCGCTCTGCTCGGTGGCAGCCTGTTCAGTTTTCCTTCCTCATTGCAGTAGATTGTGACCTCTTCTACTCTTGGATCATGCGCATCATAGAATGGCTGATATTCTTCGATCATGCCTCCGACAAGCCGCTGCATTGATTCGAGACTGTCATCGATCTCTTCGATAGCTGCCGTCTCCCCCGGTCTGCAAACAATTACTCTCACCATATTGATCTCTCATCTCCTTTCTTCGATTGGTTATAAAGAAAAAACGACTCGATCATTACGATCAAGCCGCATGTATAATAGTTTTCTGAATAATTAATCTGACTTTAGTTTCGTTTAAGGCAGAAGAGTTACTCTATACTTGTCAAACGAAATACGACAAACTTCTTCATAAAAACCTTCCATATAGATACCTTAAATACCAAAGACAACAGCAGCTCTGTCAGAGACTAGTTCTCGGCAGAGCTACTGTCGTTTATTATGTTCTCGTCGACCTTCTCAATATCAAGAGACAGTTCCTCTGCACGCCGTAAAAGCTGCGGCGCTGTGTATTTAAGGTTGTGAATGAAGTATCTGCCGGTGCATGCGGCGTTAAAAGCATGGGGGCTATACGTAACATATTCTGCATATGGTATGAGTCAGGAATGAAGATGTCTGCGGAGGAAATGGCAGAATTCGGCACCAGGCTGGCACATCACGGGATATATAGTCCAGACAACTAATCAGGCATAGTACCATCCCGGATACTATGCCTGATTCTATATTAGTAGCAGACCTGGAGAGGGGAAGTCTGTCTGCCGTCACATGGAATTGTTTTTATGATACTAATGGTCTTTAGCCTGTTCTTCCAGAGGAAGTTCCAGAAGTTCAGGCTCTTCAAGAAATTTTTTCAGGAGCTGAACCGATTTAGAGCAGTAATACCCGTCAGATATTCTTTCATCTACAGTGAGCCCTATATCCACACTTATCCTCATCTCTGTATTTCCATCAGCATCTGTAAACGGGCGCTCTTTGATTTCACCAATGACTATGAAAAGCGATGTAGTCCCCCAGTTGGTCAGATGATGATATCCGGATTTAAGTTTGATCGATCCCAGATTAGCAAGCACCACCGAAGATTGGAACGGATCTGTCTCAATAACCGCCTGCGGCATCCAGCCTCTTCTATCAAGGAATCTCGCTCCGGCCCCAAGGACCTTCTTGAGAGGAAGCGGTGTCCTCTGCAGTATGTCCATACTCTCTGTAGACTTGTCCTTGCCCTCGTTTCTGACATACGAAACCTGCCTGTATATTTCATCATGGATGCTGTCGATATTATCTGTTTCACAGGCGTGTATCACCGCCAGTGCCTCCTCGCCTTCATCCGAGAATATTTTTTTGACAGTGAAAGCAGCAGTTACAGCATATCTTTCATACAGGTTCCCATTAGCTATAAACCGGTTGAGCTGGGGTCTCAGCATAATCGTTTTCAGGACTGCCGTGACCATGACCTGGAAGAAGTTGTATTTGTATGCAGGACCATCAGCATTCTTCTTCTCGAGATACTTCATCACATTGGTCAGATCGATACGTTCAGATATGAATGCCTCGTTATCACATCTGTTCGGATACATAAGAGGCATTATAAAATGCATCGAGTCTATGTCTCTCAGAAGCTTTCCGTCTCTGCGTTCACCCCATTTTAGCTTCATATTATTCCGCCTTCCTTCCCTGGCTTTCCTGCCACAGCCTGTCGGCTACAGGAGCCCAGGTATCTGCATATGTTTTCGTTTTGCCGCAGAGATGCTCAGCACTTTCCGGCGACTGCAGGTCAGTGGAATGAGCTCCTGCCGCATTGACCATTTCTGTCAGTTTTCCCGAATTCTCAAGCATCGGGCATGGCATCAGCATATTGTCATTGAACGGCATATTGTCGTGGTACTGCATGAACATCGGCGACTGCAGAGCTTCAAGAAGAGTCTTCTCACGTATGTTGGAA
>JBGUIG010000158.1:0-14266 GCA_045112795.1 Anaerovoracaceae bacterium | reverse complement strand
GTGCTGATGACTCCATCACAGCTGATACTATCGAGAACAACGAAGAGACAATCGGCAATATCAGAATCAATGACTATGAGCCGGTTAAGGACTTCTACAATCAGACACAGTCAATCCGTCAGTACTACAGATTCAACGATGCCGACATTGACCGTTACAACATCAATGGCGCAATCACACAGACATATCTTTCCGCAAGAGAAATCGATGAGGAAAAGATAAGTGATACATGGATCAACAGACATCTCAAGTACACGCACGGTTATGGTGCTGCGGTTTCACAGGTTGATACTGTAACTGCATCAGGACAGCCGGATGTAATTGAAGGCAACATCCCGCCTGAAACTAATGTCGATGTGCTGAAGATTGACAGACCGGAAATTTACTTTGGCGAACTCTCAAATGATTACATTATCACTAATACCAAGGAATCAGAGTTCGACTATCCGGACGGCAGCGAAAACAAATACACTGAGTATGAAGGCAGCACAGGAATCAAGCTCAATCTGCTGAACAGAGTTCTCTTCGCACTCAGAGAAGGAAACATCAAAATACTCGTTTCCTCAAATATTACATCGCAGTCCAAGTTCATCTACTATCGTAATGTAGTGCAGAGAGTCGAGAAAATCATGCCATACCTCTCATATGAAGAGGATCCGTACATGACGATCGTCGACGGCAAACTGTACTGGATACTTGATGCGTATACAACAAGCAAGAATTATCCGTACTCTGAGCCATATACAGACCAGATCAACTCTACAAACTACATCAGAAACTCTGTCAAGGTCGTAGTTGATGCTTATAATGGTACCGTAGACTTCTACATCGTAGATGATAACGATCCGATCGCACAGACATTCCAGAAAATTTATCCGAAGCTGTTCAAGAGCTCCGATAAGATTCCTGAAGACATGAGGGCACACCTGAGATACCCTAACGCTCTCTTCAAGATTCAGGCAAGTGTGTACAGCAAGTACCACATGGATGAAGTCAAGGTGTTCTATCAGAGAGAAGACCTGTGGGATATCGCTCACCAGATTTACGGAACAGAAGATGTTCAGATGGATCCGAGCTACTACATCTTCAACCTGCCTGACACAGAGGAAGGCGCGGAGTTTATCAACATGGTTCCGTTTACTCCGAAGTCAAAGCAGAATATGACAGCTGTTATGATGGCGCGCAATGATGGCGCGAACTACGGACAGCTGATCGTATACACAATGCCTAAGAACAAGACGGTTTACGGTCCGATGCAGATAGAAGCTCAGATTGACCAGAATACTGAGATTTCCAAGGAATTCTCATTGTGGGCATCTTCGGGATCGACATATAAGAGAGGAGACCTCTTCGTAATACCTATCGGAACATCTCTGATGTACGTCGAGCCGGTATACCTTGAGGCGTCCAACCAGGCGATTCCGGAAGTAAAGAGGGTAATCGTAGCTTATCAGGATAAGATAGCTTATGAGGCTACACTCGGAGAAGCTCTGATGAGTATGTTCGGAACTTCAACAGAAGGCAACAGGGCTGACAGCGTAATCGACGGAGGCTCTGATACAGACGGCACAAGTGATGATGTCAAGTCACTTATCAGCAAAGCTCAGAACGCATATGATAAGGCCATAGAGGCTCAGAAGAATGGTGACTGGGCTGAATACGGCAAGTATATCGGACAGCTTGAATCATATCTGAAGAAGCTCGGTGACCAGAGCAGTAAGGCAGCACCTGCTGCAGATAACACAGATGCCGCTGCTGATACCGGAGCAGGCGCAGAAGAAACAACTGCTGAAGCTGAAGAACCTGCAGCTTAGTGTATTGCAAGGACGTCAGGCCTGAGATATAGTTACATTTATGCAGGGGAACTGCAGTGGCAGCTCCCTTGCATACTTATGGGGGGATAAATGATCAAGTTCGATTTAAACAGAATGCTCTATACACTGACTCCGGATGAACATGATCCGGAATCTGTCAGAGCACGCCTTGCGGCTCACCCGGAGGTCAAATTTGTATCATTCACGGGCGTCGACATGGGCGGTCACAACACAGACGAAAAGATACCTGTTCAGGCATTCCTGAATGACATGAAGAATCTACTGGAAAACGGAGTCCAGACAGATGGATCTTCTGTTGCTTTGCCTACAATTGCAGATCTTTCCAATGCCCGTGTTGACATCATGCCGGATCCGGAGGTCAACTGGTATGTGGAATACAATTTCGACAACATTGGATATGATACTAATTTGCCGACGGGAACCCTCAGAATTCCGTCTTTCCTGAGACATAACGGTGACACGATGGTCGGATCCAGGACATATCTGAAAGACGCTGCAGCAAGATTCCTTGAAAAATTCGAGGCGATTCTCAGAGAAAACCCATATGTTTTTGAGTACATAGGCGGTGTGGACAGCATCGATCAGATTGATGAGTTTCTCCTGACGAATGCGACCGAACTGGAATTCTGGGTCAAAACTCCTGATGACAGAGCTGACCGGAATCAGCTCTCCATTGCGCAGGAACTCAAAGAACAGTATTGGAAGAGAGTAACCGGACCTGTAGGAACTGCTATGGAGCAGACTCTTGAGATCCTCGACCATTATGGATTCGGAGTAGAGATGGGACACAAAGAGGTCGGAGGAGTTAAAGCCAAGATGGGCAATACAGGTTCTTTCGACCACATTATGGAGCAGCTGGAAATCGACTGGAAGTATTCAAATCCGATGCAGGCAGCCGATAATGAGAGCCAGGTCAAGAACATAATCCGCGATGTCTTCAGGATGAACAATCTGGAGGTATCCTTCAGAGCAAAACCGATGATCGGAGTAGCGGGTTCAGGAGAACACACCCATTTCGGCCTTGCGGCAAAACTCAAAGACGGCAGTATAGTCAACCTGTTTGAACCTGTACACAAGGAAACAGAGTTCATGAGTCCTGTAGGCTTCGGTGCGCTTATGGGAATACTCAAAAATTATGAGCTTCTCAATCCGATAGTTGCTCCGACACACGAGTCTTTCCAGAGACTTAAGCCCGGATATGAAGCTCCGGTTTGTATAGTTACATCTCTTGGCGTAGACCACAGCACCCCATCCAGAAACAGAACGGTACTGATAGGACTGGTACGTGACCTAAAAAATCCGCTTTCGACAAGGTTTGAGCTGAGGTCACCTAATCCGCACACCAATACATACCTCATTATCGGGGCTACATATCTGGTAATGCTGGATGGCATCAGTGCAGCACTGGAAGCAGGCAAAACACCTGCCGAGCTTGAGAAATCCATCAGCAAGAAATATGGAAAGAAGGATTTCTACCTCGAAAAGAATCGGGAATACCGTACCGAAAGCAACATTTATACCGACTATACTCGCGAAGAACGTGAGAAGCTGTTCGGAGAGCCGCCGGCAAATGTATGGCAGTGCTTCGGCGCATGGGGAACACAGGAAGACCCTGTCAGGAACGTCGGCCTTATTACAGCCGGAAATGAAACACTCTCCAGGATTCTGAGATCATACCGTGAGCAGATGATTCTCAAATGGCTGATGGAATATCATGACAGATACATCGAGAACACGATGGAATATCTGAGAAGCTGCATTAGACTTCATGATGATGATACTAACGAATATGATGCACACAACTGGAGAGAGGTTGCTGAGCTGAAGGATCTTATCGGCCACGAGGTCAACGGCAGACATTCGCTGCTCTTCAATGCGCGCGAAGCCATTGATGCTGATAACTACGAAGAACTTTCCCGGATAGAAATTATTATAGAAGAGAAGCTCGAAGAGCTCCGGGAAGTGTATAATAAGTATCGCAGAAATATAATCTGAAATTAATCACAGACGTGACAATGCCAGATGGGACAATCGCAGACGTGACAATCGCAGACGTGACAGCCGCAGATGTGACAATCGCAGACGTGAAAGCCACAGACGCGAAACAATAAATTATAATTACAGAAGAAGTTAAAAGAGGCGCAATATGCTGGATATCAAGAGAATCAGAGAGAATTTTGACGAAGTTAAAGCTGGAGTTGAGAGAAGATGCAAAGGAGACTTTGGCATCGACAGAGTTAAAGAACTCGACACCAAGAGAAGAGAGGTGCTCGCTGAAGTAGAGGCTTTGAAAAACAAGCAGAACGTTACTTCCCGCGAAGTTCCTAAGCTGAAAAAAGCAGGAGAGGATACAACTGCTCTATTTGCTGAGATGAAGCAGCTTTCTGCACGCATCAAGGAGCTCGACGGCGAGCTTTCCGACATAGAGGAAGAACTTCGTTCAACCCTTCTCGGCATCCCTAACGTACCAAATCCACAGGTTCAGATCGGTGAAGATGACAGCGACAATGTTGAACTCCGCAAATGGGGAACCCCGCGCGAATTCGGATTTGAAGCACAGGCACACTGGGATATCGGCGAGAGACTGGACATTCTCGACTTCGAGAGAGCCGGCAAGATTTCCGGAGCACGCTTTACCGTATACAAAGGGCTTGGCGCTAAGCTCGAAAGAGCAGTCATAAACTTCATGCTTGATCTTCATACTGAAGAGCAGGGATACACAGAGATCCTGCCTCCTTTCATGGTCAACAGAGACGCAATGACCGGAACGGGCCAGCTTCCTAAGTTTGAAGACGACATGTTCTATGTTCCTGCCAAGGATTTCTTCCTGATCCCTACAGCAGAGGTTCCTGTAACCAATCTGAGAGCCAAGGAAATCATCCCTGCAGAGGAGCTTCCGATCTACTACACTGCATATACACCATGCTTCCGTAAAGAAGCCGGATCTGCAGGAAGAGACACCAGAGGACTTATCCGCCAGCACCAGTTCAACAAAGTAGAGATGGTCAAGTTCACAACTCCTGAGTCATCCTATGATGAACTCGAGAAGCTGACCAACGACGCTGAAGAAGTCCTGAAGAGACTCGGAATTCCGTACAGAGTTGTAAGACTTTCAACCGGAGACCTCGGTTTCAGCTCTGCCATGACATATGACGTTGAGGTATGGATGCCAAGTTACGGCAGATATGTTGAAATCTCAAGCTGCTCAGACTTTGAGGACTTCCAGGCAAGACGTGCCAATATCAGATTCAAGAGAGACAAGGATCACAAGCCTGAGTTTGTTCACACACTTAACGGATCCGGCCTTGCAGTAGGCAGAACAGTTGCTGCAATCCTCGAGAATTATCAGCAGGAAGACGGCAGCGTTGTAATCCCTGAAGTTCTCAGACCGTACATGGGCGGAAGAGAAGTAATCAAGTAGTCAATTAACGTAATCAGCAATACATATTCAGTAATGCATAAAAAGTGTCTGCGCGATGCCAAGGCATTTGCAGACACTTTTTTATTGCGTATAGATACTATAATTTATTTATCTATCAACCCACAGGGGAATTTAACTATCAGTCCTCAGGGATATTTAAAGATCAGTCCTCAGGAGCAGCTTCTACTCTGATCATGCCCTCATCGTCGACTCCGGTGACTTTCTCGCCGCGGCCGATCGCATCTGAGATGAAACTGATGACATCCACATTCAGAATCTCGCCCGGACATGCGACAGGAGTTCCTGGTGGATATATGATAACAGGGTCAGAGAGGACTTTGCCATCTGCCGTGTAAAGCGGGATATATTCAGACTCGAACGGTACAGTAGTGACATCAAGCCGGAAATCATCTACCGTACGAGGATCATGTCTGTGGACGCGGGATGTTTTATCCACTACTCCATAGTTGTCAGAAAGCTCCCACAGAACATCCAGAAGCTTGGAATAGTCGGCTGTCCGGTTGCCGGCTCCTGTCATCAGCATTACATAGTCACCATGAACCATTTCGGCAATGATTCCACGTGTGCGGAGTTCTTTCTCAAGTCTTGCTCCGCTGATTCCTGCTGAGGCCATGCTGATATTTATCTTGGTCATATCCAGGCCTGCTCTGCTGAAGTACATAGGGAAACTGCAGCCTGTCTCCTGAGGCGCAGCCTCAGGCTTATCTGCATCTGAAGATGCTGCTGCACGGGTGCTTACCATTTCAATATCTTCCGGCCTCAGTCCGGCGATATCCAGACCCGGTATGCGCAGAACTCTGCGGTAGAAAGTGGTAAGATCCTCGCGCCATGCCCTGATGATGCGGTCTCCGTACTTCCGCATTATTCTTTCGTTTATATCCAGACTTGCCATCAGAATGTAAGAAGGACTGGTTGTCTGAATCATTCTGAGAGCGTCACTTACAGAAGGAATGTCCACACTGTCAGTGCAGATGTTCATAATGCCGCTTCCGGTAAAGCTCAGGAGAGTCTTGTGCGTGCTGTTAATAACGATGTCGGCACCGAGTGATTCCGCGGAGTGTTTCGGGAAAGGTATACGGATACCGGACTCGGCAAGCGAATCTGCATCCCGGTCGAAAAACCTCAGATGTGCTCCATGTGCCTGGTCGACAATCAGTATCATGCCGTATTCATGCGCGACAGATGCAAGAGCGGAGATATCCGAAAGCATTCCATAGTAATTCGGGCTGGCCACAAGAACAGCGCTTGCATCGGGGTTAGCCTCACATGCTGCACGCAGCTCTGAAGGAAGCATCTCTCCGACAAGACCGGTTCTCGGATCTGTCTTAGGCCTGACGTATACCGGATTGATACCGCCAAGTCTCAGCGCACTGAAGGCTGAGTGGTGCGAATTTCGCCCGAGTATCAGCTTGCCGCCTACCGGCACACTTCCGATTATCGCTGAAATTACGCCCGAACTGGAACCATTGACCAGTAGTTCCGTGTGCTTTGCCCCATACAGCTCTGCATAATTGTCCATAACAGCGCGAAGCGTTGTCTCCGGGCAGAACAGTGCATCAGCTCCCGGGATTTCAGTTATGTCGCATGTCACTATATTACGCAGAAAATCGCCATATCCGGTTTTCTCGAACAGTGCAGATCTGCCTTTGTGGCCGGGCATGTGAAATGAAATCAGCTGGTCTTCTTTTTTCACATATTCGTTAAGAAAGTCGATTATTGTTTTTTCCATATCTTTATTCTGCCTGATCAGTAGTGTCCGATCTCAGCTCCGGCTGAGTATCCTCAGAAGAAACGACGGATTTATCTTCACTGCGCTCAACACGCATTTTCATTCCCATTGACTCAAGCGCAGGGATCCTGCTCATTCCGAGTTCTTTGATTCTGCCGTTCCTGACAGCCATTATGATAATTATAAAGCCAACAAGAGCATCAATGAAGAGAGACGGAACGCCGCCTTCGACACCGAAAGCCCAGTCATAAATCCAGGTGGAAATTCCGGTTGCGGAATCCAGATGGAATATGGAAGCTTCTGATACAAGTCCGCTGTTTGGCAGGCCGAAAAGGTAATTCTGCGTAAAATTCCAGCCTGCGTGAATGCCCATTGCTGTCCAGATACTTCCCGAGTACCAACGGATCAGTGAATATGACAGACCGCAGATTACAATGCCTATGATAGGCACAACAGATGCTCCCGGATTAAAGATATGCAGCATGCCGAAGAACGCTCCGTTAACTGCGACAGATACCCAAAGCGGATATCGTTCATGCAGCCTTTCATACATAAATCCTCTGCACCACACTTCTTCTGCAGAACTCTGAATGGTTACAAACAGAAGTGAGATGAGGAAGTATGGAATCTGTGATAATGAAGCTTCAAAATACAGATGGATATCTCCGTGAAGAAGCGCACACAGAACGCAGAAAAAATTAGTCAGGAAGCCAAGCAGCAACCCTATTCCGAGCATTTTGAAACCATTGCGGCGGCGCCCGTAGAGTATGGCGCATGCATCATCTTCCGATAATAAATCATCGGCGGAAAGGAGTTTGGTTTTACCCGGCGGAAGGAAAGACTTCCATATATACCGGTTTTTTCTGAAACACCAGCACAGAATAAACAGCGTCAATATGTCTGCAATTGTCGAGCCGTATAACTCCAGTGTGAAATACCATTCCGGAGTGACATATCCTCTGATAAAAAACATGAGCAGCTCATAAGGTATGTGTAAGAACAGTGC
Source organism: Anaerovoracaceae bacterium (assembly GCA_045112795.1). GTDB lineage: Bacteria > Bacillota > Clostridia > Peptostreptococcales > Anaerovoracaceae > Crickella. The sequence continues at coordinate 6,254 of JBGUIG010000158.1, read as the reverse complement.
CAGAAATACATACCATATAACAGTCACCAGAATAATCCAGATAATATTAGGCCGCATTCTGTCGAAGAAGCTCTGTCTGGTATTCACTTGCGGATAATTGCTGTTCATACTGGGCTATCTCCCTGATTTGTTTAATAACTGACAATGATTCCTGTCAATAAATTGGTCTATTCATATAATAAGCAATTAGCGGAAAAATCGCAAATAATGTGTCAGGCATACCTTTTTCGCTGTCTATGCATGAATCCTTTATACAGTCACTTATAGCATGGCGTCAGTACCGGATGTGCCGGTTTACCCGGCCGGCACATTTTGTTGTATTGAAAGCCAAAAAATGTCAGGAAAATAACACAATTGCACTCAAAAATACACACCGCGAAGTCTGTTCTTTTATTCACAAATGTGATTTTTGAAGAAAAATATTATATAATGGCTGAGTTATAAGGGCGTATAGCGTCTGTCTTAGTGCGCCCATGTAAGAGATGTATTATGAAAGGAGTTTCTACAAGGGATGAGCCAAAGGAAACATTTACCAAGCATCCATGTACCTCATCACAAAAACACGGCCGCAGCTGAGACCGTGACGATGCCGGTACCGGATGAAGTTAGCATCAGCATGTCCCAGAACATTGGCGCTCCGTGTAAACCTCTTGTTGCAAAAGGGGATTACGTAAAGGTAGGACAGAGGATCGGCGACGTCGAGGCCTTTGTAAGCGCACCTATCTTTTCCAGCGTCAGCGGGACTGTAAAGGCTATCGAGCAGGTCCGTGGTTCGATGGGTGGATTTGAAACACACATCGTAATCGAGACCGATAAGAAGCAGGAAGTCAGCGAAGAGGTCAAAGTTCCTGAAATCAACAGTTTTGAGGATTTCATCAAGGCTGCAAGAGACAGCGGAATGGTAGGTCTCGGCGGTGCGTCTTTCCCGACTCACGTCAAGCTGAATCCTAAGAACCTTGATGAGTGTAAGTATCTCGTAGTCAATGCTGCTGAGTGCGAACCATTCATCACAACAGATAACAGAGAAATGGTTGAAAACGGCCAGGATGCACTCGACGGCATGAAGATGATCATGCAGTGGCTGAACCTCGAGAGAGGATACATCGGCATTGAGACTAACAAGCCTGACGCTATCGCCAACATGAAGAGACTGATCGAGCAGAACGAGATCAAGGACATGGAAGTCGTTCCACTGCCATCCAGCTATCCAAAGGGAGCTGAGCGTGTTCTCGTTTATGAGGTAACCGGCCAGACAATGAATGCCGGAGTACTTCCTGCACAGCTCGGAGTTATTCTCGACAACGTTTCAACAATCGGTGTTCTGGCTGAGTATATCAAGACCGGTATGCCAATCGTAAGAAGAAGAGTCACTGTTGACGGAGACGCAGTTACTGAGCCTAAGAACGTATTCGTTCCGATCGGAACAAGAATCGCAGACGTAGTTGAATTCTGCGGCGGCTACAAGAAAGAGCCTCGCAAGATCGTCATGGGCGGACCTATGATGGGAAGAGCTACAAAGTCCGACGAATCCCCGACAATGAAGAATACATCTGCTATCCTCTGCTTCAGCCAGGATATGGCCGAGGTCAAGGAAGAGACAGCATGTCTGAACTGCCAGCGCTGCCACACAGCATGTCCGTTCGGACTCATGCCTAGCATCTTCGCTGAGGCTTATGAGAACAAGGACGTTGACACACTCAACAGATTCAATGTCATGCAGTGCATGGAGTGCGGAAGCTGCTCATACACATGCCCGGCAAGACGCCCGCTGGCACTGACTAACAAGCTGGCAAAATTCATGGTAAAGGAGGCATCGAAGTAATATGGATAAGAAATTTCATACTAATTTGATAGTATCCTCCGCACCACATATCGTTACGGAATCGGATACTACAAGACTTATGGGAACAGTCATCCTTGCACTGGCTCCTGCATGGGTCGCAAGTATCTACATTTTCGGCTTCAGAGCACTGCTTCTGTCTGTAGTCTGCATTGCAGCAAGCGTTATCTTCGAGTTCTGCTACAACAAAATCATGCACAAACCACAGACAATCGGCGACCTTTCGGCAGCACTGACAGGTCTTCTGATAGCCTTCAACGTTCCTTCAACATTCCCGCTCTGGCAGGCAATCCTCGGATGCGCATTTGCCATCATCGTTGTTAAGCAGCTCTTCGGCGGTATCGGAAAGAACTTCAGTAACCCTGCTATTACAGCTAGAATCTTCCTGTTCATCTCATTTGCATCCAACATGTCAACATGGCCTGTAACAAGGCTTGCTGATACAGATGCAGTAACAGGAGCTACACCGCTCGCAATCCTTGCAGAAGGCAGCACAGATCAGCTTCCTTCACTCGGAACACTCTTCCTTGGATTCCACGGCGGTTCAACCGGTGAAGTCTGCGCACTCGCACTGATCATCGGAGGCGTTTATCTGATCGTCCGCAAGGTCATCAGCCCGATCATTCCATGCGCATTCATCGGAACAGTTTTCGTTTATGCCCTGATCGCAACAGGCAGCCTGCACATGGCTCTGTTCCACGTGCTGGCAGGCGGCGTACTCCTCGGCGCATTCTTTATGGCTACCGACTACGTCACATCGCCTAAGCTGCCTCTCGGACAGCTGATCTTCGGTATAGGCTGCGGCTTTATCACAATGAGCATCAGACTCTTCGGATCATATCCTGAAGGCGTATCCTTCTCGATCCTTCTGATGAACATCTGCACACCGCTGCTGAACAACCTGTCCTACAAGTTCTACCTGAAGGAGGGAGGTGCTAAGAATGGAAAATAAAAACAGCGCATTCAAGGAATTCATCTCGCCTATTCTGGTACTCGTAATCATATGCTTTGTAGTAACATTCGCACTTGCATTCACATACGGCATCACAAAGCCGATCATTGACGAGAACACTGCAAAGGCAGCAAGTGAAGCAAGAATGGAGCTTCTCTCCGACGCTGACAACTTCACTGACAGCGGAGCTGATCTTGTAGAGTATGAGCCTGGCAAGGTATTCGCAGTAGACGCATTTACTGCAGACAACGGTGCAGGAATGGTAGTTACTGTTAAGTCCAACTCCTACGGCGGTCTTCTGACAGCTATGGTAGGTATCGACAAGGACGGCGCTATCACAGGTGTTAAGGTAACTGAGCACGCTGATACACCGGGTGTCGGAACTAAGGCACAGGATGCCGGTCATCTGTCACAGTATGTCGGACTTACTGAACTCGGAAGCGACACCATCAAGGCACATGCTGACAGCGTTGTTGAGGTTACAGGTGCATCTGTTTCCTCAGGAGCTATCCACAAAGCTGTATACTGCGCACTTGAGCAGTTCAAAGCGATGGGAGGTGTAAACTAATGGAAAAGAAAAGCAAACTCGCGATTCTGACTAACGGAATCATCAAGGAGAACCCTACACTGGTACTTCTCCTCGGAACATGCCCGTTCCTTGCTACATCTTCTTCGCTGATCAACGCACTCGGAATGGGACTTTCAGCTACAGCCGTACTGATCTGTTCCAACGTTGTTATCTCACTGCTGCGTAAGGTTATTCCTGACAAAGTCAGAATCCCTTGCTACATCGTAGTAATCGCCGGATTCGTAACTCTGGTACAGTTCGTACTTCAGGCTTACGCTCCTGGCATCAATAAGGCTCTGGGAGTATTCATCCCGCTGATCGTAGTAAACTGCATCATCCTCGGAAGAGCTGAGGCATTTGCTAACAAGAACACAATAATCGATTCCCTCTTCGACGGTATCGGAATGGGACTCGGATTCACACTTGCCCTCGCTTGCATGGGCGCTATCAGAGAGTTCTTCGGAACAGGATGCCTGCTTGGCTTCACAATCATTCCGAACTTCTCAATCGGATTCTTTAACCTGCCTCCAGGCGGATTCTTCGTATACGGTGTTCTGATTGCAATCATTCAGGCAGCAACCAAGGGTAAGGCACTCAAGGCTAAAGGCTTCAGCTGCGGACTCTGCCCGATGTACAATTCATGCAACACTGCAGAGGCTAATGAAGAGCTCGAGGCTAAGAAGGCAGCCGGAGCTGCTCAGGCAGTATAGAAAGGAGGACAGACATAAATGGTAAATCTTATAGTAATCTTTATGGCGATAGTCCTCGTTAACAACTTCGTACTGTCGCAGTTCCTGGGAATTTGCTCATTCCTGGGTGTATCAAACAAGATGAGCTCATCTGTAGGTATGGGCGGCGCGGTAGTCTTCGTAATGGTTATCGCTGAGCTCGTAACATGGCCTGTAATGCAGCTCCTCAACAAATTCGAGATCGGATATCTGCAGACTGTAGTATTCATTCTCGTAATCGCTGCACTGGTACAGTTCGTAGAAATGTTCATGAAGAAGTACCTGCCTGCTCTTCAGAAGGCACTCGGTATCTTCCTCCCTCTGATCACTACAAACTGCGCTATCCTCGGTGCAACAATCAACGCAATCAGTTATGGCTATACATACGTGCAGTCCGTTGTTTATGCTTTCGGCGCAGGCGTAGGCTACATGGTAGCTATGGTTCTGTTCGCAGGCATCCGTGAAGAGAAGCTCTACAACACAGAGGGCGTTCCTACACCTTTCAAGGGCGTAGGCATCATCCTGGTAGCAGCATCCATCATGGCTCTTTCATTCATGGGCTTCACCGGTATGTTCCAGTAAGGAGGTGTACTAATGGCAAATGTTATGACACCTGTACTGTTAGTAGCAGTTATCGGTTTTATCTGCTCTGGTCTCCTGGTATTCGCTTCCAAGGTATTCCATGTAGCAGTTGATGAAAGAGTTACAAAGGTAAGAGAGTGCCTTCCTGGCGCTAACTGCGGCGGATGCGGATTCGCAGGATGCGATGACTATGCATCCAACCTGGTAGCAGATGAAGGTCTCCCATGCACAAAGTGCTCACCTGGCGGAGCTGCTGTAGCAGCTCAGATTGCTGAGATCCTCGGCAGATCTGCAGGCGCAGCTGAGCCGCAGGTTGCTCAGGTTATGTGTAACGGAGTATGTGATGCAAGACGCACTGTACTCGAGTGGCAGGGAATGCAGTCCTGCAAGGGCGCAAAGGGATGGTTCTCATCTCCTAACGCTTGTATGTATGGCTGTATCGGCCTTGGCGATTGTGTCAATGCCTGCCAGTTTGATGCTATCGGTATCGTAGATGGTATTGCTAAAGTCAACAGAGAGAACTGCGTAGCATGCGGTGCCTGCGCTGGTGCCTGCCCGCAGAAGATCATCAGCCTTGTACCGAAGAAGAATATGGTACACGTTCTGTGCTCATCCACAGACAAGGGCGCAGTTGCACGCAAGAACTGCGATAACGCTTGCATCGGATGCATGAAGTGCACAACAGTCTGCAACTTTGACGCTATCCACGTTGAGGACAACCTCGCTAAGATCGATCCTGCAAAGTGCAAGTCCTGCGGACTTTGCGCTGCTGTATGCCCGACCGGAGCTATCAACAGCTTCAAGAAGCTGCCTAGCAAAGAGCAAGCAGAGAAGGTCGCTGCAGCTAAGAAAGCTAAGGCAGCCGCTGCAAAGCCGGCAGCTCCAAAGCTGACACCGGAGCAGATCGAGGCCCTCAAGGCTAAGAAGGCAGCAGAAAAAGCAGCTTCCGAAGCAAAGGCGTAAATAAGCTTGCCGAAGCTGTGGCATAAACAAGCGTTGCCCAAGCAAAGGCATAAATAAGCATTGCCCAAGCAAAGGCATAAATAAGCGTGATAGATTCAAAAAAGGCCGGTAACAGTCAGTTACCGGCCTTTTTTATTGAATCAACAGTATGGCTGCTGATATAAATAGAAATAGCGTTTAGCTTGTCAGAATCGGAAGATCAGGCATCAAGCTGACGATTAGAAACACAAGCTGATGATTAGATAACAAACTGAAGATTAGCAAACAAGCTGACGATTAGCAAACAAGCAGACGATTAGCAAACAAGCAGACGTTTCGTACACAATGAGAGAGGCATAATTATACGTTCACCCTTTTTTGTAACAAATAAGAATAGGGGTGAAATCTTTCACCCTTACTCTTGGAAAATGATTGATCAGAGGTGAAACGAATCTTTATTATCCCGTGAATATTTCAATTTTTACATGCCATGTAAAGCCAGGATAACGAATTACGTAGCTGGAAATGATAATAATGACCAACATTATGGACGATTTGAGGTGTACCCCTTTTGGTAGAGTCTAAATCATTGAGTATCTTGGCTGATGTGTCCAGGAATTATAGTATCTTTCTGGAGTCGTA
>JBGUIG010000157.1:0-22892 GCA_045112795.1 Anaerovoracaceae bacterium | reverse complement strand
ATGACAATGAGAAGATCGTTGCTCTCAAGGTCAGAATCGGTGAATATGAATCAAAGGTACTCTCCAGAAACGAGATTATCGAGAGAGTAAGAGATGATGTCACTGAGCTTGAAGCTTCTCTGTCTGATTACAGGGAAGAAGCAGCTGGTCTTGAGGCTTCCCGTGAAATTCTGCTGTCCAGCGGTGAAGAGCAGAGCGACAAGGCTGAAGAACTGAAGACTGCCAAAGCAGCACTGGAGGAGAAAATCGCTGAACTGACATCCAGAAGAGAAGAGAACAAATCACTCAGCGAGTCTCTTAACGCTGAGCAGAAGCAGGTCCGTTCTTCTCTTGATGATACAAGGGAACAGAAATACAAACTTGAAGTCAAGACTGCCAGAAATGAAGCTTTGCTCGATTCCCAGAAGGACAAGCTGTGGGACGAGTTTGAGGTTTCGTACGCCGAGGCCCTCGATATGAGGGACCCTGACTTCGCCATCACTGCGGGCAACAAAGAGTCCCGCGAAGTCAGACTCCGCCTTGCGGAGCTCGGCGATGTCAACGTCAGCGCTATCGAGGAATACAAGACTGTCAGCAAGAGATATGAGTTCATGACCGCTCAGGAAGAAGACCTGACAAGAGCGATGACTGAACTTGAAGAGATAATAACCAACATGGACAAGACTATCAGGATCAGATTCAAAGAGAATTTTGATCAGGTAGTTGTAAACTTCGAGGAGACATTCAAAGAACTGTTCGGAGGCGGATACGCTGAGCTGAGACTTGAAGATGAGTCCAGACCTCTTGAATCCGGAATTGAAATCACCGCTCAGCCTCCGGGCAAGAAACTCAAAAACATCAACCTGCTTTCCGGCGGAGAGAAGACTCTGACCGCCATTGCACTGATGTTTGCGGTACTCAAGGCAAAACCGACACCTTTCGTTATTCTCGATGAGGTCGAGGCTGCGCTTGATGAAGTCAATATTGAGAACTTCTCAAAATATCTTCAGAAGTTTGATAATATACAGTTTGCTCTTATCACACACCAGAAAGCCACTATGGAGCACGCGGATGTTCTGTACGGTGTAACAATGCCAGAACAGGGAATATCACGCATGCTTTCTCTTAAACTCGGAGAAGAATTCGATGTGGAAGGGCTCGAATAAACTGAACATTTAATTACAGAATAAGGAGAGAATATTTATGGGACTTTTTGATAAGAAATCCACTTTCCGCAAATTCATAGACAGTATCACCAACGCCATTTATGATAACCCTGACCTCGGGCCTGAATTCATGGAAGAACTTGAAGAAGGTCTTGTAATGTCAGATATCGGCATCGATACTTCCGATGCAATCATGAAAGAGCTTGATACTGCAATCAACGAAAGATACATAATCAAAGAAAAGCAAATCAAAAAAGAACTGTCAGGAATCATTGAAGGCCTGATGGACAAGGGCGAACGCAACAAGATGTCGACTGACTATCCTCTGATTATCCTTATGATCGGTATAAACGGAGGAGGAAAGACAACATCTATCGCCAAGCTTGCGCATATGTACAAGAAGAAGGGCAAAACTGTAATGCTTGCAGCAGCTGATACTTTCCGTGCAGCAGCAGCTGAACAGCTGCAGACATGGGGAGACCGTGTCGGAGTCAGAGTTATAAGACATGCCGAAGGTACAGATCCGACTGCAGTCATCTACGATGCCATTCAGTCAGCAAAGGCGAACAATATCGACGTTCTTATCTGTGATACAGCAGGCAGACTGCAGAACAAAGTCAATCTGATGAAGGAACTCGAGAAGATGAGCAAAGTCATTTCCAGAGAGTATCCGGAAGCTTCGAGAGAAAACCTGCTTGTCCTTGACGCAACCACAGGCAAGAATGCTGTCAGCCAGGCAGAAGAATTTTCTTCAATCTCAGATATTACCGGTATTATTCTTACCAAGATGGACGGTACTGCCAGAGGCGGTATCTCCATTACAATCGCTGATCAGTTCGACATGCCGATCAAATTCATAGGTATGGGAGAAGGACTTGATGATCTGCTGCCGTTCAATGCGCATGACTTTGCTGAGAGCATTTTTGAAGAGCAATAATTACATATAAGAGGCAAAACTATGAGTAAACCAATACTTGCTATAGTCGGCAGACCGAATGTAGGCAAGTCTACATTTTTCAACAGAATAATAGGAGAGAGAAGAGCAATCGTCGAGGATATTCCTGGCGTTACACGCGATAGAATTTATGCTGAAGCTGAATGGAACGGCAAGGAATTTGCGGTTATCGATACAGGTGGTATCGAAGTCAAAACCGACGATACTATTCTCGCGCAGATGAGAGATCAGGCTGTTATCGCTATGGATATGGCTGATGTCATTATTTTCATGGTTGACGGCAAAGAAGGTCTTACAACTGCAGACAGAGAGGTTGCATCGATGCTCCGCCGCACAGGCAAGGAAATCATCCTTGTTGTCAACAAGGTAGACAAGCCGTCCAAAGCATACGAAGCAATCTATGACTTCTATGAACTCGGATTTGATGATCCAATTGCTATCAGTGCAGCGAATATGACAAATATGGGAGATCTTCTCGACCGTATTGTTGACGGTTTTCCTGATGATGCCTACGGCCGCAGAGAAGACAGCGTTAATATTGCGATCATCGGAAAGCCAAATGTCGGAAAATCATCTCTTGTCAACTCGCTGACTAAACAGAACAGAGTAATAGTCAGCCCGATAGCGGGAACTACCCGCGACACTATCGATACTCCTTTTACCTACAAAGACCGAGAGTATACATTAATTGACACTGCCGGACTGAGAAAAAAGAGCCGTGTTAACGATACAATTGAAAAATACAGCGTCGTAAGAGCTATTGCCGCAATCGAAAGATGTGACATCTGCATACTTATGATCGATGCTGTAGAAGGGCTTACAGAGCAGGACAAGAAAATAGCCGGATATGCTCACGAGGCGGGCAAAGGCATGATGATCGTAGTCAACAAGTGGGACCTCATCGAAAAAGAGACCAACACAATGAGAGACTATGAGCGCAAGATCAAAGGCGAACTGCTCTTCGCATCCTATGCTCCGGTAGTATTCGTTTCCGTTCTCAATAAACTGAGAATTTACGATATCATCGAGAAGGCAGCCAAAATCGCTGACGCGAGAAACATGAGAATCACCACCGGCAAACTCAACAGCATTATTGAGGATGCTGTCATGATGAGACAGCCGCCGTCAGACAAGGGCAGAAGACTCAAGATCTACTACGGCACACAGATAGGAACCTGTCCGCCGCTGTTCTCATTCAGCATTAATGACAGGGAACTGATGCATTTCTCATATTCCAGATACCTCGAGAATAAGATCAGAGAACACTTTGACTTTGAAGGCACATCTATCAAATTTGTCTGGAATGAGAGGAGAGGAGAAAGACAATGACCGTGGATATTACTAAGCTTGTCATTATCGGCGTGATAGCTTATGCTCTTGGCAACATCAATCCGTCCATCATTATAAGCAGATTATTCTATGGGATAGATATCAGAAAAGAAGGCAGCGGCAATGCCGGAACGACCAACACAATCAGAGTTATCGGTCTCACTGCCGGTCTGACATGCCTGGCTATTGATATCCTCAAAGGATTTGTAGCGGTCAGGATAGGATACAACATGGCAGAAAGCTACGGTGCCATGGTCGCTTTTGCACTGGTAGTAATCGGACACTGCTTCCCTGCATTGTGGGGATTCAAGGGCGGAAAGGGCGTTGCATGCGCATTCGGATCTGCACTTGCCATGAGCTGGCCGAGCGCAATAGCAGCTTTCTTTGCAGCTGCGGTTTTCCTCGCAATCACACGCAGAATGTCAGTAGGATCTATTGCCGCGTGTTTTGCTTTTCCTGCACTCATTTATTACTACGACAATGATTATTTCTATTTTTCAATAGGAATTGCAGCTTTCCTGCTGCTGATGCATATTTCAAATATTATCAGGCTGTCCAAAGGCGAGGAGAAAGCCCTTACAATCGGGCACAAGTCGAGAAAAGACGGAGATTCTGATGATGAAGATTCCGATGAATCAGATGAAGTTTCAGATGAGACGGATGATGATGCAGTGACGGAATCAGAGGAGATTTCAGTAGCTGATAATCCTCTTACTGACGATGAAATTCTCAGTCTGGGTGCTGATGTACAGGTCGTTGAAGATCTTGAGGCCGGTGAATCGCCAATCGCTGCAGATGCAACTCAGGAACCTGAACTTGTCAGCGCACAGACTCAGGAGGCAGTCAGACCTGCACCTGAACCAATTGATTATTATGCAGGAACAGAGATTCCTGATCTCGGAAGCCGTAAATGCAGCATTGCTGTCATCGGTAATGGTTCATTCGGCACCGCTATGGCAAACCTTCTTGTGTACAAGGGACATGATGTAACTCTTTACGGAAGGAACCGTGCAGCGATGGATCTTATGAAGGCCCGCCGCATGAATGACCACTATCTGCCATATGTAATACTGAGTGACAGGATTAATTATTCCAGTGATCTGAAAGAAGCGGTTACAGGCAAGTCTGTCGTAGTATTCGCAGTACCTGCTCAGCAGTTCAGATCTGTTTCAGAAAAATGTGCTGCATGGCTCGAAGAAGGAGTAATCGCGGTCAACCTTGCAAAGGGTATTGAACAGAAGACTCTTAAGAGAATGTCTGAAGTTGCAGCAGAAACAATTCCTTCTGCAACATATGTAGCACTTTCGGGACCGTCTCACGCTGAAGAGATCGTAAGGAATTTCCCTGCAGGTGTAGTTGCCGCTTCCAAGAACAAAGCAGCAGCTGAATATATCCAGGATATATTCATGTCTGATCAGTTCAGGGTATACACGCAGGAAGACATGGCAGGTGTTGAGATCGCGGGAGCTGTCAAGAATGTAATTGCTATTACAACAGGTATTTCAGACGGAATGAAGCTTGGCTCGAACGCAAGAGCCGCACTCATGACCAGAGCGATACATGAGATCAGAAGACTCGGCTCGGCAATGGGCGCTAATCCTGAGACTTTCTCCGGTCTTTCAGGTATCGGAGACCTCATCGTTACATGCTCAACAAACCTTTCACGTAACAGAAGATGCGGCCTTCTTATCGGCCTCGGACTTGAACCGGAAGATGCTGTAAAGAGAGTCGGTTCCATCGTTGAGGGATACTATACAGCAGAAGCAGTTTGCGACCTCGCTGAGAAGTATGATGTTGAGATGCCTATCTGCAAGGTCACACATAACGTTCTCAAGGGTGAGCTTGAGCCTGAAAAGGCTGTAAAACTTCTGATGTCAAGAAGCAAAAAGGACGAACTACAGTAGAAATGAAAACATACAATATTATCACCTATGGCTGCCAGATGAATGAGCATGACTCAGAGAACATTGCCGGAATTCTGGAAGCAATGGGATATGAACATGAAGAAGACGCGTTCAGAGCGGACGTAGTTGTAATTAATACATGCAGTGTGCGCGAAAATGCCGACAAGAGATTTTTCGGCGTACTCGGACAGTTCAAAAAAGTCAGGAATCACAATCCTGACTTTGTTCTGTGTGTCTGCGGTTGCATGCCTCAGCAGCCGAGAATTGTGGAGAAGATCAACAAACAGTTCTCATGGGTTGATGTCGTATTCGGAACACAGAACATTGCGGAATTCCCTGAACTGCTTGAGAAGAGAATAAGTACCGGTAAAAAGCAGCGCAGCATAATTGACAATAATCCTGTTATAGATGAAAACGAGATGAACCCTAAGCGAATGTACAGGCACAAAGCGCTTGTCAACATCACATACGGCTGCAATAACTTCTGCACATACTGCATTGTGCCTTATACGAGAGGCAGAGAGAAGAGCAGGGTAATGTCTGAGGTTGTAAGGGAAATTGAATGTCTTGCAGCTGATGGAGTCAAAGAAGTTATGCTCCTCGGACAGAATGTCGATTCATACAGAGATCCTGCAGGTCATGATTTTGCAGATCTGATTCATGCAGTAAATGATATCGAAGGTATCGAAAGAATCAGATTTATGACATCTCACCCGAAAGATATTTCTGACAAAATGATCGACTGCTTCAGAACCTGTGACAAGCTGTGCCACAACATACACCTTCCGCTTCAGTCAGGAAGCGATGTCGTTCTCAAACGTATGAACAGACACTATGATACAGAGAAGTATCTGTCCATTGTCGGCAAACTGAGAACAGCATGCCCGGATATCACTATTTCAACTGATATTATCGTCGGTTTCCCGGGAGAAACCGAAGAAGACTTTGAGGGAACTCTCGAGATGGCACGCAAAGTCAGATATGACTCTGCATTTACTTTTATCTATTCACCGAGAGAAGGAACACCTGCCGCAAAATTCACTGACCAGATTCCTGATGATATTACCCACAGGAGATTCGACAGACTTGTGGACGTTATGAACGAGATCAGTCTCGAGAAAAACCTTGAGTATAAGGGCAAAACGTATGATGTTCTCGTCGAAGGTGTCAGCAAGAACGCTGATGATGCGTTTGCCGGCAGAACAGACGGTTTCAAACTGGTAAACTTTACATCTGACAAAACACCTGAAGAGCTTATCGGACAGACAGTCAAAGTCAGAATAACAGAAAGCAAGACTTTCAGTCTTGAAGGCATTGAAGCAGAAAACTAAGCTGACAACAGAGTCAGCTGCTGCAAAGGGAGAGATAAAATGTCAGAATTACTGAATTCATTTTCTGAATTTTTTACATTCTCACATATAATGGTAGTCGTATACATACTGAATACGATTATTTCCTTTGGCCTTATTTTCATTGATCACACAAAATCCGCTTCTGCTGTAATGGCATGGATTATGGTTTTGTACATCCTCCCTGTATTCGGGCTGTTTCTGTATATGATCCTGTCGCAGAATATCGCCAGACAGCAGATTTTCCGTATGGCAGCCAACGAAAAAGAAGATGTGATGACTCTTATCGGTTGGCAGAAAGATTTCGTTAAACGGGGTATTTCAGACAACCCCGAAGATGAGTCAAATAAATGGCAGAGCCTTATTACGCTCAATCTAGACTATGCTAATGCCTTTCTCATTGACAGCAGCGATGTGGAGCTGATCTTTGACGGACAGGAGATGTTCGACAGACTCTGTGAAGATATCCGCAATGCGAAATATACTATCAAGCTGTGTTATTTCATTCTCAAAAACGATGACACAGGTAATAAACTTATCGATCTGCTGACACAGAAAGCAGCGGAAGGAGTCAAAGTACGCCTTCTTGTCGATGCGCTCGGAAGCCGCAGCATCGGAAACCACAAACTGCGTGAATTCACAAAAGCAGGCGGGAAATGCGCTTTCTTCTTTAAACCCAGAATCCGGCATCTGTATTTCAGGATCAATTACAGAAATCACAGAAAGCTTGCAATAATCGATAACGAGAAAGGGTACATCGGAGGCTTCAATATTGCCGATGAATATCTCGGCAAAGTCAGGAAGTTCGGCTACTGGAGAGATACTCAGATGATCCTCAGCGGAAATGTCATAGCATCTCTCAATGCAAGATTTTACATGGATTGGCGATATGCATCTGGCGAGAAGATTGATCTGGTTGAACAGTCAATCAAATATGCTTTCCGCCAGGAAAGCGGCGACATCCCTGTGCAGATCGTTTCAAGCGGACCTGAATCTGACAAAGAAGAAATCAAGCGCGGCATGATGAAGATGATCACAGGAGCCAGAAAAAGCATCTACATCCAGACACCTTATCTGGTACCGGATCTTCCTATGCTCGATTCACTTGCTATGGCGGCCAGATCCGGACTTGATGTCAGGATTATGATACCTGCAATTCCGGATCATCCGTTTGTGTACAGGACAACTCTGTACAATGCCGGCAAGCTTATCAAAGAAGGCGCACGGATTTACATATATGAGAACGGATTTCTGCATGCAAAAACCCTTACAGTAGACGGGGAGGTATGCACAGCAGGCTCATGCAATTTTGACATTCGCAGCTTCAGACTCAACTTTGAATCCAACGCCTTTGTCTATGACAGGGTAGTTGCAGGAAGGATGAATATGCAGTTTGAAGAAGATATGAAGCTGTCAAGAGAATATACACAGAAGGACAGAGATAATATCAGTCTGTATGAAAAACTATCGGAGTCGATTTCCCGGCTTCTCACAGAGATTCTCTGATCTTTACAGGAAGGATACAGATTATGACACAATTGATACTTACCAAAATACTGACTTTGCCGGGAATAATACTGGGCCTGAGTCTGCATGAATTCGCCCATGCCTGGATGTCAAACAAGCTGGGTGACCCAACACCGAAAAGACAGGGGAGACTTACAATTAATCCTATGGCTCATGTTGACCTTGTCGGCTTCATAGCATTGCTTCTGGTAGGTTTCGGATGGGGGCGTCCGGTTCAGATTGATCCCGGATACTACAAAAACAGGCGAAGAGATGAGTTCCTTGTTGCTATTGCCGGTGTAGTAATGAACCTGATTATAGCGTTTGTTCTGTCATTCCCGGCTAAAGGACTGATGAATATGTATTACTCAAGCGGTTCTGCGCTCGTTGAAAACGTATTCTACATCGTTTACTACGCGATATCGATCAATCTCTGCCTTATGGTTTTCAATCTGATTCCTTGCCCGCCGCTTGACGGATGGAACATTGTGACTCAGCTCTTTAAACTTGACAGATACAGCTGGTGGTACAGAGTATATCAGTATGGACAGTGGATCCTTCTGATCCTGATTTTCGCAAATATCACTGACCTGATTCTTATGCCGGGTGTAAGCGCTATGCTTCGTCTTCTCGGATTATGATAATCACTTGCGAACAAACTAAACAGGTGCTGTTTTGCCGTATTGCGGCAGACAGCTCCTGCTTTATAATTAATAATACAATCTGTTAAATCAGAAGTAATTGCTGATACGGCGAAGCTTGGACTGCTCCATGTGATACTGCATAGCTTTGCGCCCTGCAGCGACATTCTTGTTCTCGAAAGCATCGAAAATTGCCTTGTGCTCTTCAAGTATGCTTTTGAGATAGTCAGATGTGAATGTTCTGGCAGGAGCAGAGTGTTTCAGATATGTCTGATATGCTGAAAGAGTCTTCTGTATCATACGGTCCTTGGTTCCGACATAAATGGTATTGTGGAACTGGGAGTTGAAGCTGAGAACTTTTTCTATATCATCCTTGAGTGTATAGAATTCCATGAACTCAACAGTCTCTCTCAGGGCATCAATGTCTTCGGCTGTCATGCGCTTGATAGCCCATTCGACAGCCTGTATCTCAAACAGGGTTCTGAGATCCCACAGATCTGATATGTCGCGCTTGCTGAGTCCTGTTACAAATGCACCTCTGTTAGGAATGTTTTCGATAAGACCGTCTGCTTCAAGCTGCCTGAACGCTTCTCTGACAGGAGTTCTGCTGACACCGTATCTTTTGCAGATTGCAGCCTCAGTAAGTTTGGAATTTGATGGAAGCTCTCCGGAAAGAATGTCTTTCTGTATTTCCTGGTAAAGTCCTGCGGAAAGAGGCTGGCTGGATTTTTCATTATTGATGATTTCCATATAATTACTCCTGTTATTTCAAGTGAACAATTGTATTTTCTTTTTAATATTGTATACTATTTTTACTGTGTTTTGAAATGAATTTTTGTAAATGTCAATGGAAGAAAATGATATGAACGGAAAAAACATTATACCTGACGGTGAAGTCATCAGTGCTCTGAATATTCTTGAACAGATGCATCCGGAAGCAGCATGCGCTCTCGAACATGGCGATCCTTTCGAACTTATAATAGCTGTCGCTTTATCTGCGCAGACTACAGATGTCAGTGTCAACAAGGTCACACCGGAATTATTCAGAAAATATCCCGATCCGGAGTCACTGGCTGCAGCAGATCCCGATGATGTTATGGAAATCATTCATACAATAGGGCTGTACAGGAATAAGTCAAAAAATATAATCAGACTTGCAGATAAGCTTGTTAAGGATTTTGAAGGTGCAGTGCCTTCAGATTTCAAAAGTCTTGTGAGTCTTCCGGGAGTAGGGCGCAAAACGGCTAATGTAGTGCTTGCGGAGGGTTTCGGCGTTCCGAGAATTGCGGTTGATACGCATGTGTTCAGAGTTGCCAACAGGATTGGCTTTACAGATGAAAAAGATGTTGACTCAACTGAAGAAATGCTGATGAAAAGGATCCCTGAGGATTCATGGATCAGAGCGCATCATCTTATGATATTCCACGGCAGAAAATGCTGCAGCGCCAGGAAGCCGTCATGCAGTGAATGCGGACTGAACGGTATCTGTATGCACAATAATATGCAGAATATCTGATAATGCATAAAAAGAACATTCAATAGGGACTGCAGACCTTTAAATCTTCACCTGTAAATGATAAGATAAACAAAGATGCAAACATCTGAACGAAGCAGGTAGCAGCCGTTTCCCGGTGGAACAGTACAGCTGCTTCGAACAAAATGTGATCCGTGGGGGGCGGTTCTGACAGTTTCACATATTCACGCATAACTTGATCATGTGAGGCAGTCAGGAACGGCCCCATATCTGATGATTGTTAATATAAGGAGTTAGGACTGATTATGAAAAAGACAATCAAAGACGTAAACTGGGCGGGAAAAACCGCAGTCATGAGATGTGATTTCAATGTGCCATTGAAGGAAGGCGAAATTACAGATGACACCAGAATCAAAGCTGCTCTTCCTTCTATCAAATATCTTATCGAGAACGGTGCCAGAATAGTACTGATGTCTCATCTTGGCCGTCCTAAGGGAAAACCAAACCATGATTTCAGCCTTGCTCCTGTAGCAGTCAGACTCAGCGAGTACCTCGGCCAGGACGTTAAATTCGTTCCTTCTGATGTTGTAGTAGATGCAGAAGTTAAGAAAGCTGCTTCTGAACTTGCTGCAGGCGAAGTAATGCTTATCGAGAATGTAAGATACCGTGCAGAAGAAGAGAAAAACGACTCTGAATTTGCAGGAGAGCTGTCTGAACTCGGCGACATCTTTGTACAGGAAGCATTCGGAACATCACACAGAGCTCATGCTTCCACAACAGGCATCGCTTCATTTATTCCTGCAGTTTCAGGATTCCTTATTGACAAAGAGCTGAAGTTCCTCGGTGATGCTGTCAATGATCCTGTAAGACCATTTGCTGCTATTATGGGCGGAGCTAAAGTCAAGGACAAAATTGCTGTTATCACAAGTCTCCTTGACAAGGTAGATATTCTTATCATCGGCGGAGGAATGGCTTACACATTCTTCAAGGCTCAGGGATATTCAATCGGTACATCACTGCTCGACGAAGAGGGCATTGACCTTGCAGCAGATATTCTCAAACTTGCTGAGGAGAAAGGCGTTAACTTCCTGCTTCCTGTAGATGTAGTTGCTGCAGACGAATTCTCCAATGATTCTCCGCATGATGTATATCCGGTAGATGCTATTCCTGATAACAGAATGGGTCTCGATATCGGACCTGCTACCATCAAGCTCTTCAGTGATACTCTCAAAACCGCTAAGACCGTTGTATGGAACGGACCTGTAGGTGTATTTGAAATGGAGAACTTCGCAGTCGGAACAAAGGCTATTGCAGAGTGTCTTGCTGAACTCGATGCTACTACAGTTATCGGCGGCGGTGACAGTGCTGCTGCTGTAACACAGTTCGGCCTTGCAGACAAGATGACTCATATCAGCACAGGCGGCGGAGCAAGCCTCGAATTCCTCGAGGGAAGAGAGCTTCCGGGCATCGCTGTTATCGAAGAAAAATAATTAATATTTCACTTTCTATAATTTCATGAGGGGGGTATACCATAATGAAAAAATTTCTTATCGCCGGAAACTGGAAGATGAACAAGACAATCGCTGAAGCTAAGGAATTCGCTGAAGCACTTGTAGCAAAGAACTTCGAGAATGCTGATGAAGTTGCTATTCTTGCTCCTTTCACACAGCTTGTTACACTCGGTGAAGCTTTCAAGGCAAGCGGAATCGGCTTTGGCGCAGAGAACGTACACTTCGAGCCATCCGGTGCTTATACTGGTGAGATTTCCGTTCCAATGCTCGAGGAAATCGGCGTAGATTACTGCATCGTTGGTCACTCCGAGAGAAGAGAATACTTCGCTGAGACTGACAAAACCTGCAATCTTAAGCTCAAGGCTCTTATCGCTGCTGGTATTACACCTATTCTCTGCGTTGGCGAGTCTCTTGAAGTAAGAGAAGGAAAGGGCGAGCAGACATTCGTAGCTTCACAGCTCGTTGCTGATTTTGACGGAATGCCGGCTGCTGATGTTTCCAAAGTAGTTATTGCTTATGAGCCAATCTGGGCTATAGGCACAGGTAAGACAGCTTCTCCGGAGCAGGCAGAAGAAATGTGCGCTTTCATCAGAGGAGTCATGGGAGGAATGTATTCCAATGAGATCGCTGACAGCTTGCTTATCCTTTACGGCGGCAGCATGAAGCCGTCAAATGCAGCTGATCTTCTGGCTAAGCCTGATATCAACGGCGGACTTATCGGCGGAGCAAGCCTTAAGGTTGATGATTTCGCTGCAATCGTAAATGCAGCTAATGAACTCAAATAGCTGTCATTGACACACAATTTTATCAATGCTATTATAAAGTGTTCGTTTATGAGATTTCATAATCGGGCACTTTAATTCTTATACAAATTAATGGAGGAAGCTATGCATACAGCTTTAATGGTTATTTTACTTCTGGCAAGTATCGTTCTTATCGTCAGCATCCTGCTTCAGTCAGGTAACAGTGACGGACTTTCAGGTTCAATCGCAGGCGGAGCTGAGCAGCTCTTCGGCAAGCGTAAGAGCAGAGGTTATGATGCTCTTCTTGCCAAGATCACCACAATCGCAGCTATCATATACATCGTTATATCTCTTGCTATTGTTGCTATCTTCAATTAACGCATTTTCACAGACTTTGAGGTAGTATACCGATGAGAATAACTGTCGCTTTAGTATGTGCAATTGCATCTGTTGCTTTTGCTTTACTTTTTGATTCCTGGCTCAGAAGCAAGAAGGGCATAGGCGAAGAAAATGCAAAAATATACGCTGTCGTCAAGGGAAGAAGCAGAAATTTCAGGTCTTTCCAGATTTTTCCTGTTCTCGCATCGGTCATTGTAATATCTGCTGCAGTTGGAATAGGTATCAGCTGGAAACAGGCTGCTGCCTGTCTTGCCGGAGCAGTAACAGCAATTGTTCCGATTACTCTGGGCTCTGCTTCCTTTTCAAATGGTGTAACAGCTGCTTATAATCAGGCCATGAGTGGCGATATCAGGCAGTCTGTAAGAGCAGGTTACAGAACCGGAGCGGTAATGGGATCCTGGATAACAGGAATCTGTCTTGCCGTTATGTCCGGTGCTTTTCTGATATTCAAAACCAATACAACATTAAAATATGCTGCCTGCTTTGCGCTTGGTGCTGCTATAGTCACAATGATTCAGCATACAGGCGGAGAAGTATACACTTCCGCTTATTCGATGGCTGTTCCTGCCAGAGACTTTACTGACAGGACCGGTGCATTTGTTTCTGCAGGATCAGATTTTGCAGGTTCATATATACTTGCTGCAGTTTCAGTAGCTCTGCTCGCTGAAGCAGGTGTTGCTGTTTCAGGTGTTACAGGAACATTTACTGCAGGCAGTGCAGCAAGATTTCCTCTGCTGGTATACGGAGCAGGAATCATCGGTACTGTTATTGGTGTCCTGATTCACCGGGCAGGTATCGGAAATGATCTTTCAAAAGGTACAGGTGCCGGAAGCATTGCAGCCGGTATTATTACTGCTGCCGCTTCTGTATATATCAGCATTGTAATGCTGCAGCTTAAGGTATATGCATATTCTGTTTTTACCGGAATTGCTGCCGCATTTATTATGTCTTCTGTCAGCAGAATCTTCTCTTCTGACAGTAAGATATTTATAAACAGATACAAGATAGACAGAAATCTCGGCAAACATTCTTCAGTGATATTCAGTCTCGGCAGCGGCATGATGAGTACTGCTATCTATACAGCTATTATTATTGCTGCGACTGCTGTGTCATATATGTATGCCAGATATTACGGAATCGCGCTCTGCGCAGTAGGCATGACAGCTGTCTTTGGATCAGTTTCTGCTGTTGCAGGAATGGCAAGTGTAACAGGTTCAGTTTCAGACATCATTGCATCACAGACATCTGAAACAGATGAAACAAGAGCTGCGGCAAATCTTCTCGATACTGTTTCGACAAGAAATCTTGTTTCAGTCAAAACATATGCATCTGCAACAGGCTGCATGTCTTCACTTGCGGCATTGTGTGCGCTTTTCTATACTTCACAAACAGAAACTATAGATCTTCTCAGCCTGCGTGTTTTCTGCGGAATATTATTCGGCATTACAGCTGCTTTTATCCTTTCAGGCATGATTATCAGCTCTGTAAGAATAACCGGAAGAGTAGCTCTCAGAGATATAGGCAAAAACGACGATGATACAGGAGCCACAAGCGCAGTTCGCGGTGCACTTTTCCCTGCTATTGTAGCTGTAGCTCTTCCTACTCTCGTAGGACTGTTTATCGGAGTCAACGCTCTTGCCGGTTTTATTACTGCTTCAGTACTGACCGGCTATATGATTATCATCTGCTTTGCTAATTCAGGAATGCATTTTGAGAACACTGCTGTTCAGTCGCTTTCATCTCTGCTTAAGATGATGGCTGTATTTTCAGTTGCATTTCTTCCGGTCTTTATCAAGGTTGGAGGATTCCTTTTTAATTAATAACAGTCTGGAGCTATTCAACATATGAAAGTATGCTAGAGCGGCTCCTCACAGGAAGCCGCTTTTTTCGGAGGACGCATGAAGAACTATCAATTCAAGATTTTCACCGTTAATCCGGGTTCGACATCCACTAAACTGGCTTTGTTCGAAGATCATGAAAAAATCCTTGAAACTTCGGTATCTCATGATGCTTCAACGCTGAATTCTTTTCTGAATGTTAATGATCAGTTCTGGTATAGAATGGATGTCATTAATGACTTTATTCAGGCAAATAATATTGATCTGTCTGATGCTGATGCCTTTGTCGGCAGAGGCGGCGGATGCTGGCCTGTTCCTTCCGGGACTTTTGAAGTAAACGATCTGCTTCTTAATGATATCCGCAGAAATGTGGGCAGGACTGTCCATCCATCAATACTCGGAGTTCAGCTTGCTGCTGAACTTCGGAAAAAATACGGCGGAAGACTGTTCATGGTCGATCCGATCTGTGTTGATGAGTACACTGATGTAGCCAGACTGACAGGTGTCAGAGAAATACAGAGACGCTGTGAATCACACGCTCTCAATCTGCGCGGTACTGCTATGAAGCACTGTAAGCTTCACGGAATCGACTACCACAAGACTAAACTCATTGTCGCGCATATAGACGGAGGAATTACTATTGCGGCTCAGGACTGCGGAAGACAGGTTGACTGCAATCAGGGTGCAGGAGGAGAGGGACCGTTTACTGCCACCAGGACCGGTTCGCTTCCTCTTATGGAGGTACTCGACTATTTCAAGAATCACTCAGTTGAAGAAATGCGCCATCTGTGCACAGGAACAGGAGGCTTTGTTTCTCACTTCGGCACATCTGATGCCGATGAAATATACAGGAGAGTTCAGGAGGGCGACAAGGAAGCAGCGCTCGTATGGGAAGCTCTCGGATACAACATTGTTAAGTATATCGGATCGATGGCTGTTGTTCTCAAGGGAAAGGTTGATGCCATTCTGATTACAGGCAGATATACAAGGTTTGACACATTGCTTGACTACATCAGAGATTATGTCGGATGGATCGCACCTATATACATCTATGAGAATGAAGTAGAGCAGGAAGCAATGGCCGCAGGAGCACTGAGAGTGCTCAGAGGTATTGAAGAACCTAAGGTTTATACAGGCAAAGGCATGGTTTAATGCTGTTCACGTGCCGTTGTGAATTTTTACAAATCCATAATTACATAATTGTTGAATATGACAATTCCGGGTGCTATGATATTTCGGAATAGTTTTAAAACATAAAGCCAAGGAGGAAAAAGAAATGTTGGAAAAGCTCGAACAGATTCGCAGTGAGGGATTCGAACTCATCGAAAGCGCTCCGGACAGAGACAAGCTTGAGATGATCCGTAAGGAACTCACAGGTAAGAAGAGCGCTCTTCAGGAAGTGCTCAAGAGTCTCGGCGGTCTTGATCCTGACATGAGAAAATCTGTCGGAATGAAGGCAAATGAGGTCAAGACTCTTTTTGCTGAGAAAATCAAAGAAAAAGAAGAAGAACTGGTTGCAAAAGCTTCAGTCGTAGAAGGCGAGATAGACCTGACTCTTCCGGGTATTGAAGTGAGTGAAGGCGCACTTCACCCGATAACACAGATGTGTTACGACCTTAATGATGCCTTTAGATCCCTTGGCTTTGAAATATACAGTGAAGACGACATAAGCAGCGAGAAATTCGCTTTTGACAACCTCAACTTTGCAGCAGATCACCCTGCAAGAGCATCTATGGATACATACTGGCTCGAAGGTACCGAAGACAAGAGAGGTAATGAAAGACTTTGCCTCAGGCCGCATCTTACAGGCGGTTCAGTAAGATATCTTCTTGAGCATGGCGCTCCTGCAAGATTTGTATATCCGGGCAGAGTTTACAGAAATGAAACTACAGACGCCAGACACGAGAGAGCGTTCTTCCAGTATGAGGCTCTTATCGTAGACAAAAACGTTTCTTTCAGCTCCGGAAGAGTTATGATCGAAACAATTCTTGAGAAAGTATTCGGGCGCAAAGTCAATGTAAGAATGAGAGAAGGTTTTTTCCCATTCACAGAGCCTGGTTACGAAATTGACATGGAATGTCTCCTTTGCGGCGGAAAAGGCTGCAAGGCATGCAACCACGCAGGCTGGATTGAAGTAATGCCTGGCGGCGTAATCCATCCGAATGTACTCAGGGCTGCAAATCTTGATCCTGATGAATGGACCGGTTTCTATACTAACATCGGTCTTGACAGACTCGTTATGATGCGCTACGGAGTAGATGATGTCAGGCTCTTCCACAGCGCAGATCTGAGATTCTTAAAGCAGTTCAAGTAGTCAGGGAGGTTAACTATGAATATTTCATTCAAATTCTTAGAAAGATACGTAGATCTGCCGAAGGATCTTACATATGAGCAGATCGCATATGACCTCACAATGAGAACTGTTGAGGTTGAAAGCATTATCAAAACAGCTGATAAATTTCATGACATAGTTGTAGGTGAGATCAAAGAGATCAAAGCTCATCCGAACGCTGATGCTCTTAAAATATGCATTGTTGATGTAGGTGAAGATGAACTCAAGCAGATCGTATGCGGAGGTTCAAACCTGTATGAGGGTCACAAAGTATGTGTTTCAAAGCCTGGCGCTGAAGTCGTATGGCATGGTGAAGGTGAGCCTGTGCTTATCAAGGAATCCAAGCTGAGAGGCGAGAAGTCATACGGAATGATCTGCGGTGCTACTGAAGTTTATCTTGCAGATATTTATCCACCTCAGGATGAGAGAGAAATTGTTGACTTTACACAGCTCGGAGTTGATTGTGAAGTCGGACAGTGTGTAGCTGAGGTTGCAGGCCTTGACGATGTAATCCTCGAAGTTGACAACAAGTCGCTTTCCAACAGACCTGATCTGTGGGGACATCTTGGAGTAGCAAGAGAACTTGCAGCTATCTACAAGGTTCCTCTTAAAGATTATCCTTCAGAACTCCCTAAGGGACTTCCTGAATATCCTGTTGAGATTCAGGAGCCTGACAGATGCCCTAGATTCACAGCTACTATTATCGACAATGTATATGTCAAAGAATCACCGGCATGGATGAAGACTCTTATTACCAATGGTGGTATGAGACCTATCAATGCTCTTGTTGATATTACAAACTTTGTTCTTATGGCTGTAGGCCAGCCACAGCACGCTTATGACAGCACTCACGTTGAAGGCGGCAAAGTTGTTGTAAGACTCGCTCACGAAGGCGAAAAACTCGTTCTTCTCGATGAGAAGGATCTTGATCTTACTCCGGACCATCTTGTTATCTGCGATACAGTTGAACCTATGAACCTTGCAGGCATCAAGGGCGGCAAGAAGGATTCTGTACTTGATACAACAACTTCAATCGTTCTTGAGGCAGCTGTATTCACAGCGCCGGGAATCAGAAGAACAACTGCTTACTTCAATGAGAAGACAGACGCAGCTCTCAGATATGAGAAGGGAATCGATACACAGAGAGCGGATCTCGGTGTAGCACTTGCTCTTGAACTCTTCAAAGAAATCTATCCTGAGTGTGAGATCAAGGCATTTACTGACTGCTATCCTGTCAAGACTGAAAATGCTGTTATTGACATTACACAGAGCTTCCTTGACGAGAGACTCGGCGAAGTTATCGACAGGTCAGAGATCGAAGATATTCTTGCAAGACTTGGTTATCAGGTTGAGTTTGACAACGGAACATATCACTGCATTGCTCCTACATGGAGATCGACCGGTGATGTTTCGATTCACGATGATATCCTCGGAGATATAGCCAGACTTATCGGATACGAGTATTTCAAGAAGCAGCCGCTCAAAGTCAGCTTTGACCACTCAATCAATCAGGTCAAGACAGATCTCACAAGAAAACTCAGAGAGTTCCTTGCTTTCAGATGCGGATTCAACGAGATATTCACTTATCCTTGGATCGATGAAAAATACATCAATGCAGCTAAGATTGATACAGAGAATTCAATCAGGCTTGCTACACCGCCAGCACCTGAACTCGGCATTCTGAGATCATCACTGATTCCGGGAATGCTTGAGTCAATCGATAAGAATGAAAGATACTTTGACGAGTTCTGCATTTTCGAAAACACTCAGGTATTTGAAAAAGGCGAATATCATCCTTCAACTGAAGAAGAGACTCTGCCGGTTCACAGAAACATGCTTACCGGTGCGGCAGCAGGAAAGAATGCTCCTCAGCTCTTCTACAGAGTAAAGGGTGTTGTAGAAGGTATTCCGGGCTTCTGTCATTGCGAGCCTCTTACTTTCAAGCAGAAAGAGAAGCCTTCCTGGGCTGATGAGAAAGTATGGCTCAACATTCTGAACGGTAAGCAGGTCGTCGGATCAATAGGCCTCATTTCGGTTCAGGCTCTCAGCGAATCAGGTATCAAGAATGTCAAAGCAGCTGCATTTGAAATCGATACAGATCTGCTGACACCATACCCTTCAAGAACTAACGAATACAAGCATCTTCCTACTTATCCGCTGGTTCAGCAGGATCTCTCGCTCCTGGTAGACGAATCCGTAACATGGGAACAGATCAGGGAGGCCATCAAGTACATGGTCAAAGAACTTAAATTCGTCGAAGAATACCGCGGCAAGCAGATTCCGGCAGGAAAGAAGTCAGTAATGCTCAGTCTCAAGATTGGTAATGATGATTCGACAATGACTTCGAAACAGATAGAGAAGAAGATGGCCGGTATTATCAAAGTTCTCGGTAATAAGTGCAAAGCCGAACTCAGATAGTAAATAAAATTCGGAGTAATAATTAATGCCAGTAAAACTCAAGCATTATCATATTGTGCAGGAACATCCGGTAAGGATAATTTCGAAATGCAAAAGCCATTCCAAGGGAACTCTTCTGAGTTTCCTTATTGGCTTTTCCGTACTTTACGCAGTTATCAACTGGGTTCCGGAATTGCTCTCGCTCTTTTTTCCTGCTACTAATCTGGACCTTGCTGCAGCATACTCAGATACTGATCCGGAGATGCTAAGCAAGCTTCCCGGTACTCCGCTTGTACATATCTTCTATCTGGTGCTGTTTAACGGAGTATTCAAGCTGAGTGAAGCTCTGTATACTCTCACGTATATCAGGAACAGGACTGTAGAATACAGTGCTCTGACCGAGAGTCTCAATTATTATTTCAAAACACTCGGCATATTCCTTCTTGAGACAGTGATCATCTCATTCTGGATGTTATTATTCATTATTCCGGGGATAATAGCTGCTCTGAATTTCTCTCAGGCTTTCTATATACTTGCGGATGATCCTGATAAGAGTGTCACGCAGGTTCTGGCAGAGAGCAAAATGATGATGTACGGAAACCGTATGAACTATATCAGACTGCTTATATGCTACGTGCCTTATATGTTAATTGCCTATACACCGGTATTTATCATTGCCAGCATTGTATCCGGAATGACTCTCAGCAGCGCAGCAATTACTGCAATCGGTCTTCTTGCAGACATACCGTTGTTCTTCGCTTACGGATATGTGAGCCTTGGACGCACTGTATTCTATGAATTAATGCTCAACAACGGCTTTGCAGACTTTAAATACGCAGGGCAGGACGCTTTCCGCGAGTTTGAAACAAGAGAACAGTAAATAACAGACACATAAACATTTGAAAAGCAGACAGTTTTCTGAACTGTCTGCTGTTTTTGTAATCATTTATGAAATTGTATATTCCCGTCGGATCAGCGTATTCTGTCTATTGCTTTTACTATATCGTCAGGATAGTCGGTTTCAAAGACCATATATTCACCTGTCGCAGGGTGGGTGAACTCAATATGATATGCATGCAGTGCCTGCCTCCCGATAAGATCTGTCCTGCCGCCGTATAATTCATCACCGGCGATAACATGACCAATATGAGACAGATGTACACGTATCTGATGTGTTCTGCCGGTATGAAGCACGACTTCAGCCAGAGTGTAAGGTCCGAATTCTTTTGAATCGAATCTCTCCAGAACTTTAACTTCTGTAACGGCGTCTTTGCCGCCTTCTTCCATTACTTTGCGCTGAATTGAAACCTGATCCGGTCTACCGATAGGAAGGTCAATAGTAAAGTGATCCTCAGGAAGAGTTCCTTCCACCAGTGTTATGTATCTCTTGATGACAGCGTTGTGTCTCATCTGATTGGAGAGATCATTCTGAGCATTTGCGTTTTTGGCAACAATTATGATGCCTGTAGTATCCATATCAATCCTGTTTGCAAATCTGACCTTAAAAGACTGACCTGTTTCCTGCATGTAATACATCACCGCATTTGCGATTGTGTGTTCAGGATGCCCCTTAGTAGGATGTACTATGATACCCGGCTGCTTGTTAATAAGAATCAAATCGTCATCTTCGTAGATAATATCCAGAGGGATGTTTTCAGGAGGAAAGTCACTTGTTTCTTCAGGAAGCCTTACACCAATAACATCCCCGGCTTCAGGCCTCAGATAGCCCGGAGCAGGGGATCCGTTAAGATCTACAAGAGACTGATATTTCATCTTGGTTCTGAATCTTGAAGAAAATTTATAATTCTGTCTGAGTATCTGATTAATAGTCAGACCAACTTCATCGATAGTTACTGTGTGTTCGTATTTTGCCATTTTATATAATCTGAACAAGAAGAATTAAATTAATCTGCGAATGCTGTGTCTAAAGCAGCTTGTTGCTGAGTTTCTTCCAGTAATCGTAATCTTTCTGTCTGATAAGATGAATTTCCTTGGCGGACTGTGTCACTTCAACACATTCAACATTGCTGAACTCATGTGTTCTTCCGTCGAAAGAAAGAATGATTGTGCCTCGTGTACTGCGGCCGATACCACTGATTCTTATTATTTCATTGGCAGGAAGCAGAATGCTGGAGTGAAAGCTTCTGTACGCGTTAGTGTTCATCGGCGCGACAGGTGTAAGCTGCAGCACATCAAGATCCGGTGAAACCAGTGAGCCATCAAGTGAATAGTTGTATGCAGTGGAACCAACCGGTGTGGAAACAAGGATACCATCACCGGAAAAATCCTGCACCTTGGTCTGATCAATTGAAACAGAGAACTGCGAAACATGTGAGAACTGTCCGCGAACCAGAATCTCATTAAGACCAATCCGGCGGAATTCATTTCTGGCAGTTACGATTCTGGCCTCAACAGGTTTGATTGTCTGCAGTTTGAATCTGCCGGCTGTAATGTCGTCGATAGTCTGTTCCATTTCTTCAGGAGAAGAATCCTGGAAAAAACCGAGATGACCGGTGTTGATTCCGAGAATCGGAGCAGAAGGGAATCTGCATTTGTGTACAAAGCTCAGGAAAGTACCATCACCTCCGATGCAGATAAGTAAATCGGCATTATCGTTGTATTCATCAATAATACCGTAATCTCTGTCCGTAAGAATTGGCCTCAGAAGAGAGGCTGTTTCGAGTGATTTTTCTTTGTTGTTGCTGAAAATATAAGCTTTTTTAGGCATTGCCTGTTCCTTTCGTAAGTTCATCGAGCCTGTCAACCAGTTTATCAAACACATTAAGTGCTGAAAGAACAGGTTCTTCAGTACTCATATCTGCACCGGCATTTCTGAGGAGATTAATCGGAATATCAGATGAGCCTGATTTCAGAAAGCCAATGTATGCATCTCTTGCCTCAATACCTTCATTAAGTATTTTCTCTGCAATAGCATTTGCAGCAGAATATCCTGTTGCATACTGATATACATAGTAAGCACGGTAGAAATGAGGTATCCTTGACCATTCATATTTTATTCTATCATCATATGCCACTTCTGTGCCATAATACTCTGAATTCAGTCTGCCATATTCACTGCACAGCCATTCTACAGTAAGAGAGCCGCCAGACTCAACATATTCATGAGTCAGTTTCTCAAATTCAGCAAACATTGTCTGCCTGAATACTGTACCCTTGAATTCATCAATGTAGAAGTTTATCAGATACAGCAGCATTTCAGCATCATCGGTATTATCTATCAGATAACGAATAAGAAGCGTTTCATTTACTGTACTGGCTACTTCCGCGGTAAAAACAGAATGATCACCGTAGATATAAGGCTGCGTATGTCTTGTATACCACGAGTGCATAGAATGACCGCCTTCATGG
>JBGUIG010000156.1:0-66101 GCA_045112795.1 Anaerovoracaceae bacterium | reverse complement strand
CTGTTCAGTTCCTCATCTGACAAATGAGGTGTATTTCTCATAAACTCCTGCGGATCTATCAACATTGGTCCTGACTGAGTAAGTATCGACTCATTATCCATGTTGAACGGTACGTATCTTGTGTCACCCAGCGCAAAAGGATTGAGATCAGGAGCGACCTGACTCTTCTGCTTTTTGAAGCTTTCCCCTCTTAATTTTTTTAGTTTACGGTCTTCTTTCCTGCCCACATCTACACCTCTACGAATAATATTCCGTCAACACGTTTTTGCAAATCGTAGAATGAAATACTCTAACTAAGATAAAGCTAGAATCATTTAAGGGTTAAGCCCTTCAGATTGACACCATTCCTCATATTTCCTATCAGCTTCCGCCTGTTGCTCTGAAGTCATATCATCGTAATCGATGGAAAAAGGATCCACAATTGCCAAATAACCATATATAGCATCATTGGCCACTTCCTCAGGGCTTTTATTTTGTGTGTCTGCAACGAGGCACAGCTTTTTAAACTGGTATTCGTTAAGATAAAGATTGAGCTTTGTAATTTCTGCCATTTTGTGCCTCACAAAACTTATATAGTATTACGACTATAATTTTCTTTAATAAAACAATCTATTTTTTCTTTCAAGCTATTATTATCATCTATCTCACTGACCGCAATTGGGCATAATTGAAAGCTAGTCGCTAACTCGTAAATCTTCTTCTATTGTTTTTTTCTCGACAATATCTAGATAACCATTAATGGATCTTTCTAATGCAACAGTCATGCTTTGCCCCATCACATCGGCATGTCGACGTAGTCTTTCTACGGTAGGTCGATCTAAATATAAACTAATCTTTTCCCCGTCTTTCTTTTGCCTTGCCATATTATTCCCCCATTTTATATAGCACTGTCATTAGGCGGATCTAGCAAAAGAGCAATAATATTATTAACTCTTTCATCATCAAACTCATCATCTGGACCGTCACCTATTCTTAACACAAGGCGTTCGTAAAGGACCTCAATGCCTCCTCTTGCATATGCATTGAACAGCTCCATGTTTGCTTGATACTCTTCTACTGACTTGGGATCTCTGAATGCACTTCTGATACGCTCATCAACATCAAGCCCGCGAGACTCGTCAAGCATTAAAATCATTCGCATAATTTGAATAAGGATTGAGTGACAAGTTACAATCTGTCCAAGCTGCACTGTACGTTTATCTGTCGAGCTGTTATCTGCTTCCGCCTTGCGTTTTGTAATCAATCCCATAATGGCAGCAACACAATAAAGGTCAACCAAGCGTCTGAAAAATGACTCTTGTATCTTGTTCTGAACCCATAGTTTATCGACATAGTCTTTGTGTCTGCCTGCAATTATGAAGTCATCTGTTTTAAAGTATTCCGGGATTCTTTCACTTTCCTTTGCCATACCTATGCCTCCTGACGAACTATAGTAGAACTATTCTTTGTCCCGTGATCTCTTATTACTCTGTACATGTACTTAGGGTCAGTATATTCTTCTAGTCCTGTTGCATCCCAATCCTTATCAAGTATAAAGACAATGATTTGTTCTGCAAACGATGGCAGCTTGCATGCAATTGAATTAGTGTTGCTATCGTCGAGATTAGAAAAAGCTCCGTCAAGGACAATTGGAAGCTCCATGATGTTATCACTGTCTACGTCTTCAGTCTGCAACTTCTTCATTGCCGCAAGCTCCAAAACACTTGCAATATATACGAAATTAATGGCGACAGGCTCTCCCCCTGAAAGCACTTTTTCTTCATGTGTTGACACACCACCAAGATCCTTGTAATAAACGTGAATCTTAAAATCGTCCGGAGAGAGAATCGCATATTTCTCTTCGTCATCGAACATTTTTTCAAAGTTTTTCGTAATAAGATCACTTAGTTCATTTGCAAGAGGGTCTACTTTCTTCTTTACAAGTTCATTAGCCATCTTATATAGCGCTTCAGCGTATTCAATTTGAAGTCTTACATTTTTATTCGCATCGTTCTGCTTGGAAATCTGATCAAGCTGGTTATTTTTGCTTTCGAGTTGGCTATCGTACTGGGAGATATTGAATTCAAGCTGCTTAATATCTTGTTCTGCTTTTGCACAAGTTCTAACATGATTGTTATAGTTCTTTCTCAACGCAGCAATATCTTTCTTGCGATCTATGCGTGACTCTAATTTGTCTACTTCTTTTCTGTAATCGTCAATTGAAATAAGCGCTGAATCTAAATTTTCGGCTTTATCTGAAATATCCTCAATTAAATTCTTTTCAGCATCGCCCCATGACTCGAGAGTAGCTTCAAATTTAGCTACCGCTCCCCCAATTTGATGTGGAGGTATTACTTTTTTCAGTTGCATCAGTGCGCAGTAAATATCACTACCTTCTTCAATCTTACACTGATCGCAAAGACATGTGCCCTTTTCAATCAAATAATCGATTGTATCTTCAGTGACGCCTGGTATGTCTTTTCCTTCAAGATTGACACCAGACAATAGTTCTTTGATTTCTGGAAGTAGTGAAGCCGCAAAGAACTTTGAGGAAAGGCTAAAGTACTTTACAATATCTGCATAGTTTTCCTCAATCTGGTGCTCAAAGGTTGAAATACTGCTCTTTAGCCTTGCAAGTTCTCTTATGTCATCTTCAGCCGACTTACTGTTAGAAAGTTCTTCGAAAAGCTCATCTCTTTTTTGAGTAAGAGGAATTAGAATTGCTTCTTGTCTTTCCTTTTCTTCTTTATCGCGTTCTTTTAAACCTTCAAGAATTCGAATATCAGAAGTAACCCTATCATATTCGTCCCCTGCGCCTTGTATTTTGCCGCGTAGCTTCTTAAGTACACACTTTGAAGTGCTGTTCAGATGATTCCTCATTGATATGAGCCCGGTAATACCCAGTATAGTTTCAATAGCACGTTTAACCTCATCTTTTGGAGCTGTAGGATCTGTCCATCTTTCACCATCAAAGAAGAAATATGCCGCAAGACTCTTTGGAAGGATGTTGTTAATCATATCGTCTACACATCCTCTTTTATACTCTTTTCCAGAAGTACCATCGTTATTAATCACTTTTCCAGGTACACCTTCAGCAAACAGCTGCATTGTCAATTCTGGTTCAGCTGCCGCCTCAATCCTCAAATCTTTTGGATCACTGGTCTTTCTCTTATACAAAGCACTTCTCCTGAAAAGCCACTCATTATCGCCTTCCATAACTCTTATTTCCACAGATACTTCTTCCGTCTTTCCATAGAGCAACTTTGCAATGGCATCTTTATTGAGGAGAATTATCTCCTTCTTTTTTACATAAGTTGTGGAAATAAGGGCGCTGTCCCCATAAAGGCCCCACCTGAATGCTTGAGCAATCGTAGATTTTCCTAAGGTATTCTTTCCAAGAACAACAGTTACATTTTTCTGGGGATCACAAGAAAAGCGCAGTTCGTGCTCACCATGATATCTCATGAAGTTGCGCATCTTAAGACTTACGAATTTCATTACGCGTCACCCCCTTATTTCGCCTTTACTTTCAGTTCAATAAACCTTGTAATTCTGTCAACCATGGCGCTATCATCGTACTCTTGTGTCTTAATGTTTTTATTTTCTGCGCCCCTTATCTTTTTAAACATCATCTCGAGAAGTTCTTTATCAAGGTTTGATTCTGTTTCTTTATTCAGCATAGTTTTCCTCCAGCTTTTCAAGTTCTGCTTCGATGTCGATTTGAACATCATACGCGTCCATAATCTTATCCTTCATAAGTTCTGCTTCGATATAATTATCTGAGAGCTCCCCGAATTCGGAAATTCTTGCAAGCTCACCAATGATTATTGATTTGTCAGATTCATAATCGCCACGAACTACATCATCAAGTGGACGTGGTAGTGTTACAAAGTCATAAATAACTGCCTTCTCTTTCCCTTCAGCTTTACGCAGAAGCCTTCCCCTTCTCTGTATAAACTCTTTCGGATTCCTCGAGCTTGAAAGAATGAAAGCTGTTTTGATACCTGGTATATTTACACCCTCATCCAGACACTTTATCGCAGTTATAGCCTGATATTGTCCCGTGGCAAAATACTTTTTTATATTTACTCGTTCAGCTAGATTCTCTTCAGCCGTAAAACGCTGAACTGACATCTTCAGTTCATTGCGAAGCTTACTCGTTATGAGATCGATTTGCCTTTCCTCTACGTCAGATTCATCGTCTGAGGTCATTGCAGCACCACAATATACAAGAATGTACTTATCGTCTTTATACGGCTCTATCATATCCATGAGGAGAGCAACCTTATTCTTCGCTCCAGCAAGAATTCTGTTTCTCCTAAACAGAAGCAATTTCCCAGATTCGGATATTTTCGGTACATTGTTTTCTATAACAATATATCTGCGAAGTTGCTTGGTAATCTCCTGATATCTGTCTAGTTCTTCTGCTGTGAGATAAACTGGTATTGGATGATAATCATAATGTACAAGTGCACCTTGTTCTATAGCGTCTTTAAGCTCGAAGTTTATAACTTCCTCACCAAAATAATCAAACAGTGCTTTTGTGCCGGTATGGTCCATATGTCTCTCAATAGTAGCAGAAAGACCTATCCTGTTTTTGATGTTCTCTGGCAAAAGCTTCGACAAGCGCTTTGATCCAAGATTATGAGCTTCATCACCAATAATGAGAAAATTTTCATCCGGCGATATCGTTCTTATCAAAGCCTGAACCTTCTCACTTGCAAATGAGTCATTCACGGTTATACATACAAAGGGCTTCCCTTCTTTCCTAAATCTTTTGAACGCTCTTTTAAGAGCTTTCGCCCAGTCTTTTTGCGGAGATTTTGAATGGGCTATGATTGGATCCGGACCCCAGTTTACTGCATCCTCTTCCCACTGACTGACAAGATGAATGTATGGGCACAGAATAATCGTTGCAAGATGATCATTATAAATTTGAGCAAGGTTCACCATGCATCTTAACGCGGTCCAAGTCTTGCCTGATCCTGTGCACATCGAGAACACACCTCTACAACCTTGCTCAAACCATGCTTTAACAGCATCGTCTTGATATTTTCTGAATTTTATACCTTGTGGTATTGAATACTGTCTCTTGCTTTTCAGGTATTCAGCCACATTAAACTGTCTTTGATCAGTTGAAAAATCGACTGTATCGCGTTTGAATTTCAGCAACTTTTCTTTAACAATCTGAGGGAATTCAATTACCTCAAGCTTGTTGGTCGTATTTGCCCAAAGCATGTCAAAATCCTTTTCAGATGCGTACACGGCCTTTTGCTGGCTGCCATCTCCAAATGAGCAAAATGTGTATATCGATTCAAAATTGTCGACCATTCCGCCATGAGACTCATTCATAGACCCGGTATGTGATACCCTGTTCCCTTCCGCATCTATAAAAATAGCAATTTTTTCATGGTATAGATTTGATCCTGTAAACTCTGTCATAAACGCCAGCTTGATATCCAACGTTCCATTTGCAATCATATTTGCAATAAGATTAAGCCTCTCTTCTTCAAACTCAGTAACAGGATTTGTTATTGCAGATATCAAAGAATTTGTAATTACTTCATCTCTCTTTCTGTACCCCATGTCTATTGCTTCTATATCATCTTCGCTCAGTTCTGGAGAGCATACGAGCTGAACTTTTCCACCCCTTTTTGCAAGATCAAAGAGGCCAACGCTAAGATCAATGAGCGCAGATGTAGAAAAGAATCCAACCGCTCTTTTATAAAGAACTGTTTCCATTAACACTGGAATCAGAAAATCGGTTGTAAAATTCGAGTCGTTTGATCTGTATCTTATTTCTATCGGTATTTCCTTAAAACTCATACTTGATCCTAAAGTGTTTTCAATGCACAAATTAATGAATCTATATCTTCTTTTGTATTGAATATACCAACGCTTGCACGGACTGTACCGGCATAACTGGTATCTTTAAGTATACTGTGAATACCCGGAGTACAATGGTATCCGGTCCTAACGGCAATATCATATTCTTCATCTAGAATATCGCCAACATCACTTGATGCATAGCCTTCAACAACAAACGAAACAATACCGATATTTCGGCCTGTGTAACCAAGGATATGCACCTTACCCACTGACTTCAAACGCGAAACCATGTAAGTTGTAAGCTCGCTGACATGTATATAATGCTTATCCACATCAATGATCTTCAGTGCTTCTCTTAAGCCCGCTATAGCAACGATGTTAGGGCTGGCTGCTTCATATTTTGATGGGGCATCGTCTGGCATATTCAAATTCAATGAATCACTTCCGGTACCTCCTGCAAGAGTTACTTCAAGGCCAACTCCCTCTTTCAATATAAAACCGCCTATTCCAAATGGTCCGCAAAGAGTTTTATGCCCAGCAAAGGCTAGAATATCGACATTGATTTTGTTCACATTGATATCTATCAGGCCTGCAGCTTGAGCGGAGTCCAAAACTGTCAGACATTCTGGGTTCGCTTCTTTAGCACACATAAACACTTCTTTGTACGGAAGAATATAGCCTGTAACATTGCTTATTGCAGTCATTATGAGAAGTGATGGCGCATCCTTTGAGAATAGAAAACGAGTTTTATCGACATCTATTTCTCCATTTTCGTCTACAGGAAGCATAATTACCTTTGCATTATTATGCTTTCTTACAGCTTCTACTGTTCTTGCAACCGCATTATGTTCATATGGAGAAATGTAAATGACAGACATGTCAGCAACATCAGCACCCCAAAGTATCTGATTAAAAGCATGTGTTATTGTTGGCGTAAATACGACACTGTAATTACCGTTCGCATTGAAAAGCTGCAACAGCCGATTTTTTGTATCATCAATTATAGCTGTAGCTTCACGAGCAGCTTTGTATGATCCTCTTCCAGCATTGACAGATAGAGTTCTACTTACCCTATCCATTTCGTCACATACGCTGACCGGTTTTGGAAATGTTGTTGCAGCATTATCAAGATAAATCATTACGGCTCCGTTACTTTATGTACTTAGATACTATCTCTATAAGGATTCCTACCTTTTCCTGATCATCTATAACATCATCAAATTCTTCAAGCGCATCAAGAAGCGCATTTTGCAGAAATGTTCCAGAAACTGATAGGTCTTTAGGATCGAAATTAATAAGGCACTCCTTCTCCTCTCCTTCCCCGAAAACGAAAGAGATTTTTCTGCTCCCACTCATGGAATTGTGCCTGTTATTGATTTCATCAATCGCTCCTGAGAAATCCTCTTTGAATTGTCCTATTGTCGCTTCCGACCAGTCCTCAATGAAAATACCAGTAACAGCTTTTGCAAATTTGGAAGCAATTATTTCCCGGTCTGCAGGCACCCCTTCCTTAAAGACATTTATCACATTTCCAGTAACACCACTAAAAATACTTGCCTTTGTTTCTTTAGGGAGATTACCAAACCATTCATTCAGAGCTTCGTGAAGGTCTTCAGTTGGAGCAAGCCCAAGTTTGTCTCTTATGACACTGGTGACGTTGTCTTTCAACATGATGATATGGTTGTTAATAACAGTTTTTGCGTTATTAACAGCTTTGACCAGTTCCGAGTAATCGGTAGTGCAAAAAACAGATGGGATACTGTCGAAGAGGACTTCTCTCGGATTTAGGAAGTAGCTGCTGAATAGCTTCCTAAACGCAATAACCTGCTCAAAGAACTCTTCGTTATTATCCGGCATACTGAAAGTGACTGAAGATTGCGGGAGAGATCTGTACCAGGTTTGCATTAAGCATACTGTCTTGCTAAGTTTGTTTCTGTTATCAATGTCTTTGCAATAGATGCTGTACTCTTCAAAGAGGTTACATAGGTCGGCTATATACTTGTCCTTCGCGGCACTTGATTCTTCAATGTACAAATAATAGTCTTTCGGTCTCTTAACAGCATTGATTAATGCCTCTTCGTTCAGAAGAAGCTCTTTATCATTAAGATAAATGACCGGGGTGCCATGCCTCTTTGCCATTTCATGAGAAATTACGATAGGAAGCACACCACGACGTATCCCGTATGGAGGACACGTAAGCGTATCGACAAGATGGGAAAATGAGTGCTTTTTCCCTACACACTCAGTAAAAAACACATTGAATACTTCTTCGATGTTACTCCAGCTTTTATCAAGCGTTGTCCCTTCTGTAAATATTGAACGGAATATTGTAGCCTCTGCAGACGTACCATTCTCATATACAGATGTGTCTCTATCCGAAAGGATAGAATCAATAATACTATTCCGTGCCTTTGCTATCTGTGCAGAAACGACTTGCCTGTTAATTAGCTCGTGGTTGATTACAGGAGATTTGGTGAAGGTCTGGTCGCAAAGAATGCTTACAACGCGATTCAGCCCTTCTGGTGGTATTTTCTTCTTTCCTTCACTACAATAGTAATGAGTAGCGGAATAGTATGTCGTGTTAATCCACTCGTTTACATCAAAGATGATGTCATCACGCAGATTAGCGAGTTCTTTGATTAACACAGGACTATTCTCAGTAAAATCTGCCGAATTAAGAAGCTTTTCCACTGCTAATAATTCTTGTGCCTTTCTGGTAATATCCTCCTCTGTTGCTGGAAGGACAACGGCCAGATTACTTGCACCTAATTCCGCAAGATGTTCCTCGATGGCATTGACTTTGATTTTGCCCGGAATAATAAAAACAACGAACCCGTCAGGATAATAATTTGTTCTGAGATACGATAAATCGTTGATTAGCGAAAACTGCTCATAGTTGCAAAAGGCAATATTAAAATATCGTGT
Source organism: Anaerovoracaceae bacterium (assembly GCA_045112795.1). Taxonomy (GTDB): domain Bacteria; phylum Bacillota; class Clostridia; order Peptostreptococcales; family Anaerovoracaceae; genus Crickella. The sequence continues at coordinate 57,368 of JBGUIG010000156.1, read as the reverse complement.
AATCTTATACTCTTGGTTGTGCTTTTTCGGCAGTATGTTTTTTTCTCTGCAAACGCGATTTAGTACCTCGGAGATATCAGTTTTCGTATAGTATTTGTTGATGACATCATTTATGGCATCTTCAAGGTCTATCCCAATATTGTTTTTAAACTCATATGACTGCGAGCGCCTCTTATAAACGATGAGGCCAGAATCGCAGAGCGACTTAACAGTCGTATTATATAATGTGGTGCCAAGTGCTACTGTTGGAGAGAGAACTTTGTCAGTTGCCTTAAGTTCTTCTTTCCCAGCCATACGAATCAAGGCAATAGCCTTAATGAGACGCTTCTCCTCTCTCTCTCTAACCTTGCTAAGGGCGTATTCTGCTTTAAGCCACTCATGATGAATATAAGAAGAGTCATTCCTGAAAATGTCTGAAAAATAATCATACACGCTGTCAATCCCTACAAAAGCGTTCGCATCAGTCTTCTTAATAACTTGAGCAAGAGAGTTGCGATCTTTACTTGAGAGGTAAGTAAAGACAGTCCTTTCGTTCTGTGCAATCTTCTCACATAGTTCAAGAAGTATCATGGATGCTACCGGTGTCATGGGGTAACATCCCTCAGCAACTATTGTACAGAAGTCTTCCTCCGTAAAGAGCGAAGAGAATAAACTGAGACTATAAGAATCTTTCGTAATCTTTTTAAACGAATCACTTTCAGCTATAAAATCCTTGAAAGCCGGCTTCTTTCTAATAGCGTCGGCAATTAACTCGTAATTGTTCTTTGATGATATAGTGAAATAGATTTCTGATAATCTTCCGGATACACCTTCAAATGCATTTACGAACTCCGGTCTTATTGTCTTGTTGTATGCATTTATACTCTTGTGAGCAATGCATGTGATATGAAGCTGTTCTTCTTTCGATGACGAAGCAAGCTCACTTATATCCTGCAGCGTCTTCATATCATTTGAGAATCCGTATTCACCGTGGCCTTCTATATACTTGGAAAACTCATCGAATACGATATAAATACCAGCAAAGCCTTTTTTAACTCTTAAGGATCTGTTGACCGATCTGTAAACGGAAATAATGTCATCGTCAATAAACGGATTGAAGGATGCTCCGGATGTAAGCGAAGGATAAATGTCTTTAAATTCTTCAAGCGCTGATTCGTCAAATTTTTCGAGCCTTCTGACCATGTCAGCAGCATCTTCCCTTATGGCCCCACAGAATGAACTATATGTCGCAGGAAATTCCTGTTTCCACGCTTTTATAGTGCGCACAGCTTCGGAAAAATAGCTGTCAGGTACAATGTCTTTCAGCCCTGTTTCGTGCAGTGATTTCATTAATCCTTTGTAAAACGCTTGGCTTAGGGAACCCTCGGTTGGGTTTATGATAACAGGAAGAAATTTGCCCTGTTTTTCAATTTCAGATATGACTGTCCTGATTTCCGGCATCACATTGATCATCCTCTTTTTCAGGTCTATAAGCTGTTCTTCGTTGTATTTTGCAAGGAACGATAGAACAACGAGAAGAAGATGACTCTTCCCTTTCCCGTAAGGTCCAACAAGAAGTGTTGCCCTTTTATCAGACATACTAAGCGTCTCTTTGAAAAAAGCTTCAATAAGCTTCAAAGATGATTTTGTAGGGATATAGCTCGAAAGTTTGTCAGGGTCCTGAAGATCCAAGGTCAAGTTAACAGACTTTTCAAAGCGGCTATCAATTTGTACGAGTTTGCTTATATTCATATGTTCCTACTTTTTATAGTGAAGGGAAAGAAGTTCTTCCTTGTTTATAGTTCTGTTTAAATAGACAACATCAAGGCCGGCAGTACGATTCACAGTAATAAATTCTTTATCTGTGAGCTTATCGAGCAGTTCATTTGCTGACACTCTGCTTAATCGAAGAATTTTACCTGGCATATTTGCTCCATACACAATGTCATCAATAAGCAATGATTCCTCTTCGTTTAACACATCAGCCATAATATACAAGACCAGCAAAGGGTCTACTGCCTCAGCCGGAGTCATTCTTGTTTCGTATACCGCTCCATTCTTTGTAAGAAGACCAAGTTGTGCAAACGGACTCACCTTTTTTTCTTCCGGATCTACATTCTCATCGTTATCTCTTGCATACATGGCTAGTATTGCGGCGGCATCATCCCGGATAGATCTTTCTGGGAGTTTAGTATCTCCTATAGCGTCGATCAGCAAGGTTGTCATTGCATCAATCATTTCCGTTCTCGTAAATGCATTAAGCTCGAAAGCATTGAAAAACACGTTCCACGACGTTGCAAGTTCAAAGTTTCTTGCTATATTGCTATGTATTACATAGAGGCTGAATTTGTCTTCAATGTACGGGTCGTTTTCAAGCAGTGTTTTACCTAGGTCTGTTAAGTACACGCCTGCTCCGCCTGCATCTCTTGTGATCCCTGCGGTTCTTAGCCAATAGCGTATCGACTTCGCCATATTAGTGCCTACGCCAAGGCTGTCAGTGCCTGAGTTCGTCTGAAAGAGTTTCGCGCCATCAGGTTCGCTTAATGCAAGAAGCGCCTTTGTGATCCAGCCGTCCCTCAATATAAATGATTCGTGGCCTTTCAGTCTGTAGCCCATTATCTTTCCCTCTTAATCGTCATTACCTTTCTCATATAGCATCCTCCGTTGAAATGGTTGATGCATTCTCCACATCGGATGCATTTCGCGTCATTTATTCTATACGACAGAAGCCCACTGTTATCTGTCTTGATCGTTATTGCGTCTTTTATACAGATTGACTCGCAGGCAAGACATCCCATACACATCTGGTATTTTGTAATCTGGCATCTTACCTTTTCTTCCACCGACTTCTTGTTGTTACAGTGAGCGACATTTTTGTCGAGGACTGATACCTTAAGTGTCTTTGAACCTTTTCTTCCAGTAAGCTTTAGTAGCAATTTACCGCCTACATCTGTTATATATATCTCTCCAAGTCTCGGATTACCTATAGATGTATTGACATAACCAAATGGTTTGAAAAGCTCATATAGTTCTTCTGAAATAGGTCTCTGTAACTCATAGCTCGTTGTATCCTCCATTAAAGCGCATGGCTCGAATGTCAGTACTGAAGTTTGAGCATAGGCCAGGCCGTTACCACCTTGTCTAGCTTTCCATTTCCCTTCTATAACATATACTTCCGGATCAGGTTTCCCAATTTTTTTTGAGAAGTCCAAAAGGAAATTGTTGAACTTCTCAAATTCCTCAGGCATAAAAATGCTTGAAAGGAACCCCGACCAGCGGCTGTTATTTGGGCAACACCAACAACCAACACGACTATAGCCAAGTGTATAAGCCTTGTTGAACGGTACATTGTTTGAAAAAAGGTAGAGCCAAATATCAAAATCAAACCAATCTATTATCGGCGATACAGTTTTCTGTACGGCTATCTTTGCTCCGTCAGATTCTCGTTCATACTTGCTTCGAGTCTTAGACTCATTTCTGCGAATCCCGTAGAAAGTAAGGACACGTTTGTTATTCTTGAACATTGAATGGATTTTTCGCTGAATAGCACCGGTCTTGAATATCGTACAGCACCAACGCATTACTCTGCTTGGCGGTCCGAGAAGATCACAAAGTGAATAGAAATCCTTGTCTTTGTTTTCGGCAGTTATCAACGGGGTACGCCTATGCTCATTCCTAAAGGCTTTTATGTATTCGATGGTATCTGGAAACTCTAACGTTGTATTTCCAAATATATGTAGGATTTCTTCAGTACCAAGAGCTCGCATAACTAAGTCCGACGTTACTGTGCTGTCCTTGCCTCCGGAAAAAGATACATACATCTCTGTAGGAAGATATCCTTCAGCGAGGCTACGTATATAGTTCGTAGCCTCGGATGTTATGTCGTCGCATCTCTTTTTGTTGGCTTTAACGAATGCATCAATAACAGACTCAAATGCTGTGTATTTATTCTGTTCTTTGTATTCTTCAAGCTTGAGGCGAAGCAGTGTCGGGTCCTTCTTACATGCATCAGACAGCGAAAACGGAATCTTGTGCCCATTTACAATATAATGGTTTCCTGCAATGTTCCATACAGATTCATTTTTATATTTCATCGGTTCATTGTCTGTAATAAGCTCAAGAAGAAGCCTCTCAGTTGGAAATACAGGTCTGATATCACTACCAATACGTCTACCTTTATTTCCACAGCAACTGCACGTTTCTTCAAAAATAGGAATATTGCATTTGTCACACCAAAAAATAGCTGAAGAAAATAGCTCCGTCCTTTCCTTGCAGTTTGGACAGATCGAGCTAGTTGTTTCTATATTACAGTTTTTACATCTGTACTTTACCATGTGTTCTGCTGTGGCCTTTATTACGCACCATTATTATAAGATAAAGCGATTTGGTTTACAAAGAATTATCTTGAATTATCTTGATGATTGAAGAATGCTTCGCATATGATAACCCCTTCTAATCATATTATAATTATTAAATGGGTCTTTTTTGGGACTCTCACTTTCTGTTCCTATGTAGCTACGCATTCATATTATCGGGCGGTGTGCCTCCCGTTATCACGTCCCCTGACCGTCCCCTGACAAGGTAATCTTGAACAGACCATATACCAAAGTCTTCTCGAGATCTATCTTCGTAAGTTTTCCCTGCTGCAGCACAAGTATCTACGGCTGTCTCTGATTTTGATACAAGGATCGAGCCATGCGCTTATAAGCGTCCTTGCACAAACGACCACCGTCTATTTTTTAGCTGCCAGCAGGGAAAACAAATGCTGGTCAGTATAAGGTAGTACTCGAAAGGAGACGGATATGTGCAGAGTAGCAAAATATGAGATGGTAGCCGAGAGGGTGCGGGGATATAATAGTGATGTAATAGATACACAAATGAACAACGCTCACAATATAGCAATGTTTATCATGCAGACATTGCATTCTGATAGGATGCTGGTAGAGCACTTCTACATTTTCATGCTTGACACAAAGCTGAAAGTCATGGGCTTCACAGACGTATCAAAGGGCACATTGGACTCTTCGACTGTGCATCCGAGAGAGGTGTTTGCTCCAGCAATAATGACACCAAAAACGGCCGCCGTGATAGTAGCCCACACGCACCCGAGCGGCGACCCGACCCCAAGCCAGCAGGACATAGAGGTAACGGAAAGGTTAAATAAGGCTTCTGATATCTTAGGCATAAAACTCTTAGACCATGTGATAGTCGGAGATAGATGCTTTACTTCAATGAAGTCGGAGGGTTACATACCATAAGCCGTAAACCCAGGGCATTGCCCTGGTGTTTTTATTATCGTCGCTGTAATAGCAGCGATATCTTTATATACCCACCCTGTCTTGTTTTTCATTCTCTCCCACCCACCCGCCATTCGATTCTGAACACAATCCTTCCCACCCTGTTGCTCGTATCACACTGCAGGAGAACTGTTTTGTTCCTGCACAAGTCGCCTTTGCGCTTCTTCTCGTAGGTAAATGTTGCCTCCGATTCGGAGGCACCGCGCTCTTTTCCTTACCACATATCAAAGTCTGAAAAAGAGCATTTTGCTGTTTCCCCCGCCGCGTCGGAAGTTTACGCATCTTCATTGACTTGCAAAGGGTGATACAAGCGCCAGGCGCCCTTTGCCATCTTCTTCAGATGCAACTTTCCTTCTTGCCGGCGGGGAAAAACACGCAGGCACAGCTAACACTTTATGTTTACGCCTATAGGCGAGAAAGGACACCGTTATGTCAACTACTACATTCACCAACTTCACACAGGCCGTTATCACCGAACTGCAGAGCAGACTTCCAGACTGTGATATTTCGGAGCAGTTAGTAATAAAGCACAACGATATCACTCTTCACGGAGTGATAGTCAGACGCAAGGGGAGCGATGCCGCGCCGACACTGTATCTTGACGCTCTCTATGCTGATTTCTGCAAGGGCAACAGCCTTGAAACCATCGTTGATACGATGATTGACACGGTTCTTATGTCAGAGCCAATCGCACCTATAAAGACCGCAACCGACCTTGATATGAGCCTTGACTCAATCAGAGACAAACTCACACTCAAGCTGATTGACTCTGAACTCAATCCGAAGTATCTGCAGAGCCACCCTTACGGCTATGTTGGAGCAGGGCTCGCGGTCGTAGCAGAAATCAACATCAGTGACGAGTACAAATGCGTCATCACGAATGAAATTGCTGAACAGTACGGTCTGAATATGGCCGAAGTGTTCGAAATAGCAAGGGAAAACATGGAACGCCGTTATCCTGCGACACTCATGAGTCTGGAAGATGCTCTGTTTGGAAACAATACCAATGTTCTTGACGGAGAGGGCGAACTCGAGACGATGGGCACGCTTATGATCGACGGAGCGAACGGCTTCGGAGCAACAGCGATAGCCTACACGGGTATTGCAGAAAAGATAAGAGATATTATCGGAAACTACTTCGTTCTGCCGTCCAGTCTGTACGAACTCATAATTCTTCCGGATAGAGGAAACTACGACATCAAAGAACTGAAAGATATGGTAGTGACCGCAAATAAGACAGTAGTTGATGCTTGCGACATTTTGAGCAACAGCGTTTTCTACTACGGAGCAAACGGCGTTTTAAGTCGTGTTGCCTAACGGTGTAGGGCGGGGGAACAATCCTCCGCCCGGTTCTTTTATATCCCGCCCACGACCCTCTTCTGACAGCCTTGCATGTCGACGAGTCTCTCCCAACCCTATTTTTGAGAGGATACCCTGCAGGCAGGGCTTTGTTTATAGCCGGTTGCTTTTTCCGCAATAGGCTACCATATCCACGGCTGCCATTGTCAAAGGTAAATGCACCGTTACACGGCCTTTGACAAAGCCGTTAGATATGTTTGTATGCCGATTGCAAAAAGCAACACATGATGGTGCGGTAAGCACTGAAGCCATGAAGGAGGTAAATACTATGGCTACTGATATTAGTTATGAGATTATTCGTCATATTGGGGTTATATCGACCGAGAGCAACGGTTTCAGAAGAGAGCTGAACCTTGTACACTGGAATAACTCTCCAAAAGGGCCTGTTTATGACTGTAGGTCCTGGAACGAGGAACACAGCAGAATGACGCGCGGAATAACCTTAAGTCGTGAAGAAGCTGCCAAGCTTGGCGAACTTCTCCGTGATGCTATATAGGCTTCCACAGAGATAATACGAGGGAAGGGCTCTGTACCCTTCCTTTGTTTATATGAAAAACCTATTCTATGAGTCACACCACAGCTCAGTCCCTTGACACATTTGACACGTACAATGAACTGTATAAGATTCTTTTATTCGCTTTTATCTGTTAATGCATTTTTTCATATATGGCTTTAGAATAAATAGGATCCTGATGTAAAACATGTCAATGTGTCAGATGATCGTCTTCAATCTCAGTTTCCTAGTGGTAGTAATCCGCGGAACGGCTGGTTAGGTATAAAAAGACGGCTAGTTGGCCGCTTTCGAGATAGAAAAAGAGGGATACACTATGTACGTCCCTCTTGATCATCATATAAGATTCCTTAGTCCAGAATGTCCCCTAACTTGATTCCCGCAAGAGTCCTCCTTTTTCCGAGTTTATCTACGCTCCTCTTAACACTAGGATTAGCCGTTATAATCTGTGATACGAACTGCTTCTGAGAAAAACTCTTAAGACCACATTTTTCACAGTATGCCTTATAAGCATTGTAAAGTTCTGTCGATCCAATCTCAAATTTACCATCCAGCACGCAGTCTTCCTTAACAAATGACAGAACGCTATCACTATCCTCACGATACTGTTGTACTTCCTTTCTGTTAGTCTCAGTCTCTGAAAACTTGAAACCGTTTTCCATCAAGCGATGCAGCCCTTCCAGTGCGAAGAGAAGAATTCCGTCTGTTTCATCTCTAAACTTTTGTATCAGGTTCGGATCTCTCAGATTTTCCGGGACGGCATGATTAAAGCGTATTATGATGAGCCTCCTGAAAAAGCCATCAGACCTATCACCATAATTCTTTGGTATGCTGTTGCATGAAAAAAGCAATCTGGCTGTAGACTGAAAATTGAACGGCTGGCCATACTTTCTTTCTGCATTAAGATAATCTTCTCCCACAAGAGCCTTGAAGATTCCGTTATCGTCAATGTTCTTAGTCGGAAGATCTGCAAAGACATTTGCAAGCTTTCCGAAGAGTTCCGCCGTTTTGAAACGGTCATTTAATTCCTGCCAGGAAACATTACTGACATTCTCCTTGCCTAAAAGAATCTCACTAATCACCCTGAGCAAAACAGACTTTCCTGCGGCTGCTATACCAACAAGAATGAAACACTTCTGTGCAGAATTCACAGGTATCAGACAGTAGCCCATCATCTCCTGAATCAATTTCACCTGTTCCATATCACCTTCCATTGAATCCTTCAGGAATGCCTTGAACAGAGGACAATCTGCCCCAGGATTATAATTCGCATGAATCTGTATTGTCGAATAATAGTCATGTGTATGTTCAGTCAGCTGATCTTCAAGCACATTATAAAGGCCATTCTTGAGATTTATAATGAAAGCGTTTGAATTCAGCTCTTTAACATCTTTATGGACCAAAAGTCTCCACTGGCTCTCCACATCACTGATCTGACTCATTTTGGTTTCTCTGGGAAGCATCTCCTTACGAACAGCCTTCTGCGACACTTCCTCATCTATTGGCAGATATACACCTCCACTATACATATAGCGCTGATGAGTAGCGTAAATCATATGCTCCGTTTTAGCCATATGATTTGCTAATAACCCTGGCATAAATCTAATTCCTCTATCTGTGAACTCATACCATGGTGGAAGGCCATTTTCTTTTGTACTAGTTTTCGCTTTGCTGCTCTTTTTGAACGCCTTTGACACTTCCTTATACTTAGAGATCAACAATTTCATGGATGCTGAAGTAAAACTGAAATGAGTTCTCATTTCAGCATTTATCAATGTCTCCGCGATTGTGTTATCCTGATTAAAAAGATATTCTTCTACGAAATGATCTGCAGTCTGCATATCAGTCACAGAATCACCTGTCACAGGGAGATTTCCTATAATAATTTTCAGTGCATCAGGGCTCATTGGCATATAGATCATTGCCGCCGGTGCTTTGCATGTGCACTTCCCGTTTAACATTTTAGGGCACTTAAACCCTTTTTCAGCGATTGCTTTGCATGTCATCGGGCGGGTACCTGAATCGAGAAAATGATTGATCTTTTTCTGCGTACTTACAGGATTATAATCCTTATAAGGCTTCGAGTACTCATGGATCATCTCAACTCCACCTTCAAGCAATGCCAGTTCCGTCATCATTGCGTACCACAGCGGTTCAGGAAGGGATGCAGCATTATCTTTGCAGTACCTAATAAAATCACATTCTCTTGTAATAAGGGCAAGACCTCTTTCGGAGCCTGTTTTCTTTTCTACCGGCTGATCATCCACAACCGGCAGAGCCTCTGACAGTTCGTCCTGTGTATAAATCCTTTCAGGGTGAAAGAGTATGCATTTTACCTTTATAGGATCTTCCTTGCAGTGATTAAATCCCGGTAATCTCATGACTTTACTCTCATTGACGCAAGTAGGGTCGCCTTGAAACTGTTTTACGAGCTGTTTCTGAACGGTGCGAAACATTTCCACCTTAGCGTCTCTAACAAGCCAGTAGGCATGAAGAGACTTTCTGGTCTTTATTATCAGCGACGGCGGATACTTAAAATCGTCAAGCTGCTTCTGCTGTTCTTCCAGTGAAAGATCGTCGCTCTCCACAAACTGAGCATTGATCCTGGTGATTTCACTATCCTTCTGTCCGCCGTAATTGACCACGAAGGATATTCCTCTTCCCTGGGCATTATGCTGCCTAAGCGTCTCCTCTATTGAAGTAAATTTCCCGCATTCTATAGATAACTTCTGTCCGGAAAAAACTCCGTTCTTCTTGTCATCATATATTCTGAGGCATACTTCTTCATCGGGATTAAAAAAACTCTGTAAAAACTCCTGCGCTGTAATATCCATAGGCTAATCCTCCATTTCTTTCATATCACCAAATGTCGAACCAGCCGATGCTTCTGCTATCAGCGGAAGATCAAATTCCGAAAACGGTTGTTGCTCCATACATTCTTTAATAAACGAAACCGCTTCAGACAACCTGTCCTCAGGAACAATGAACGTCAGCTCATCATGTATCTGAAGTATAGGCTTGAGCCATGGTCTTTCTGGCAGTCCGAAAATGATTCTGCCAAGTGCCAGCTTCAAAATATCCGCTGCAGTTCCCTGTATAGGTGTATTCATTGAACAACGCTCTGCAAAAGTCCTTTTCCCCCAGTCGTCGGAATCGATGTCTGGAAGATAGCGACGTCTGCCCAGTCTTGTCTCTGAATACTTGCGTCTTTCTGCAATTAACTTTGTCTCTTCCTGCCAAGCAGTAAGTCCGGGATATCCTGCTTTCAAATTACTAATTATTTCATTGCACTCTTCCACGGTCTTCTCAACACCGGCTTTAAACCTAAGGGTTTTTTGCAACCCCCTCGGAAAAAGACCATAAAAAGTGCCAAAGTTTACGTTCTTTGCGATTGTACGCCTCTCCTTATAGTTCTCTGCGTGCTTGTCGGCTGCCTGTTCATATGGAATATTAAATATTACAGATGTCGTCGCAGCATGTATATCTCCTCCACGCCTGTAAGTATCCAGCATGGTTTTATCCTGGCAGTAGTGAGCTCCAACCCTCAGTTCGATCTGTGAATAATCGCAGCTCACAATAACATGCCCGCCAGGAGCCTTAATGAAATCTCTTACTCCAATAGGATCATTCGATTTACGCGGAAGATTCTGGCAATTGGGGCTATTGCATGAGAAACGTCCTGTGGCAGTAGATAACGCGAAGAAACTTGGGTGAATTTTTCCGGTAGCCGTATCTATATGCTTCAAGTATCCGTCAATATAGGTGGTCATCACCTTTCCCCACTTGCGGTATTCCTGAACCAAAGTACATAACTGCGACAACTCTGGCTTGTTTTCATCACACCACTCCTTCAGCATAATCATTGTCTCCTCATCCATAGCTGCGGAATTCGTTTTGGTTAGCTTCATCACAGGCAGTTTGAGATCCTTGTATAAGTACTCTTTGAACGCCTTAGTTGCACAGTTGCTCCCAATATTCACATCCCCAATGATAAAGGCAATCTCTTTGCGGATCCTTTCCATTTCGGCTTCTGCCTCTTCTTTTCGCTGCAACATCAGTGCCTTATCCACAGGAACGCCGTTATATTTCATTATCCCAAGATACACCGCAGCGGGAGACTCTAAATTCTCCACTATCCATCTATGCCTTGGTATGAACCTGTCAAACCAGTCATTGAATATGTGATAAAGCCTAAGCGCGAAGTCTGAATCGGCACAACTGTATCTGATAGTCTCCGGATTTCCTGAATCCATCTCATCGAAATGTTTGCCTTCAGTTACGGCTGAAAAAGCAGGCAGTGGTTCACCGCAAATCTCAAGGGCCAGTGTCTTCAATCCTGATTCACTTAGAGCTCTGAACCTCGCTGCTCCATTCTGCACCATCTGTGATGCCGCCATAGTGTCGTACACAGGTTCCTGTATAACGATCCCGAGTGCGTATGCGAACATAGCTTCAAACTGCAGATTATGTGCTACCTTGATTACACTTCTGTTCGAAAGAAGCTCTTTGAGGAAGTCTATAAATTCTTCGCGCTTTATATTGACTCCCATCTTATGATCGACCGGAATCATCACGCCTGTTCCTTCCTTAACACTTATACTCATAGTAACTATATGGCTCTTTGCAGGATCCAGAGCTGCTCTCTCATCACTTCTGTAGTCCTCATCAGGTGCAGTCTCAAAGTCGAAGGCAATCTCTTTCGCACATCCAATGTATTCACGAACTTCTTCTAACCTTTCTACCCTTTTATATTCAGTTTCCATATTAGAAATCTCTCCTCTCAGTGTTTGCTTTGTCAGATATCCGGCACATGTGTGGCCTTTTCGCCATATTTCTTATAAGAATGCGGGCAACGATTTCTTCTTCCGTGTGCACAGTATTATCATCAAACAGATATGCCAGGAATTCCTCTACGGTGGCAGTATCTTTGCTACGACTATTAATTCCCTTGTTATTACTCATCTTTTATCTCCTCCATATAAATTAGGGGTTACAACTTACTAAGGCATATCGCCTTCTACTACTAGGGAAAAATTGCAACCCCTCACCACTAGCTTGTTACTGAGGTATATATTTCTTAACCTTGTCGTTCATACGAGTCAGCCTGTTCGAAACAGATTGATGCGTCACATGCGTGCCATCCTCTTTTGACGGTGATTCATCGGCAATCTGCTGAAGAGTTTTAAACATTCCGTAGCGTTCGTACATTAATTTCAACTGTTCTTCGGTAAAATGGGGTCTCACGAATTCATTAAAAGCTCTTGTCAGCGCGTCCTCTTCTTCTTCATCAGCGAAATACTCATCTTCAGCGCTTCTTGCATAAAACTCCCCGGATGCTACCAGCTTTGCGACTAAACGTCTATCGCCTTCTGGCTGTTGTACATCTAAATTGTCAGTTGCCTGCAAATAATCGAGCAGTTCCTGTGTCACACCATTCTCTCCTGCAACAAGTTTTATTTTGCTATAGCGTCCCTTACTATCCTGCTGTAAAAAAACATACTCATCGTTGTTTTCCCTGTAACACTGTCTGTTGGCATCATATCTAGACCTTTTGTTTTTTGTATTATTAGCCATAACCAAAATCCTTTCTGGTTATGGCCAGCCGCCTCACTTGGCCTGTGTTTTATTATTCCGGTGATCCACTCTGAAGCGGCACGCCTTTGCGAGCTCCCCATGCATAAGAGAAGAGCTTCACACCAGAGGCAGTTATGGTCTATGCCCGACCCTCGCCTGATTGATCAGTTCTGGCGGGACGATTCCTATCACCATTTAGAAAAACGAAACCCTAGTTCTTGTAGACTTCCTAACGTCTATCAAATCTGATTTCTGTGCTATAATTAGATGGTTGTTTTTCGCCTGGTGAACATCATCTTTAACTGCATGGTATATTTGATTCAGTTGCATGCAATACGTCGTACCTAGTTGATTCAGTTTTTTCAGTTTTTTCAGTTGCAAGTGTCATATGATTGGCTATCCTGTCGTTTTTTGCATAGAGAGGAAATCTAATGAGTAAGGAGTTTTATTTGTGTGGAGGGGTCTTCTTTCTGCTACTCCAGAATTCTGCGTATAAGAAAAGAACATCAGCAGAGCATCTCACTGGTCTAACTGATGATCACTCAAATACAAATATAATGCGTGACCTTGTATATGTGTTTACAGGAAACCAGATCAAGTCTCCTTCCACTGATTGTTCCAGGTATACTAACTGCAAATCTGAAGGGAGTATTCGAGTACCATTTAATGATTCCGCTGTTGCGGATGCTTTTGATTATGATATTAGAACAGATTACGCAAAGCCTTTATCGCGTATGAAAGATTTCATAGATTGGCATATCCGCGAAGAAATGTACACGTGGCTTATACGTGCGGTACTGGATCTCCTAAAAGAGGATGAGATGCCTCTTAATCAAGAGTTGTTTTGCATCCCTGACGGTTCCTCTGTTACAAAAGAAGAGCTGCTAACCCAAGACAATTATTGTCTGGATGCTTTTCTTCTTGGAGTTCTTCATTACATTTTGGAGTATCGTAGCGGAAGGAACTGCGAGGGTGAAGAAACTCTTAATACTATTTCCACGCAAAGAGGAAATAGTCGTAAGTACGAATCAGATCTCGGAAAGGATATCAAAAGAATAATCAATGTCTATAGATACACCCCTAAAACGGCAACTCTTCAAGAAGGAACTGCTTCGTCTTCAAATATTCAAGAAGAGCAACCTGATGAAATAGGGGCTCAGGAAACTATAAATGATGATTCGGACATGAGTTCAAGACAGAGTATTAACTCCACTATCATCAACAATCAGACATATATAGAAAACCAAACAACTAACAACATTAATATTGATAATAGCGAAGTGACGCTTAATCTGTGAGGAAATACCCGTGAATAAAAATATAGTACCGCTGGGAGGCTCAATACTTCCTGGAAGCGCTACATTTATCAAAGAGAATAAAGAGAATAATATTCATATCGTAAACAGTGATGTTACGCTAAATGTGACTGTGCAGCAGTCACAAGTCACTGAAACCATCGTAGAACAACTCCCTGCAACCCAACGTTTCAGTCGGGAATACTATCAGCTTCTAGTAACTTACGATAAAAATGTGTTTGAAAATAACATTATAACTTTTCAACCTGATAGAGTACTTGACAGGAAGAATGTTCCGGATGAAATATTTGAGCGATGCCATACGTTGGAAAAAACTGGTATTGATGAGCTGAAGACTTTTCCTGCTATTGTATGTATAGAAAACAGTGACTTCGGTGGTCGAGTTGCATCTCCACAGACAGCTTGGTTTTCTCAAATAAAAGCAATTCAAAAGATACACGGAAAGATAAAAGTCGCTTTCGAACCAATTGCATCATTCGATCAGTCTGTGCTATGTAACAAACGAAATGCCGTGTTCTTTGACCTAGATATGGATAACCCTATGACAACCCTAAATAGAACCGATTGGTCTGTCCATAAGACGGATCTATTCGAGGCTTTCAGAGAAGCGGGGATCGATATTATTCCCACATAGGAGAAATGCAGTGTGATTATATCAGCCTTTGAACACTTGCCCGTTATCACGAAATAGACGTATACCAAAACAGCTCTGCAATTCGCAGAGCTGTTTTGGTAAGGTTATCACTTATACATCACACTGAAAGGAGATATCTAAGCATGCAATGTATCGATATTCAGAAATCATTAGTAATTGTTAGTTCATTTTCACTGTGTCTATGATATCCGTCAAGTATATTTCTTGGATACATACCTGTGGAGTATCACCTTTCCTTACATCAAAGCTGAGATATCTCGGCAGATTTTTTAACGCCTCTTCGGAAGTTAATTCGAATTCAGGATCATAACTTTCGCAACCTGAATATAATAAATATGTCGACCACGAATAATAATCCATTTTTACGCACCTATCATCAGGTATGTCTAAACGCAGTTCGATGCTGCCGTCATCATCACAGTTAGACGCTTCTATAGCATAATCATCGTCTTTAGGTGCGCAAAATATAGGACAGTAAGTAAACCCACACAGCTCTGATAATCTCCGATACTGTTCCTGATATTCAGCAAACCTAATTTTATCGTAACTTGCGTGATAAACTCCTTCACTGAGCAGTATATCTAATATTGCTTTATTTTGAACTGTAATAATTTCCATGATGTATTAGTTTATCCTTTATATTGCCTGTGGTTGTAACTAATTGAGGTTCCTGTATCCTCTTACTACTAAGAGAATGTTGCAACCCTCTAGCCTTATAAAGCCATTGTAGGCATTCTATCTATTCAATCTTCCAGACCAGAGACCCCTCTTTTTTGAGTTAACTCGCTTATAGTGAGGGGGTTGCAAAATTTCCCTAGTAGTAGAAGGCGATATGTCTTTCATATAATACTTCCTTTGTTTAGGTTTGGAGGATACCGGAGTATGCAACCAGCAGTATCTTCACAACAGAATATACTCTCTACCAGCCATGCTTCATTATCTTCTCAAGCTGAGTTGTTGCGCTTCATTCTTGAGCGTGATAATCTCTCTTTGGATGACGCGGTTAACGAAATGGAAAAAGCCAAACGCAACCGCATTATTGATAACCATCCTTACTCAATTTTTCAGACCAAGGACGGACGCTGGAGATCATGGCTGCCTGACGATGAGAAAAAAAATGGCAGAAAACAAATTTGTAAAAAGTCCTTAGAAAAATTGCACGATGCTATCGTTGAATACTATGAAAAGCAGGAGGAAGAACAAAAAAAATCACAACTGTCTTACATAACTGTAGAAAAGTTTTATCCTAAATGGAAAGACTATAAGCGTCTGCATACGCCTTCAGAATCGTACATTTATCGTATCCAGACCGAATGGGACAAGCATTATGAAGGTACTCCTATCGTCAAGAAGCCTATTCGGGAACTGACAAAAGTCGAATTGGATGAGTGGGCTCATAGGCTCATACGCGAAAACGACATGACAAAGAAGCAATACTTTAACGCCACCATTATCATGAGGCAGGTTCTGGATTATGCTGTGGATAAAAAAATAATAGACAGCAACCCATTCAGAAGTTTCAAAGTGGATGGTAAAAGGATGTTCCGCAAAGTCTCCAAGAAGTCAAACAATACACAAGTCTATACCAAGACCGAGATGGAAGCCTTTTATGAAGCCGCGTGGGATGACTTCTATTCCAGAAGGCATTACAAGCATCAGCTTATACCTTTGGCAAAGATGTTCATGTTCCAGACCGGAGTGCGTATTTCGGAAGCCTGTGTATTAAAATACGAGGATATCGAAGGCGACGAGCTGCACATTCAACGGATGTATGTTGATTATAATGGCACAGTCGTTGATCGGACTAAAGGGTCTTTCGGCGATCGCATGATACCGCTTACTGATTATGCGAAAGAACTTATAGAAGAAGCGCGGACACGCCAGCGGGAAGAAGGAGTAAATGACAGCGGATACATTTTTTCTATGACAGATGCTCCGGTTCCCTATACTGAACTGAGAAAGTCTTTCTATAAGTCCTGTAATGAACTCGGTTTCAATAAAAAGAGCTCTCATAAGGCCAGAAAGACTTTCATCTCTGCACTCATTGATGCTGGAGTCAACATTAACACAATCCGTGAAATAGTTGGCCATGAGGATGAAAGAACCACTTATAACAGTTATTGCTTCGACAGAAGCGAAGAGAAAGAGCGCCTTGAACTTATCAATAACGCTCTTACAATCTGATCCGTCCCACCCGTCCAAAAGTGCAACCACGTGCAACCAAATCTTGCGCATGAGAAAAGCCCTGGAATAGTTGAAATTCCAAGGCTCACTCTGGCGGAGGACATGGGACTCGAAGAAGTCAGAAGCGTACAAACGTTGATTTTTCAAGGAGGAAAAGCGCCGTCCACGTTTGTACCCGGGATTGTACCCAGTAAAAAAAGGAGCTGTCAGCGACAGCCCCTTTTTTGAAGAGCATGCTATTACTTTTGGAAGATCGATATGTCAATGAACTGGAATTAGACCAAGTGTAATCACATGTCTTCGCTATTAATAAGAAAATAGTGCTTTTGAAACTAAACGTTATGTCTGTACTCGTAAGGCAGCACCTTGAGTCCGTTGAACTGAGGGCAGTCTCTTACCCATTCGAGGGATTCTTTGAGGATAGCAGTCTGCATTTCCTTGTTGTTTGGCTCACCTGCGTTCGATCCGATAGGAACATGAGGAGCGGTGATTCTAGGAGCACCCTGCTGACGGGCGATCGGTGGGAGTGCAGCGATAACGCAGCAGCTCATTCCCTCAGCCTCGCATGCTCTTGTTACGATAGTTGCAGATCTGTGGCATGTTCCGCATCCGCCTGTGCAAAGAACGATATCTACGCCCTGTGCTTTGAGCTTCTTAGCGATCTCAGGGCCGGTCTCTCCGCGGAACTTCTCTACGTTTCCGCCGCCGCCCATAAATGTATAAGTCTCTTCCGGAAGGGATCCGATGAATCCTTCTGCTACGAGCTCATGCAGTCTGTCAATTGGGAACATGGCGTTAACGTCCTTGTTGATATCGGAGTTATCGAAACCGCCGTGAGTTACCATCAGTTCGCTGCTCGGTGTGTCGAACGGAATAGTCCTGTAAGAGAAGTCTCCGGATGTATTGAACGGAGTCTGCTTCTTATTATGGATACCTCCTGCTGTAATAAATGCAACCTTGCATTCGCTGAGAGGCTTCTTAAGTTCTGTAAAAACAGGATCCGGAGTCACTGGTACGAAAATCTCCGAAGTCATTCCTTCTACTGTTGTAAGCTTCATTAATATTTCCTCCTATGTTTTAGATAAACATTGCCGGCAAATCTCTTTTGCCTGTAACATCCATGCAGCTGAAATAGAATTCCGCTTCATCACCTTCTTCAAGTTTTTTGTCAGTGATGATCCATCTTCTCGGAACAGTTATCTCGCCAAGGTCATCCATCACCCTGACTGTAACTGCAGTATCATTGACATCAATGACCTTGCCTCCGAGGAGAGACGGGAAGATCTCTTCCGCAGGATCCATTTCATTGCTGGAGTAATCATATGGGTCACTTACTATCTGAATGTAGCTGAAATAGAATTCCAGCTCATGGCCCGGCTCAAGTACGGTGTCCTGGCGGATAATACCGCGAGGGACCTTGATGACGCCAAGTCTTCCATGAAGATATATTTTGACCATTTTGCCATCGTCATACACTTCTTTGACGAGGCCACCCATTTTCACCGGGTTAATCAGATAATCGACCATCATATTAGTGCATTGTTCCGCTCTTAACCAGAACTGTCTCAGGGAGTCCGAGCAGTTTGTTGTTAGCATTGATTACATCGTTGTTCCACTTCTTAGGAGCAGGATTTACAGCAACGCCTGCCATCTTGTTCTTGAGCATCTGGATAGCACGTGCTGCAACTTCCTTGGTTACGCAGGATGTTCCGGCGATATCGTCCTCGAATCCGCCTTCGTCCATGTTCTCTTCTACCATAGCATCTGCGTACTTGTTTCCTACTACCAGCTGTCCCTGGTAAGCGCAGAAGGATACTCCTACTACAGGAATGCCTCTCTCACCGGCCTGTCCAATGTGCTGGATGAAGTCGATGTGGTTGTTTCCGAAGCCCTCAGTTGTGATGATGCATCCGTCGATGTCGAGTGCCTCGAGGAGCGATCCGAGTCTCTCAGATACCCAGAGTTTCTCGTCGTTTACCTGTGGTGAACCAACAAATACTACGCCGATCAGATCGAGCTCATCATCTGCTGCAAGTCCTTCGACCAGCGGCTCACGGATGTAGTGTCTGGTCATTTCCTTTGTAGCAGGTCCGATGCATGTCAGAGCGTGGATAGATCCGTCTCTTACCTGGTTAGGTGTCAGCATGATAGGAACGTTTCCGCAGTCTACATTCATCTGGCCGCCAGGGATTCCGCATGGTTCATTCGGGCAGATCACGTTATCGTGCATTGCGCCCTGTCCCATGATCTCCTTAACGAGAACTACTCTTGGATTTCCTTTTCTTCTAACGTCCTCGCAGATCTCCTCACGGACTACTTCACCGTCATACTTCTTGAGCTCGTCTCTGACTGCCTGAACGATGACATCCTGGCACTTGTGAGCTGCAAGAGGACCTGAACGGGACATTCCCTTGAGTCTCTCGATTACTGCATGGCATCTGATGATGATGTCATTGTCATCAGCACATCCAGGGTGACCGAAGTACATCTTTTCATCAAGCATACCCTCGGACGAACCGAACTCATGTACCTGTGTGCCGTCTTCATCAACACCTGTAAGCATGAATACGACGCCGTCAGCTACCTTTGTGACACCTTCGCCCAGCTTGCCTTCGATCTTTGTAGCGATCGGGCATACATCCATGATCGTCTCTGTGTACTGATGTCTTTCGTTCGGATGAATAACGTCGAGCTTGAGGCTCTTGCAGAGGCCATCAGCCTTCAGAGCTTTCTCAACTATATTCTCATCAATTGTGATAACTCCGTCTTTGATCGAAGTTTCTTTGCCGATCTTAGCATCAGTGATCTTGATGTGCTTCTTAGTAAGTGTACGGATAACTCTCTTGTGTCCGTCCATTGCTTCTGCTGCCGGTGCCTCAGCTGCTGCTGGAGCTACTTCTGCTGCAGGAGCAGCGCCGCCTGCAAATACAGGGATGTCAAGTCTGAGACCTTCAAGATTATCAGCCTTATCAATTTCAATATGAATCATTCCATTACCTCCGGTTGTTTTGGTGTAGACAGGTGCAGGCTTTGCAGCAGGGGCCTTTGCCTCAGGAGCTTCATCCTTCTTGGATGGAGCAGCGCCCTCCACTTCATTGACTCTGTCAAGAACAGCTGCTGTGATAGGTACCAGCGCTTCGCAGTCCTTCATCAGGGTGCAGCCTATTACCTGTTCGATCGTCAGTGCATCATCGTTAAGCTCCAGCAGACCGGATTCGATCATGTCATCAAAAAGGCCCGGATCTTCAAGATCTGCCTCGCTGATAACTAGACCCTTCTCTCTGCGGCAGCAAAAGATTGCAGGATCCTTAAGATGAGCCTGGAGAGTTTCTTTTGTTATCGACATTGAATTCCTCCTTCGATAAAAGCAATAACTTGTTAAAAAAGGCGTTTTTACATTTTTAAACCCTATAAACGCATTGCCTCCCGAACTATTAAGTAAAGCTGTGGCCATCAACCTTACTTTGTCGATTGCGTTTGCAAGGATTTTCTGTTAACATTTTATCGAAGTTTCAGATATAACAATAGCGATGATTTAATATGGTCAGATATTAAAAATATTCATATCTCTGTAATTTCAACAGACTGAAGAAAATCAGCATAAAAAGCTATCAAGATTATTGATAAAAAGCCTTATGGATATAAAGAAATGCAAGCTGTTTGTTATCACAGCAGAAACTAAGCAGATATCAAAGACTGCAAAACTGACAGGCTATACTCAGTCAGCTGTCAGTCATATGCTCAAGTCTCTTGAAAAAGAAGTCGGCATCGAACTATTCAAGCGTGACAGGTATGGTGTACATCTTACATCTCTGGGTGCAGACTTTTTGTTTTATGTTAAGCGATTTCTTGCTGAGAACGAGCGTCTGGAACAATTCGTTTACGATCTTCACGGTCTGGAGGTCGGAAGCATACGCATCGGTACATATACCAGTGTGTCTACTGCCGCCCTTCCTGAGATAGTAAAGGTGTTCCATGAATCTCATCCGAATGTAGACATAGCAATCAAAGAAGGAGGCTCCGATGATATAGAGAGCTGGATCGCTGATTATGAGGTGGATCTGGGATTCTGCAGCAAGAGGCCTGCCTTCGCTTTTGACTTTATCCATCTTATCCACGACCCCATGATAGCCGTTTTGCCTCCGGCTTATGAGGTGCCTGCGGATATGGAAAGCTTCCCTATAGCAGAATTCAACGGGAAGCCGTTTATACTGTCCGAAGAAGGCATAGATTATGATATCAACAACATCCTTGAGAAAACCAAGACACATCCTGACATAATACTGTCAGCCAAGGATGATGCCACTATCATTTCTATGGTTGAGCACGGAGTGGGACTTGCCATCCTTCCTGAGCTCTCCTGTAAGGGCAGACCCGGAAATTACAAAACAATGCCTCTCGAACCACATTATTCCAGAGATCTCGGTATAGGTGTAAACAGCTTAAATAACGCTACGCCGATCACCAGATCATTCATTTATGCCGTGCAGTCATATTTTGACAAGGCCAATAATCAACCGTTGACTGCACCAGTATGAAAGGAGCAATAATATGGGACTTGGTCCAAGTATCAAGATGACGTCTCTTCATCATTATGACTGCCCTGTCACGAAGAGACTGCTCAAAGATCCCGAAGTTGATTTTGTTGGAATTATAGAAAATGGTGTATCCGAGAATTATGATGCCAAAGTGGCAACAGCAGTCGGTACCGGTGAGATCGGAGCGGAACTGAAGCTCGACGGCGCGATAGTGGCTATTGATGGCTGGGGAAATCATCATATAGATTTCGTCAATGTTATAGAACAGCTTGGTATTCACGATATTCCATCTGTAGGTCTCAGCTACATTGGCCTGCAGGGAAGACTTGTAGCCACGAATCCTTATGTCGAGACTGTAGTGGATTTCAACAAGGAATCTTCCGGCTATGAGACATGTAATGTAGGTGAAAACAACCTGACCGACATGGATGCATTCAAAGCCATCCACATTCTGAAGCATAAGGTCAGAAAGTCATTTGCATTCAGAAACAAAGAAGCAAGTCTGACCGGAGAAGATAAGATCACCGGGAATCTAAGAAGAAAGTATATCGATATAAGAAATGCGGAGTTCGGTGACGCTACATCGATAGAAAACGGTAAACTGGTTCTGAAGAAAGGTCTCGAAGAATCACTGGTCTCAGCTGAGCCTAGAATCAAGGAGTGCCACGTCAGCTTCATTATGCCGAACGATAACAAGCATTTCTGGATCAACTCAAACCTCGACTTCATGCCTATAGCATGCAAGGAAGAAGGCAAGCTCGGCGAGGGAGTCACCCGTCAGCTTGAAGGTATCAAGGTGATGCTCAACGGCGTTGAGGACAAGAGCGGCTTCCAGCCTGCCAATATAGGATCCTCCGAAGGAATGCTCGATGAACATGTAACGTTCGACCAGGCGGGTACGCCGAAATCAAGCGACATTATACTTCACTTTGATTTCCTCTTTGAGGAAGGCGAAGGACGTACAGCTGAGGGCATCCAGGCAGCCCATGAAATGGCGGACAGAGTACTTAACGAGATCAGAGCGACCATGAATGATGCTCCTGTCTCACATTTTGAGGACTTCATCATGACATCACGTCCGAGTAAAATGCGCATCGGACTGGTCAAGATCTGTTCAGGTCTCGGCAACATGTATGACACCATGGTCTATCCTGAACAGCCGGCAGGTGTTCTTGGAGCATATCAGACAAGAGACACTGACAATAAACCATTCTACATGACACCATGCGAAGTGCTGGATGGCGCAATACACTCGCTTTTGTAATTCACTAAGTTAAACCGGAGGAGACAAAAACAGCCCTGAGATGCATACTCATCTTAGGGCCAACTTTTTTGCGGAGGACATGGGACTCTTATAAGTCAGAATCACTCAGAGTACTTTACGATTGCGTCTGAGATCATCTCGTAATGATCAAAGGCAAGCTCCTGGTTTATACAAATATCATTGATGCTGATCTGAGCAGTCCCGTGTTTGATCGACACCTTCGCCCAGCACACTTTTCCCGCATCATCCCCAGCCACAGGTTTTACTTGTTTATCGGTGACTACAGCCATATATGCTGCGGATACTGTCCAGCCTCTGGGATCACGCCCCGGCTTACTGTATATACCTACTAGTTCCATTTTAAGGTTGCTGACACCGGTCTCTTCCTCAAGCTCCCTTGCCGCAGTATGCTCGATCGCCTCACCGCGTTCCGCAAAGCCCCCTGGAAGCGCCCAGTGATCAATGAATGGATGTCCTTTCCTTTTAATCAGGAGAATATCCGGCTCGGCTGAACCCTGCTTTTCCCGGAATACCAGAATATCTGCAGTCAGTGAAGGCTTTGTATACTTATCCGGGTCGTATTGTTTGAGAAATTCTTTCTCCGTAAGTCCTTTTGCGTCTAGTTTTTCCATTATGCTTTCCTATTATAATAGAGAACCCGGAAGCGATAGTAGTTATCGATTCCGGGCTTTATGTAAAACTACGGGTTATTAGAAGTCTACTTCTGTATCATAGTAGCAGCATTTGAGGAGTTTTTCCATTTCCTCCTGGCTTGGCTGTCTTGGGTTGGATCCTGTGCACGCATCGAGAAGTGCATTTGCGGCAATATCCGGAAGTCTTTCCAGGAATACTTCCTCAGGAACGAATCCCTGCTCTGTCGGATAACTGTCTGCGCCATAGTTCTTAATGCAGTGAGGTATATTCAACTGATCATTGAGTCCGCGAATGAATTCGATCAGAGCCGCGACCTTCTCATCATCGTTTGTTCCCTCAAGATGCATGTAGTCAGCGATGACTCCGTATCTCTTCTTTGCAGTCTCGTCTTTAGCGTTGAATGCGATTACCTTAGGCAGGTACATAGCGTTAGCGGCGCCATGAATGATATGAGCACCGTAATCAGCAAATGCGGCGCCTGTCTTGTGAGCCATAGAATGTACGATTCCAAGGAGTCCAGATGAAAATGCGATTCCGGCAAGGCACTGCGCAGTGTGCATATTATCCCTTGCATTCATGTCCTCGTTGTATGACGCTACAAGATCCTTCTGGATCATTTCAATCGCGTGGATAGCATCCGCATCCGTGAATTCGCTATTTGCAGTTGAAACATAAGCTTCAACAGCATGTGTAAGGGCGTCCATTCCTGTATGTGCAACAAGCTTCTTAGGCATGGTCTCTGCGAGTTCAGGGTCTACGATAGCTACATCAGGGGTGATTTCGAAATCAGCAATAGGGAACTTGATGCCTTTCTCATAATCAGTGATGATAGAGAACGCAGTTACCTCTGTTGCTGTTCCGGAAGTTGATGAAACCGCACAGAAGTGAGCTTTGGTTCTGAGTTTTGGAAGACCGAATATCTTGCACATATCCTCAAAAGTTGTTTCAGGATATTCATATTTGATCCACATTGCCTTAGCAGCATCGATCGGCGAACCTCCGCCGATAGCAACGATCCAGTCAGGCTCAAACTCCGACATGAACGCAGCGCCCTTCATTACAGTTTCAACAGACGGATCCGGTTCGATTCCCTCGAACACTCTTACCTCCATACCCGCTTCTTCGAGGTATGATTTAGCTTTGTCCAAAAAACCGAATCTCTTCATTGAACCGCCGCCAACACAGATTACAGCCTTTTTTCCTTCAAATGTTTTCAGTGCTTCAAGAGCACCCTTGCCATGATAAATGTCTCTAGGATTAGTAAATCTCTGCATAACTGTACCTCCTGATGAAAGTAAATATTAATAAGTGTGGTCCCTAACCAACTTTTTTCATAATTATTTAATAAATAAACAATATCGTTAAATAATTATCAGTATCTGTTAACATAATAACAATTTTCTCAACGATACGCAATAGTGAATATAAAAGAAACACAAAAAATGAACTGACCCCCAAAAGTTAGACCAAGAATCTAACTCGAGGAGGTCAGTTCAATTTTCAACAGTCGTTGTTGGCGGAGACGATATGCTTGCTGCATTCGTGCTTCCCCTTGATTTTACTTCGTTTTCGGCCTGTAGCTTTCCGAATTACCGACCAGAATAGCGACTAAAACGTATATCTGAGCGAGGTCTGTATAGGTATAAATGATATTTCGTTTTATGATCACTCTCCCCAATCTTTCCAGGATACATATTTCACTCCGTTCAGATCACAGGTAAGGTCTCCAAGATAGTAGACTTTGCCCTCTGAACCATCTGCCCGGAGGTCTACATACTTCCTCACATTAGATGACATTTTCTTCTCAGTATTGCTATTACTTTTTACTTCGATCGCAAAGGTGTGTTTCCAGTCAGCTATGGTATCTACCTCAAATCCATTTTTATCCCTGAAAAATGTCAGATTGGATTTTTTCCCTGAATTGAATCTTTTCTTGAGAAGTTCAGCTACCGCCATCGTCTCTACTGCTGCTCCTTTATGATCATTAAGCAGCAGTTCCTCTTTTGAATCAATACGCAGTAAATAGCACATCAGACCGGGGTCAACAAAGTATAGCTTCGGTGTTTTGACAACGCTCTTTCCTAGATTGTTTGAGTCCGGTTCAAGAAAATGGATAATGTATGAGGCCTCCAGAATTGAAAGCCATGATTTTATTGTTACTGCTGAAACCCCTATGCCGGATGAAAGCCCAATGTAGTTTACCATCTGCCCGCTTCTTGCCGCGCACAACTGGATCAGTTTGCGGAATGCATTCACGTTTGAAGGATTTATCTGATCTTTGACATCAAGATCCATGTAAGTATCTATATAGTTTTCAAACCAGTCATCTCTTAGATAATGCTTACTGCTGTCGTAAAGTGGAGGATAGAAGCCGTTAAACACATAATCATATGCGTCATCAGACAGCAGACCCTCCTTTTTCAGCTCATCTATTGAAAACGGAAGCAGTTTGATCAATCCGATGCGCCCGGCGAGGCTGTCAGATATGTTCTCTTTCAGACGAAACTGACTTGAGCCTGTCAGGATGTATTTGCCCGGACTGTACTCGCCGTTATCAACGATAAGTTTTATTGCATCAAACAGTTCAGGTACTTTCTGAGCTTCATCTATGATCGCTCCGTCAGGAAAAGCTCGCAAGAAGTCCCCAGGGTTGGATTTCGCAAGTTCTCTCATGTTCTTATCGTCGAATGATACATATCGCTTTTCCGGAAAAGCCATTCTGGCTAATGTTGTTTTGCCGCTCTGTCTTGGACCTGTAATAGCAACAACAGGGAATTGCCCCGCCAGCCTTATTAAAGCGTCGTATGCGTCTCTCTTGATCATGACACCACCTCACTCAGTATATTCTGAAGTGTATCACTAGGAAAATCCAAAGTCAACGATTAGGAAAATCTAAAGTTTCATTTGAATACACGCAGTTATTTTGCAATCGTATATCCGAACGAGGTCTGTATCGGTTTTGAGAGCCGGTCAATAAAAGAGCCTGAGACAATATGCATCTCAGGCACTAACATGGTGAAGGTGTCCGGAATCGAACCTGGGTCCAGATATTGGAATTTCAGCATTTCTGAAAGCCGTGCGGACCCGGCTGCGGACTCCGGTGTAGGTTTGTGAATGATTCGAATAGGTAGATATTACCAGTTTTGCCTATAGTAATCCTTTTACTCGTCCCATCTCAGTATCAATCCACGCAATAAAATCTTTGACGCCTTGTCCGGTCTTTGCGCTTACAGGGAAGATCTCTGTCTTTGGATTGAGATGCAGTATTCTTTCTTTGGCGAGTTCAAAATCAAAGTCAAAGTAATCCAATGTATCAATTTTATTGATCAACACGACATCGCTCACACGATACATCAATGGGTACTTTAGTGGTTTATCATCACCTTCCGGTATGCTCAGGATAGTAATATTCTTATGAGCTCCAGTATCAAATTCCGCAGGACAAACAAGGTTTCCAATATTCTCCATTATCATTAAATCGAGGCCTCTTACATCATATTCCGCCAGCGCTTTTGCTGTCATGTCCGCATCGATATGGCAAAGACCGCCATTATGTATCTGCATTGAACGAACGCCGGTAGCATCCGCGACTCTTTGTGCATCAAGCGTCGACTGGATATCGACATCCATCAGTCCGATACTGACTCTGTCCTTGATCATATTGATAAGCATGGTAAGAAGTGTGGTTTTTCCACTTCCCGGAGAAGACATGAAGTTGAGGAAAAGTGTTCCTGCTTCAGTCATTTGGCCGCGTATTGACTCTGCCGTCTTTTCATTGTCCGCAAATATCGCTTCGTTTACTTCCAGTATTTTTACGCCTTTCATGCCATGGTCTCCTATGCATTCCATTCATTGATGATTGAAAGCAGTTCATTTGCCAGCCCTTTAATACCTTCTCCGGTTTTTGCTGATATAGCAAACATCTTTATATCTTTATTACATGCTCTCGCATATCGTTCGACTCTATCCATATCAAAATCAAAGACTGGCAATGTATCGATCTTGTTGACTACCATTATGTCACATGTCTCATACATCAATGGATATTTTGCCGGCTTATCGTCGCCCTCAGGTACGCTGAGAATAGTCATGTTTAAGGCAGAGCCTGTGTCAAATTCTGCAGGACATACAAGATTCCCTACATTTTCAAGAACTATCATATCTAAGTGTCCGCTCTCTGCTTCAAGAGCACTGATTCCCTGCCTGGTCATATCAGCGTCAAGATGACACATCCCACCGGTGTGAAGCTGAACCGAAGGAACGCCTGCAGCCTTCATAGTCCGAGCATCAACACTGCTGTCTATATCCGCTTCCATAACTCCCCATCTGATCCTATCTGACAGATACTTATTCAAAGCAAGAAGAGTAGATGTTTTGCCGCTCCCAGGTGATGACATTAGATTTATCAGGCATGTTTTCTGCTTTTTAAGTGTATTACGCAGAAGAGCAGCATCCGCATCATTATCTTCAAGAATAGATTCTTTAAGCTCGATTATTCTGATGTCTTCCATAAATAGCCCCTTTATATTATTCATAACTGTTGGCCTGAATACCGGCCAACAGTCATGTAAAAAGCGGGAGAGGGATCCGCTTATATGAGCATTATCCTTTAAAAACTTTCTTTAGAAGTTTGCAGCAGCATATTATCATCAGGCAAGCTCCCCCATAGATAGCCAGATCGCTTGGTCCGCTTTCTTCCGGTGGATATGTTGTACTGCCCCTTTTGTCTACAGGTTCATAGTGATACCCTTTTGGCTTATATACCAGAACGCCCAGAAACTGTTCTATTATATCTCTAAGAAATGCCATTGTTTTGCTCCTTTCTTACCATTCCGCGCCGGTCTTTTCGAAATAGTCATACAGATTATCCTTAGTCTCTCCGACCTTTACCACATGTAATGCCTGTTGTGGGCAGTGCTTTAGACAAAGACCGCATCCCGCGCAGGACTCATGCACCTGTATCTTACCGTTGACAAGCTTGAGGTTACCTCTAGGGCAGTAATTGACACAGGCCCCGCAGCCTATGCACTTATAGCTTATCGGCTGGCAGCTCCATCCAATCGACTGATGGATAACATGCTTCAGTTCGCCTTTACACATGTTCTGGAACATGAGAGCGTGACAGCAGCATGGGCAGCAGAAGCAGAAAGCTATAAAATCAGGCATGTCCTCGTCTTTGAAGCCCCATGCGTACTGCTCGATCTCTACCCAATATGTGCCGATCTGCAGGCCTGCTTCGATAGCTCTGTCAACATGCGCAAGTGCTTCTTCTACCGTCGCTTCACGTCCTGTACCGTGCTTCACTATCTCAAGAGCACCCTTTCCCAGGAACATGCACGCTATTTCGTGCGGATAATCTTTACAATCCTCTATCTTGCGGCACGCGCATTCGTTCATGATAACTCTGCATGAGCTGTTTCTGATTGCTTCCTTAACCAGCTCAACAGGCGGTTTCACCATGTTGTCCTCAACAGGGATATCTACATTTACAGGAATGCAGATACCTTTTGTATTGTATCCATCACCTATCCTGCCGACCTTCTTCAGCAGATACTCAGTTGGTTTGAACCATGTGAGCGGTCCGCCGTACTTGAATGCATTGAAAATGATGGTTGGCGCAATAAACTGCTTCTCATTGGCAGCAATCATATTTTTGAAAGCGTTATGGACTTTGCTTGGTTTCGGCCTCACAAATTCTTTCTCATTCCTGTTAACATTCTTCTGTTCCCAGGATAATGGTTCTTTGATGATCATGCGCTCACCTCCTCAGACTCCTGCAGAATTATTTCTTTGATCAGGAACTGCTGACCGCTTAGTATATGTTTTCTTCGGCTGTTGCATGCAGGGCAATACCCTTCATGCTTCGCAACGTTGTACACCTCACCGCAGTCCAGGCAGCGGCCCTTGCCCTCAACCGTATTGACAATGACCTTGGAACCTTCGACTATCGGGTGATTCTCTGTGACCATGTCGTAGTATTCCTCGAAAAAGTACGGAAGCATCCCTGTCAGTTCACCGATTTCCAGGACTACACCGTCGACTTTATCGATTCCGTTCGCAATAGCGACCTTTTCTACTTCCTTTACGACCTGGCATAATACACCTATCTCATGCATGGTGCACCTCCTGACTATTTACCGGAAGATATCTCGTGGAGCTTTCTTCTGACAACACGTCCGCCCTTCTTGAACAGCTCCTTACCTACTTCCGGAAGTATCTGTTCGTATGGAACGCCCCAGACTTCGGTGACCTTCTTGACGGTTATGGCATCGAACTTGCACCTTGTTGTGCACAGCGCGCATCCAAAGCAAAGATTCTGATCAACATGGGCAGCTCCGCAGCTGAGGCATCTGGATGTTTCCTTCTTTACCTGCTCTTCTGTAAGTGCCAGTCTCTCATCTTTAAATGTAAGTCTGTTCTCCGCTATTTTGCCCGGTTTCTGTCTTGGTGTATCGTCATAGCTGCCCGGCTCGAGCAGAATATTATCCTTGTCTATAGCCTTGTATGCACGTCTGTCACGGCCAAGTATGAGCGAATGACCTTCACGGACTGCTCTGTTCAGTGATACAGCACCCTGCTTACCTGCAGCGATTGCATCGATGCAGAACTTCTGTCCTGTATAGACATCGCCTCCAATAAAAATGTCTGGCTCAGAGGTCTCGTATGTAAACGGGTTGGCTACTGCAAGTCCATTAGGCTTGGTTTCGATATTGACGCCATCAAGCAGGCTGCCCCAATCAACCTTCTGACCGATACAGAAGAGCACCGTCTGGCATGAGGTTTCTTCAGTCACGCTGTCATCGAACTTAGGGTCGAACCTGCCCTCTGCGTTCTTGACAGACAGGCATTTGCGGAATTTGATCCCGGTGCACTTGCCGGCTGCTGAAGTGATTTCTGTCTGACCCCATCCTGCATGGATCTCGATGCCGTCTTCCTCACATTCACTGCGATCCTCTTCTCCCATTGGCATTGAATCGTAATCTTCGAGGCAGTACATCTTAACGCTCTTTGCACCGCAACGGATCGCTGTTCTTGCAACATCAGCTCCGATATTGCCGCCGCCTATAACTACTACATCCCCTTTAAGTTTGACTTCTTCGCCGCCGTTAACTCTCTTCATGAAGTCGATGCCAGGCATCACTCCCTTTGAATCATCGCCAGGGATGTTGAGTCTGCCGCCACTCTGGAGTCCGATACCTATATAGAAGCCCTTATATCCTTCCTCACGAAGCTTAGGAATCGTAGTGTCCTTTCCTATCTCACAGCCTGTTACAAATTCAACACCAAGCTTACGCAGAACATCGATCTCCGCATCGATTACATCTTTCTCAAGTCTGAATGACGGTATGCCCATTGTCATCATGCCGCCAAGCTTATCCTGCTTCTCGAATACTGTGACCTTATGTCCGTAGACAGCAAGGTAGTAAGCGCATGAAAGTCCTGCCGGGCCTGAGCCGATCACAGCGATCTTCTCGCCCCACTTCGGATACATCTTATTCGGGACGAATTTGTTCTCTTCTTTAAGTTCCTGATCTGCGACAAATCTCTTGACTTCATCTATTGCGACCGCTCTGTCCACATCACCTCTGGTGCACGCATCTTCGCAGCGTCTGTTGCAGACTCTTCCGCATACAGCCGGGAATGGATTCTCCTTTTTGATGAGTTCAAGAGCATCCCTGTATTTTCCTTCCCCTGCAAGATGTAAATACGCCTGGACAGCTATATGTGCAGGACACTCTGTTTTACATGGTGAAGTACCGGTCTCATCCCAGACGTTCTTGCGGTTGGTGAGGAGATCAGTTCTCCAATTCTTCTTATTGAAGTAGAATCTGTCCTCATTGATATCCATCCACTGGTACTTGCACTCTTCCTTCTGACACAGCTTTTCTCCTAATTTGACTGCGTTTTCAGGACATACCTCCACACACTGGCCACACGCCATGCACTTCTGAGGATCCACTTCCGCAACAAAGTTGCTTCTTGACATCGCCGGAGTATTCTGCCACCAAGACGTTCTGAGTCCGAGACATGTATCCCATGCGCAGTTGCATATAAAGAGCGAGTTCTCGCATCCATCGATATTGGTAACCTCGTGT
This sequence comes from Anaerovoracaceae bacterium, assembly GCA_045112795.1. Lineage (GTDB taxonomy): Bacteria > Bacillota > Clostridia > Peptostreptococcales > Anaerovoracaceae > Crickella. The sequence goes on along the minus strand of JBGUIG010000156.1, from coordinate 25,941 downwards.
ACGTAGCCGAGTTCTTCTGCTTTGTAAAGGATCTCCCAGCATTCTTCCTTTGTAATTCTGCGTGCACGGCCTGTCTTAATGCAGCTTTCTGCGTATTCTCCAAGCTCGATGCACCATTCATCCTCAGGGTCACCTGTTCCTTCACCTGTGATCCTGCGTGCACGTCTGCACTGACAAACCGCTACAGAGATGCTCGGATAATACTTGTCTACCCAATATGACAGTTCTTCGAGCTTCATTCTTCTAGGTTCATTCTGGATCGCCTTTTCGACCGGAACGACCCTGGCAAGGCCCATGCCGTTAGGAAAAAACTGCGCATATTTCTCTGTAAGATTTACGACATAATCGCTGAAAGCCTTGGATGCCTCATAATGGTTTTCTGCCTGGTCGTACACCATAAGGAAGTTTTCCATATTTCCCGGTGCGAATAGCGGCATATTGATCATTTCAGTGCCGTCTTTATCCCATTTGTATTCGAGAATACCCACATTGAGCAGACGGTCGGTCATTCTCTTGACATCTTCCATCGGCACCTTGCTTTTTTTCTGAAGTGCCTCAACAGTAACAGGTTTTCTTGCTCTCAGGTTGTTAAGAAGATCAACTTCCTCATCAGAAAGAATCGGGTCCAGATATTTGTACTCCGGTGATTCTTCTGTAACAACAAAGCTGAACATATTAATCTGCTGAATCAACCTAGCCAGGTTCTTTCTCATACTTTTTTCCTCCCTCAAAAGATCTTACTCAGCAACTAAATATCTATAATGTATGTACATTTTATATATAAAAAATAACCCCCGTAAGGGGATCAGAATATGAATGAAACCTTAGGTTTACATATGTTCCACTTTTTGTGACAAATGGAACATTTTAGGATAAAATGTAAACATTAAGGAAGGTGGATACTATGAGAACCCGTACAAAGAAATCTGCACATGTTTTTACTAAAGAAGTACTTTTCCTTGCGCTCCGCAGACTGATTGAAGAAAAGACATTCGATGAAATTACCATACAAGAGCTGACTGCCACTGCAGGTGTGTCCAGAACGACATTTTACAGAAATTATCATTCAGTGGAGGATGTTCTTGTAGACTATTTCAGAGAGCATCCTTTCGGAGCGTTCTCACGGGAGAGTTATGACCCGGATAAGTTTGAATTAAAAAGCCGCATACGCGACTCCCTGACAGAGCTTCAAGAGAACTATGTAATGTGGAGACATTTATTTGAATCCAATAAAGATTTCATATTCTATAAGATATATGATGAGATGATAAAGACTGTATGCAAAGACAGAGCATTTGATATTGGATTCCGTACTAAATATGAATTGACCGCTTTCGTGGGTATCTATTTTTCGATCTGCCGTGAATGGATAAGGGGCGGCATGCAGGAAAGCATCGAGGAAATGATAGACATATCATATGCGATAATCCATGCGCATTATAAAAATGATGAATATGCAATTCCATACAGAGATAACATTTTTCTGCCTGTCCCTCCGGTATCAAAATAATAAGCATAGTTTTCTGAGAAATATAAAAGCACCTGCCGATAAAAACTCAATCGTTAGTATCGCGCAGGTACTTTATTTGTGGTGAAGGTGACCGGAATCGATACACCGTCAAAATATTGCAATAAGAGTATTTCCGAAAGACTTTCGGACTCAGATGCGGACTCAGCCGCAGGTCTGAGCGATATCCGCCCAGGTCGATTCTAATTATCGATCTCCAGCATGGCCAGCAGCCTCCCGAATGTATCCTGCCCATCCAGACAAGTATCAATGAGCCAGCCCTTTTCATTACGCCATTCGGCAAGGCCTCTGTAGTAATATGCTTTTTTACCAGTTTTCTTCTAGCGCCTTTTCTTTATATTTCTTTGTTGCGGTCAGGAAGCCGTATCCATTATTGACTACGCCTCCGTCGCAAACAAGATCAGCACCTGCCAGATAAGATGCTCTTTCATCTGCCAGCGCAGTGATTATATAAGCGAGTTCCTCAGGAGCAGCACCTCTTTTCAGGCCGGTGTAACTGAGCATGATGTCTGTTGCTTCACCCTTTTCTTTTTCAGTCATAGGCGTTTCAACATAGCCCGGGCTTATCGAAAATACTCGAATACCCTTGTTTGCCATATATTTATAGGCGCATCTTTCAGAATACCATCTGGCAAAATTCTTTGAGATCATATAGGCGATCTGTGAATTCGTTCCCTCATCCTTGCCAAGCCTGGCCTTCTTGACCATCTTTGTTACGAACCTGTCTTCATCCTCGATTGCAAGCCTGTAAACTCCCTTTCCCGGCAGCATGATCCCAGGCAGTATATAGCCAGAATCCGACGCTACATCTACGATGCAACCTCCATTCATGACTTTATAGAATTCCTGGTTGACATGAACAGTTCCCAGTGCATTAATACGGATTATTGTCTCGCGGTTGGCCATTGAGCCAGAAACTCCTGCACAATGGATAACCTTTGAAACATCTCCAAGTGAAGCCGCAAACTCAGCAAGCTTCTTTACATCCTCTCTTTTCGAAACGTCACATGTCATTCCCACGAGCTGGTGGCCTTCAGCATTCAGCTCCTCAGCTGTCTTGTTTAGCTTCTCAAGCCTTCTGCCTGTGATAACAACCTTCTCATCTTTAGGCAGCATCGCCGCTGCCGCTCTACCGATACCGGTACCTCCACCGGTCACCACGTTAACTTTCATTCAACAACTCCTATATTAAAGTCCAAGTTCTTTCTTCAGTTCATTGCTGACATCGTATCCGCTAAATTCCATAGGGATTGCGAAGTCATCCTCATCACCGCGGATCGGCGTCCATACCTGTGCATAGAACGGATTCTTCTTGGCTATCTGCCCATACTTCCACTCGTGAGCAAGGCACTCAGGGCACCAATGGCCTCCATGCAGTGCTGCGTTAACAGACATTTTGAATTCATGCCCGTCAGCGCACTCCCATCTTACCGGTGTATAGATATCTGCAGGAGCATCGTTTTCCAGATATTTTCCGCCTCTGAAAGCAGCGGCTTTCCTGAGGTCCTCAACTGTGAGATTCTCGAGTCCCTTATCTTCATCATATCCGTGGTCAAGATATGTGACTTCCTCACTTGGATGGAAGAGTTCATAGTGATCTGCGTCAGGCAATGCCTGCTGTCTTTCTCTTGAGCCAAAGAATGCTTTGATCCAGTCTTCTTCGTTATTCTCGAACATCCAGTATGATCCCATTCTCTTGTGTCCGATCTCGATATTGTGATACTTCATGCCCTCAGCGCTTGGGAACATTGCAGCGATCATTGGATTTGCAGCCATACGCCTCATCTCTTCAGTAACGCCGGCCCAGTATACCTTGCCAGGGATGCAGCGGAAGTGCAGGATGTCATCGAGCTTATCGCTGTCTGAGAAATAGTGGCCGTGGAAGTTGTATGGAGCCATCATCTGTACTTCCATTACATCCTTGAGGCCCATACCGAACGGCCTGAGTGTGATGTCCATGAGTTCCCAGCAGGTAAGCCTGTAATCCTTACCGCTGCTAAGGTTGTAGCCTTTTCTCCAGAAACTCTCCGGAACCCACTCTTCGCAAAGGTTGGCCATGCAGATACCAGACTCGATCGATGTGCTCCACTCCAGAACATTATTCGGAGCCTGGTGCCAGATGATAGGCTCTTCTCCGGCGCCTTCCGCGCTTGGATGCTGGCCTGTCTGTCTGATCGATACCCAGTGCTTGAGTCCGGACTCAAACACTGCCAGTTCTGAGTACACCTTTGAAAGCGCGTAGTAGTCAAACATCGAAGGATTGATCGGATCTCCGACTCTGCCCCAGTGTACCGGATATGTACGTCCGCCAGTCTCAGCTACTGTTCCTACATATGCGAAGTGAACCTTATCAGGATCCGGCTGTTCCTTGATTGCCTTGATGATCTTGAGCGTGGATCCGATGTTCGTGTAAAGTGTCTGCTCAGGATACTTATCGGCTGCAGGTGATACCATTGCGCCGATGTGGATCACATAGTCAGCACCATCTATGCCCTTCTTGAGATCATCATAATTTGCCATGTCTCCCCAGATGATCTGAAGCGACGGGCATGCATATTTCTTCATAAGAGTCTTGTTCTTATCAGAAGGTCTGACAAGAGCTCTTACTGTGAATCTGTTGCTTCTTGACAGAAGCTGCTTCAAAGTCTCCTGTCCCATAGTTCCGGAAGCACCTGTCAGGAATACAACTTTCTTAGGCTTGCTGACATCAGCATGTACCTGTGGATCATCGAATGTAAGAGCTGCATCCATCGCTTCTCTGGTCGCATTCAGTGCCCTTCTTGCCATTCCGGCATCTCCGATCACCATATATCCGCATCCGTTTGCGTAAGCCGCTTCTTCAAGCGCCTTACCGTCTCTTGATCTGGAACCAATCGCAAGCACTGCGTAATCGCATGGGAACTCCATCGTCTCGTCGCCCTTCTTACCTACTACCTTACCGTCTTCAATAGCGGTAACGGCTACCTCAGTTACAGGGGTAATGTTAAGCGCTGGCAAATGGGTATCAAGATAGTATTTTCTTGCCATTCCCAGATCTGCGCAGATGGCAGGAAGCATCTCAAGAATAGTGACCTTGCTGCCTCTTTCTTCGAGATATTCAGCAACTTCCATACCTACCATTCCACCACCAATGACAACGATATCGCCCTTGACCTCGACTTTGCCGTTAAGTACATCATGCGAGTTTGCAACGAATGGCTTGTCTACGCCAGGGAACCTAGGGATAAGCGGAGTAGCTCCTATAGCATTGAATACAGTGTGAGGCTTGACCTCTGCGATCAGCTTAGGTGTGACTGGTGTATTAAGACGGATATCTACGCCAAGCGCCTTGGCCTGTCTGCCCATCAACTCTACGGCAGCTTTCATCTCTCCCTTTCTAGGTGCCATACCTGCTGTGCGGAACTGTCCGCCAAGGGTGTCCGATGCCTCGCAGAGGATCGGGTTGTGTCCTCTCTTCTTGAGTGTGATCGCCGCCTTAAGACCTGCGATTCCGCCGCCTGCAATAAGGACCGTCTCCGGCTTATCGGTCACGACGATTTCACATTCTTTTTCACGTCCGACTGCAGGATTCATGAGACATGTGACATGTGGGCAGTCAGGATTTGCAAAAGCATCAAGGCAGCCCTGGTTGCAGCCTACGCAGTAAGTGATCTCGTCAGTTTTATCTGCTTTGATCTTGTTGACAAACTCAGGATCAGCGTACTGGGCCCGTCCCATTACAACCATGTCTACTTTGTCTTCTTCGAGCACTTTCTCAGCGATACCAGGCTCATTAAGGCGCCCTACTCCGATCGTCAGCATACCTGTCTCTTTTCTGATCCTTGCAGCATTGTCTATATTGAAGCCCTTTGGAATGTCTACCGGTGGTATTTCATACATATTAGCCGGGGATATTACGTTACCTCTCGAAACGTTGAGTACATCTACTCCCTCAGCACCTGCCAGCTTGCAGAACTCGATGACTTCTTCAATTGTCAGTCCGCCTTCAAGGAAATCATCATGCGCATCTATTCTCATGAACAGTGGCATGTCTTCAGGCATATTGGCTCTGATCGCTCTTATTGCTTCAAGCGGGAACTTTGCGCGGTTCTCAAAGCTTCCGCCATACTCATCGGAGCGGTGATTGATGCCGCCTGAGAGGAACGAGTGTGGCAGGTAGTTATGTGCGCAATGGAATTCTATGCAGTCGAAACCTGCTTTTACGGCTCTGGCCGCTGCCTTTCCATAGCACTCTACAATCTCGTGGATTTGATCGACCGTCATTCCCGGAAGCGTGATCTCGGCGCTTACAGGCATATCACTGGCCATAAGGATCTGTGCAGTCTGGTCAAGCCCCACTGCAAGGCTTCCCTGCCAAAGCTGGATGCCTGCTTTTCCACCTGCCTCGTGGATGGCGTCAACCAGCCCCTTCAGACCCGGAACATATTCGTCTTCTGAAATTGAAAGGAAGTGTCTCGGTGCACTTGGTGTGTGTACACTCGCAACCTCTACGATGTTGAGTCCGCTGCCGCCCTTAGCTCTTGCAACGTGGTAGTTGATATGTTGCTCGGTAACATAGCTCGCGTTTCCTGAGAATTTAGTTCCTGTCGCCGGAAAGATGATCCTGTTTCTCATCTCCATTCCACGAATTCTGATAGGCTCAAATAGCTTGTCGTACATGATTATTCCTCCTGATAAATCAGACCTTCAGCATTCTTTTTTACTGATTACAATCTATCATGTGCACAAATGAGACGGTCAATTGTTATTATTCACAGAAATCTGTTCCGCATCCCACATGCCACCGTGGCATCAACACAAAATACACATCAAAACATTCATTAGCGGTTGAACAACCGTACAGTCGGGTGTATGCTTTTTGCAGAATCTCGAATCTCAGATAGCCATAGTGGATCGGAGTATAAAGATGAAGCTTTCAGATATATGCAGAAAGACTGGAATCAGTAAAAGAACTATCCATTACTACATACATGAGGGGCTGATCACTCCCGCTATAAAAGAAAGTAACGGATACTATGATTTTTCCGAAGAAGATGAAAAGAAGCTTCTGCTCGTAAGGATGCTCCGTGATGCAGATATCTCTCTTGCAGACATATCCTCCATTATAAGCAATCCGACTACGATCAACTTCTATCTCAGCCGGCATATCACAAAACTCTACGCCGACATCCGACACTCTCAAAAAATACTCACCAGTTTGAATTATGTTCTTGCCAACGCATCTATCCATCCTACTTTTGATGATGTTCTCGAGCTCGTAAGCAATTCAGACATTCCATCAGAACATGATAAGAGCGTAGCAGATGCTGCGGATCATGACTATTCACTAGCTGCAAAGTATCTGTGGGGAGGTTTCCTGGGAAACGAGGTGTTTACTGATTATCAGGAGTTTTTATGGGAAAAACTTCATAGGATCGCAGCTGAAAGGTACTCTAATGATTATTACCTCGTCAGCAACTATCTTCGCTCGCTGGACAACGCTTATATTGATACCGTTTTTGCCAGAACGCTGGACAGATATTCATATATAGCAGGGCTGGATGATGAAGGCCGAAAAGAATGCGCTCTGGATATGAGGACCCGTCTTGCATCTTTTGCTACTGATGCTGAGCTGATTAGTTTGTGGAAAAGGGATTACAGACAATGCTTCGAGCCGATTACCCGGATCCACGCCTCTGAGCTTGGAGCTATTGTTGCAGAAATAAGTCCTTTCTTTGCTTCATACCGCAGCAACATCAATGAGATATGCGAATCGGTATATGAATGGCTGATATCCGTAGACGGACGGGGCAGTCTTGATCTTCTTAATGCCACGCTGGGTGATTATATGAACTTTGAAGAATACAATCACGGCCAGTTCGAAGCCATCACAAGCCTGAGCATTTCGTACGCCTAACTATGCAGTACTGATTTTTACAAAGAAAAAAGCTTGAAACCATTGAAATTTCAAGCTTCAGAATTGGTGAAGGTGTCCGGAATCGAAACACCGTCAAAGTATGGTTATCTGAAATAGTAAATGCACATGTGAAGATGTAACCGCACTCTCCAACCAGAAATAATTGGTTTTGTGCAGTTACGACTTCGTAATTGCCGCAGTTGCAGTTGTTAGTGCTTCACTGTTTGGGATTTTCTGTTAGAATTGGTCCAGGAATTCGCACGTTAAAAGAGCGGGCTGCACAGGTCAAATAATTTTGCAGTTGAAAGTGCACTCCGTTTTCAGCAGTTATTGTGCGTATCCTGCCTGTCGTATATATAGTTTCAGCTTATTTCTTGAGAAGCTCCGGTTTCAGGCAGAGCTCCTTGAGTGGTATGTACTTCAGGCCGAGCCTGGCGGCAGTCTCTTTGCCATATTTGGCTGCAAACACCTCGTATGGGGACTTGGCATTGAGGCTGGCGCGAGGCAATGAATTGATGTGATTCATCATAAGAGTGACATCCTCCTGAGTAAGATCGTCAAAGCAGGATCCTTTAGGCAGAATGTATCTGATGAATTCGTGGTTGCGCTCACAGCGGCTCTTCTGGTTGGTCTGCTGCGGATCACAGTAAAACACGCGGCACTGGAATTCACCGGTCTCCTGATCGATCTCAATTGAGGACGGATCAGTGAACTCAGTACCACGGTCAACTAAAATGACCTCAAATATGCGGGAAAACGAATCTCCCATCATTTCGCGAAGAAGCGCGTATGCAGCAGCAACCCCGGCTGCTGCTTTTGCGTCTCTTAGAAACATGAGCTGCACACTGCAGTCCCTGAAGAAGATAGTCAGTATGACTTTGCCGCCCTTGGTGCCCTCTACTGTATCCATTTCAGACACTTTTGCTCCGGGATGTTTCTCGAGATGATCCATGAATTCCGCATAAGACCTCCCTACATGGCATTTCTTGTCGACATGTAATTCAGGACCGCTCTTCTGTCTGGCGGGTTTCCTGCGGACCTTCCTGTGAAGATCCAGATTGTCGACATCAAAGGCTCCTTTGTCTATGTAATCGTACAGAGTCCTTTCAGAGACAGGCATGCTGTCAGCGTATTCGGCATAAGCGACCGGCAGAGAAACTCCGTTTTTTATGAGAGGGATCACGGTTGCAGCTATGTATTCCATCTCAGACTCACTGAGTGAAATGCCGGCTCTGGACTCTGAAAGAACACGTTTATACGCCTTATGAGCATATTCAGCATCATAAAGCCTCTTAGCAAGAGGGCATGGTATCCGATCAGCACAGCCATTGCAGCAATAAGGCGGCTTAAGGAGCTTAGGGCAAATCTCGGGCTCATAACGATCACAGTACTTTGCACACTGGGAGCATGCGATGTTACACATTTTCTTAGTACACACAGGTGCCGGACATTTGGATGTGTCTTCAAATATGCATTCATATCTGAACTTGCATTTGCTTCTGGCCGGTTTGCCTTCGCCTCGTACGTGAGCCTTTATTTCACGGCTTATGCTAGTACGGTTCTTACCTGTAGCATCAGCTATCCTGGAAAAACTCTGGCCAAGAGTAAGAGCTCTCTGGATGAGCAGTCTTTCGTCATATGTAAAGTGTTTCATGATGGATCCTTTCCGGCAGGATACAGGTGCAATTGTAGCTAAAACTTGGGCATGAAAAAACGTGAAGTTGAAACTGCACTACAGCCAACTTCACGCCTCCGCGATCCGAAATGCACTTTTTATTTACATTTACTTATACAATTAACCCACCGTCAAAGTATTGCAGTAAAAGCATTTCCGAAAGACTTTAGGACTCATTTGCGGACTCCGCCGTAGGTCTGAGCATTGCTTCATATATGCTTTGCAGCTTTGATCCTTTCTGTCTATCTTTTTATGCCCGACACCTGATACATCTCGTCATCAGATACAACGCAGTCGACATCAAGCCAATCACTGAAAATCGCTGTCATGTATTCCGTATCCGGCAAATCAAGCGACACCCTCAGTGCCTCTCCGGAATGGTGCTTTGCAAGCTTGTCTCTGCTCATCCCATGCGCTACGGAAAGTCTTCCTCCCGTTCTGAGCATGTCCGAGAGACGCTGTATCAGAAGACGCGGCTCAGGAAAATGCGGGAATGCGTTATATACCATGATGCAGTCAAAGAGTTCGTCCGTCTGCATTTCTGTCACATCTGAACATAGAACACGTACCCTCGGGTCATCACACTTTCCGGCAGCTATCTTTGCCATCTCAGGCGAAATGTCAACACCCAGCACACTGCTCACATTTCTGGCGAGATAGTCCGGGAACAGCACCCCCGTTCCACAAGCCACATCAAGCACAGACACTCCCTTTTTTATGCCTCCGTTGTCGAGAATTTTCTTTATCACTTCTTCATTGCGGATCATGTTTGCATCCCATGACGGTGCGCATCTGTCAAAAAAATCTACAACTTCCTTTTTAGTCATTTTCTTTACCTGTTGTTCTACGGGTTTTGCCTTGCGATATCATGCCTTAAAACTGTTTTCCAGTATCCCAATGACATCGGTAACATATTTGGCGCATGTAGTCATCATGTCTCCTCTGAGATCGCGGCAAAGCAGACCGCCATTGATCTTTTCGAACTCATCATACAGGCATCCCGACATGTTCTTGGCATCCATCATCATTTTCATCTGCGCATCCGCAGGCAGGTCATCATATACCTTCTCGACCGGTATCCCTGCTTCAGCTGCCGTTTTCTCACGTACATATTTGTTTATACAGAAATCTCCTCCGCGCAGTGTTCCGCAAATCTGACCGCAGCTCTCACACATGTCAGCCAGTGCTTCAGGAGTACTTTCATCCCATCCGAGACCTTCGCCGAGTACCGCGCATATTATCTGCCCGCAGTTATATCCCTTTGAATGGAGCTCCATCAGTTTCTCTCGCATATCCATATTGCATTCTCCTTTCTATATATTTAACCTGTCATAATCTTTCCGGCAGTCCAGACATACCTTTTTTCCGTCAAGAATCCGGATCCAGTTCGCTCCTGTTTTTTCGCCGCAGCATTCACATGCATACGACTCGAAAATCCTTGCCTCTTCAGGTAATTCGATAGCAGTTTCCTTCACATCAAACATCTCCTCATTGCTGCAGGAGGAATAGAACAGAAACGCTTCATCCCTTGTTCGTTCATATTCGGAGTTTTTCTGTACAAGCCGGACTGACTTGCCTGTATTTCTGTTATAAAACGAAAAAGCCTGTTTCCCTCTCATGTGAAAGAGAAGATTTCCTTTTCCGACAGTACAGCCCAATACAGCCTGTATTGCATCCACGCTGCAGGAATCATTCTCAACTATGCAAACTGTCTCCTCATCTTCGGAAAACTCCAGATCCAGCAATTCCATAGCATAAAGGGAGGCTCTGAAACCAATCATCAATCCCGGGCATATGTGCCCATGAAAACGTACCGCACGCTCCCACATTTCATTTTTGTCATCCATGTCCGTTCTCCTTATACTCAAATAGGTATCTTTTCAAAATGATTTTATTTTGAAATACAGCATTGCACAAGCCTGCCCGGGGGTTTTAAAGGCAGCAGAAGCATCCCGTTGAGCATCCCCCCTCGGGGCTTGTGCGATTGGTTAACACTGCTATAATGTAAAAGATGTCTTAATAGTCTGCACCCGCATGATTGGTGCGGTCCATGCATCATCTGCTGCAGACAAGATATATGGAAAATATATGGAAAATTGAAAGGAGTACTAATATGGCATGTTTTCTGGTAAGTGCTGCTGAAGCCGTAGTTGTTACCGGTATCGAAAAGCACGAAGAAAAAGTCGAGAAGGCTCATATCGAAAGCGGAAAAGCTGATATCGAACCTGAAAAAATTCCAATGAGCAGAAAGCTTAAATGGCTCACCTATATGCTTTGGGGTGGAGTTATACTTCTGGCTTATGAGCATGTATGGCATGGAGAAGTTGTTCCATGGTTCCCATTCCTGACGGCGATGTCCGATCCGGCAGATGCCGCCGAGATGTTCCACGAAATGGCTACTGTCGGCGTTACTATGGCTATACTCATTACTGTCACATGGTTCATTATGTGCAAAGTATCTGATGCGATCATGGCTAGAAAGCCATCCGCAGCATCGCAGGAAGCATAAGGAGGCAACCGCATGACACTTCTCATCACAGTTTTTGCTGCAATTATCGCAACAGTTAAATGGTATACCCGTAAGGATGATACCATGCAGCTCGGAATGCTTGTCTTCATGTTCTGGGGCGCATCTATCATGTGGCTTGGCGACGCGATCTTCGGATATGCCGAAGACGGCGCTGATTTCTTCGCTCCTGCTGCAACCGATATGCTTAACGATGCATACCTCGGTTTCTCAGTAGTAGCGCTGGCACTTGTGATCTGGCTCGTTCGTCTTCTTGCTACTGACCCTAAGGGCGTTGTAAGAAGCTCAATGGCTAAGTCCGCAAAGGCTGAAAAGGCAAAACGCGCTAAAAAAGCAAACGCATAATTAAGCTGACTATAAAAAGACAGAACAGTCTATAAAGGCTGTTCTGTCTTTTTCTTATCTCTTTTTTATACTTACACGCCTGTTCGCCAAACCAGCATAGCAGTTTTCATATGCGTTTCATCATACAGCACTCCGTTTTTCTGGTTGCGTTCAAAGAATCTTCTTAGCTGGCTTTCAGCCTCACTCCTGCTGAGTCCGAAAATCTCCAGATAGCTGACATACTGTCCGATCAGCTCATCCAGCGAAGTCTGGTACTCGTAGTGCTCCTCATAATTGAACACCTGCGCCTCACGTCCGAGCTGTCCGAGAACGTCAAGATACACGCTTACTTCAGTGATCATGCCCTCAGGCTGTATGTCCAGCTCCTGAAGGAGCATCTTCCTGTATTTATCATATGATCCCTTCATTACGGTTACCAGCACGCAATACTTTGACGAAATGCTCTCCATGCGCATAAGTTCATCAATATTGCAGATAGCAGGGCACATTGACGAAAAGACTGTATCATACTTCGTATCCGGATTATAGTCCTCCCAGGAAATACAATCTGCACGTACATTATCTATGTGATTGACAGCAATTCTCTGCCGCAGTATCTCGATGGCCGCCTCGTTACAGTCTATCGCATCCACATGGCTGCAGCACTGAGACGCCGCAAGGGTATGGCCGCCTGTGCCGCATCCGATATCAAGCATACTCGAGTCTTTTTCAAGCACGCCTGCTCTGCTTAGATCCGCAATCGCACCTTCCTTAGGAAAAACGATACCGGAATCCGTTACCTGATATTTTTTATAGGCATATGAATAGTACGGCTCCCATTTTGCTGCCCTTTGTTTCCTGTCTTCAGGGGTGCCGTATCTGTATGTCTGTTCCCATTCGCTGCATATTCTATTCAGCTCCGGGTCGTCAAAAGCTTTAACGTAAGATGTATTCATATTATTCCTGTTATAGAGCAACGGCATCCGGAAATCCGGATGCCGTTCTTAATTGAGAGAGAGAAAAGTTTTCTTTTCGTTATTATTTTAATGTGAAAAAAAGCTCTGTACAAGCCTACCCGGGGGTTGCAAAATAAAGGTTTTCGAAGCAGCGTGGTTCAATCCCCCTCCGGGGCTTGTGAATTATCTGACTCGAAAATATACTTTCAGGTATGAAAGAACTCTCTCAGAAGTCAGGGAAAAACAGAACCATTGACATGACAAGCGGGCCAATCACCGGCCCTCTTATATTGTATATTCTTCCTCTGCTCGGCAGCGGTACTTTTCAGCAGCTATACAACACTGTTGATTTTATCTTTATAGGCAATATTCTCAATAAGACAGCCGCGGCTGCTGTAGGCGCGAGCAGCACACTTATCTATTGCACGATCGGATTGTTCCTGGGTATTTCTGTAGGAACCAGCGTCGTGATATCTCAGGCGTTCGGCGCGAATGATGCCGCGAAAGCTGATAAAGCATTGCATACATCTGTAGCGTTTGGCCTGATCGGCGGCGTAGCGCTGTCCATATTGGCCATTGTTTTTGCGCCGCAGATACTTCGTGTTCTGAATACACCTGATAGTGTCATCCCGTCAGCAACCACCTATATGCGGATATATATGCTGAGCGTTCCAGCAAGCGTTCTTTACAATATGTGTTCAGGCGCTGTGCGGGCTATAGGCAACTCAATTACTCCGTTCAGGATCTTGGCAGTATGCGGGATCATCAATGTCGCGCTCGACGCGTTGCTTTTGATCACGATACCTATGGGCGTTGCCGGAGTCGCATGGGCTACGCTCATCTCTCAGACGCTGTCCACTGTACTTATCATTATTTCCCTGCGCCGAAAAGATGGAGTACTTTACCTGAAACTATCCGACTTCACTTTGGATCTGTCCATACTGAAGAATATCCTTCGGATCGGGCTTCCTACCGGGATACAGACTTTGCTGATCACCGTTTCAAATATAGCTGTCCAGTACTATGTCAATGGATTCGGAGAAGTAGCTATCGCCGCGTTCGCGACATACTACAAACTTGAAAGTTTTGTCTTTTTGCCTATCCTGGCATTCGGTCAGGCCTCTACGGCTTTTACGGGCCAGAACACCGGTGCGGGTATGTATACGCGCATACGCAAGGGCAGCAATATACTGCTCCTGCTCTGCGCGGCTGTCACCATTGTTATAACCGGTACCATCCTCTTGTTCCCAAACACCGTATTCGGGTGGTTTATAAATGACCCCGAAGTAGTGCGCTGCGCTATTACGATCGCAATGGTCTCATTCCCTTTCTACTGGCTGTATTCATTTATTGAGGTATACGGCGGATCAATAAGGGGAATGGGGTACTCTATCACATCCATGCTGATAATAGTGTCAAATATATGCGTGCTCCGTATCGCTTTGCTGTCGGTCTTTTCGATAACACCTGGCACCATCAGGGCTGTTGCTTCGGTTTATCCTCTCACCTGGGGAGGCGCTGCCGTCTGCTTTTTTATAGCTTTCTTATTGATCATTAGAAAGCTATTAAAGAACCCAGAAGAATATACGGTTAACCGTCCATAGAACCCGATCTCATCGTCGGAGAAACTGTCATGGAAACGTTTATTTGACCGCTCTGATACAGAACATCCTGTCAGGCATATAGAACTGGTCTTTCTCCGCATAGAGACTATCGCCCGCACCCCTGTCTGCCTCGACTTCGCTGAAGCCTATATCCTGAAGGCGCGAGTACTATCTCAAAGAACCCCGCTCCGCAGCCTGCGTCCAGTATTCTCAGACCATCTCATGCAGGGAGCCGCTCAGAAAGCTCGCTTCTCCACAAATCAGCTTTGTAGCTGTGCGCTTCATCGTGTTTATCCTCAGAAAAAGAACTGGAGCGCTTGCTCCAGTACGATTTTACCGCATCTTTGATGCTGCCGGATTCTCTTTCAAACGGAATCTCATGAATTTGTTGATGCAAAAGATCTCCTCCGCGCAGCGTACCGCAGATCTGACCGCAGCTTTCACACATGTCTTTCAACTCCATCCCTTAATATGGTATTTATATTGAACATTTTGCTATTCATACTCATCCTGTTGGGTCTTCAGAAGATCTCTGTAATACGAATTCCCGGCCAGAAGCTCATCATGAGAGCCTTCTCCCACAACTCTGCCATGGTCGAGCAGAACTATCTTATCAGCCGCACTCAGCGTCGAAAGCCTGTGTGCAATTACCAGTGTCGTCCGGCCATCTGAATGCTCTCTGAGAGCTTTTTGTATGTATAATTCGCTTTCAGCATCAAGGTTCGAGACCGCCTCATCGAGAATCAGAATAGGCGGATCCTTTAGAAGCGCTCTCGCAATCGCTATTCTCTGTCTCTGCCCACCGGAGAAGCGCGAGCCGCGTTCTCCAACCACGGTATTGTACCCATCCGGAAGTCCTTTGATGAACTCATCAATATACGCCCTGCGAGCGGCATCGTACACTTCCTCATCAGAAGCGTCAGGCGCACCCAGCCGTATGTTGTCCATTATTGACATATTGAACAGATAAACATCCTGCAGCACTGCCGCGGTACAAGATCTGAACGAAGAAAGGCTAAGGCTGCTAAGCTCTTTGTCATCTATAAAGACATGCCCGGAAAGCGGCTCCCAATACCTGAGCAGCAGATTAGCGCAGGTAGTCTTTCCCGCACCGGAATGCCCTGCAAGCGCTACTGTCTGCCCCGGCTTTATTTCAAATGATATATTGTGAAGCACTTCAGGCAGCCCTTCGGCATATGAAAAAGAAACGTTTTCAAAACAGATCGCATGGCCCTGACTTTTCTCGATCGATAGTTCGCCTAAGTCTTCGACTTCAGGCTTTTCATCAAACACGCCCTGTATCCTGTCAGCTGCCGCAAATACATTTCCGAGATTCCTTGAGTAAGCACATACCTCGATCAGCGGTGCGAAAAGCAGCGCTGACAATGTCAGCACAACAGGATAAACAGAAAACTCCAATACTCCCTTGTTTACGAGAGAGGCGGTTATCAGCATAAGCGCTACGGAAAAAGATCCTATTAGCATATACATAAGCATGCTTTCTCTTCCCTGACGCTTACCATAAGTGATTTGTGAGGAATAAAGGTTCTGCATAGCAGCGCGGTATTTATCAAGATACCGCTGTTTGTTATTCATCGTTATGATTTCCCGAAGCCCCTGCACACCTTCAACTGAAAGCGCATTCAATTCAGCAAGGTCTCTTCGTATGGCAGCGCCCTGGACGTCCGCATCCTTCCGGAAGATGAACGGAGTAAGCATTACAGCGATACTGAACATAAGCATCATCAGCGCCAGTACAGGATGGATCAGGGAGAGCATGATCAGGATCACTATTGTGACCAGAAACGCTGTTATGAAGCTTCCGAAGGTATGTGCCAGGAACCACTCAAGAAGCTCTATATCTCCCATCAGTGTTGCTCCAATCTGTCCGGAATGGTGACGCACCAGATATGCCGGCGACAGTTCTTCAAGCTTGTCGTAAACCCGGATCCGAAAATCGCGGATCACCTTGTACGCCACATTGTGACCGAATAACATCTCGCTGTAGTACATTTCCGCTCTGAGAATGACGAGCAGCACAACAACGATAACTATCGGCTTCGCATGCTCTCTGAACGATCCTGTCATGGCAAGAGCGACAGAATAGGATGTCAACGCCGCCGCTGTTATCACGGCAATGTGCTTAAGGAACGCGGATATGACAGTCAGTATCATCTGCCCGTGATAAGGCCGGAGCGAGTTTATCAGCCTTATAGTGTTGCCGGTACGGGTGCTTTGTGTTTTTACTGTATCTTTCATGCCAGACGCACCCCCTCTCTCTGAGCCCTGATCAGTGACGCATATACACCATTCCTGCTGATCAGCTCTACGTGAGTCCCGCACTCTGCCAGCCGGCCTTCATCAAGCACATAAATACAGTCAGCGTGGCGGATAGTAGACAGGCGGTGAGCAATGATGATCGTCGTCCGTCCTTTTGACAGTTCATCTATCATATTCTGTATGAGCGCCTCGCTTTTAGCGTCAACGCTGGATGTAGCTTCATCAAGGATGAGAAAAGGTGCATTTTTCAGTATCGCTCTTGCAATCGATATTCTCTGCTTTTCCCCTCCGGAAAGCTTTACTCCTCTTTCACCGATGACAGTATCATATCCATCCGGAAGCTTATTTATGAAGTCGTGGGCCTGGGCAGCTTTGGCTGCTTCTATTATTTCAGGATCATCCGCATCAGGATCCGCGATCCTGAGGTTTTCCATCACGCTGTCATTGAAAAGATATGTATCCTGAAAAACAGCGGCAGTATTCTTTCTCAGATATGCGAAGTCATAGGTCTTTATGTCATTGCCGTTTATAGAAATCGAACCATCAGAAGGGTCATAGAATCTGAACAGCAGGTTGACCAGTGTTGATTTGCCGGATCCTGATCTTCCGACAACAGCTATGGTCCTGCCGCCATCAACGTCCATTGTCACATCTTTTAGAGCGTCATTCACAGATCCGGGATACCTAAATGTAAGAGATTCAAGTTCAACAGATGGAGGAGCATCTTCCAGCCCGTCACTCACCGGCTCTTCCGTCTCACTAATCATCAGTTCTTCGTCAAGCAGCTCGAACATTTCTCCCGCTACCGACAATCCCAGAAAACTGCTGTGCCACGCGTTGTTCAGGTCTATCATAGGGCGCGCGCATTCCGCTGCCAGGAAAAGGATGATGCCAACCGTATTGATGCCTATCATTCCCGAGTCTGCGCGCATCGCCGCGATGATCACACTTATCGTGGATACTATGGATGTCAGGATCAGCATGATGCCTGAATCCAGAAGAGAGAAAGCTGTATTATGTATCTGGGTAATGTAGAAACCATGTGCGTCGGCCGCAAGTTCCCTTCCCTTGTCTTTGCTCGAATTGAACGCCATAAGCGTAGGCATCCCCTGTATGGCATCTATATACTGCGCATTAAGAACCGCGTAATCCTTCCAGTAATCAACATAGCCTCTCTTTACAAAAGGTATGGTGAGATATGGGACTACCACGCAGAGTATCATTGCTGCTACGATTACTACACCGGTCACTCTGTCGAGGCATATCACATATATGCCGAGAAACAAGCCGGCAAGACTCACAGTCAGCATCTGCGGAACGTATTGGACAAGGAATGGCTCGAGCGACTCGACACCATCCATGAGCAGAGACTGGACACGGCCGCTCCGTTTACCATTCAGGTAACCTGGTCCCATATCCATGACCTTTCGGAGCAATGCAAAGCGTATCTTTTCTTTGGCTATGGCTCCGGCTGCTTTGCCGTACCATTCATGCCACCAGTACAGGATACCACGCAAAAAAACAGACCCCAAAGCAATGGCTGCGGGGAATGTGATCTGTGCTGCTGAAGCACCCTCAAATACATGAGTAACTGCCGCCGCCATGCTGACCGCCTGTATAACATACGAAACGCAAATCAGGAGTCCGATGATGACCTTTATTATTACTTCTTTTTTGATCAACAGGATATAGCTGATCAGGCGTCCATTGTTTTCCATGTCCGCCCCTATCTCCCGTAAGAAGGCTTTACTTTTAGCATATATATAAAGAGAGGACCGCCGATAATAGCGGTAAGTATTCCGACGGAAAGCTCCTGTGGCGCAAAAATCATACGCGCCGCCGCATCGCACCAGAGCACAAAAATGCCTCCCATCAATGCTGATACAGGGAATACCCGCTTATGATCGCCTCCGACAAGCATTCTGGCAACATGAGGCGCCACCAGACCTACGAATCCGATGCCCCCGCTGACAGAAACAGTGATTCCGATCATAACAGAAGTAGTGAGTATCAGTATCTTCTCTGTTCGGGGAACACGTATCCCCAGTGTATGTGCGGTCTCATCGCCAAGGAGGAACGCATTCAATGTGCGGTATTGGACAAACAGAAAAATAAAGCAGACAAACATCAGAAGAACAGGCCATTTCAGATACTCCCATCTGGTCCCTGCAAGCCCGCCCTGAGTCCAGAAACCGGTGTTGTTATGAAGAAACGCTTGAGGGTTCAGAAGCGCAATAACTTTCACGAGTGCTTTTGTAAACATTGCGATAGCTACACCGCCAAGCAAAAGCTGGTGTATATTGACTTTGCCTTTATCAAGAGAATATACAAAGGCAAAAAGCAACGCCAGGATAGCGCCGATCAGACCATTCGCTGCATTCTGATAAACCCCCAGAAACGAGAACAGGCCTGTCACTATCCCAATGGTCGCAAAAGCAGCCGCTCCGCTCGACACTCCCAGTATATACGGGTCTGCGAGCTCATTTTTTACAAGTGTCTGCATCGATGTGCCGCTGAAAGCAAGTGAACAGCCCACACAGAAACCAAGCAGCACTCTTGGCAGTCTGACTGTAAGAATGATACTTTCCTGTGTCGGTGTCCAGTCATGAATTATTTTGTTTTCCATGCCCGGAATATGGCTGGCGAATATTTTGCAGACCTCTGCAGGTGAAACGCTTGCCGGTCCGATCCCAATACAAATAACGATACTGATCAGAGACAGTACGGCCAGAACGATAATCAGAGTTTTTGTATGTATCCTGCGCGACATATGGTTCCTTGCTTCCGGCTTTGCCGGCCGGCATCATCAGTCAGAGACATCCGGCCGGCAGCCATATATTTATATGAAGAAATTTATTGCCCTCTATTTGTAATTATCAGAAGCAATCAGGAAAGAATCCCTTTGCCAGTGTTTCTACAGCATCTGCCGTTCGCGATCCAGGGAATGCATCCTCAAGTGGAAGAACGACGAATCTCTCGTCCTTAACGCACTGAAGCTGTGAAAGAATCGGATCTGACTTGATAGCAGCGATTTTCTCATCTGCAGTCGGAGTATCGTAGTCATGAATAACGATCACATCCGGGTTGGCCTCAAGGATTTCTTCGAGTGAAACACCGGTCCACGCCTTATCAAGGCCCTTCATCAGGTTGTCTCCACCAGCGAGTTCGATCAGTTCTGTCTCGAGATTAGGTCCGCCGGCAGTATAGATACCGTCTCCGGTGTCGCAGTCATAGCAGAATACCTTCAGAGTATCCTGTCCTTCGATCGCCTTTGTAGCAGCATCGATCCTCGCCTGCTGGTCAGCTATGAATTCTTCAGCCTTGTCGGAAACACCAAAGATCTGTCCCATATCACGGATCTCCTGATATACATCTTCTACAGTGCTTGCAGAATTGGAGTAAACCTTGATCCCATTTTCTTCAAGAGCTTCGATGGTAAAGTCTCCTTCGAATACCCAGTCAATGGCATAAAGGAAATCTGCTCCACTGGAGACTACTGCCTCAAGAGTCGGATAACCGAATGTAAGCTCAGGTACCTTGTCATATGCTTCTTTGTACTCATCGAGCGGTGCCTGGGCATGGTTGTCACAGCTGTTTCCGATGATCTTATCTTCAAGACCGAGAGCGATAAACAGCTCTGTGCAGTTTGGTCCTGCAGTTATGACTTTCTCAGGCATCTTATCGAGCGTCAGCTCGTGTCCGTAATTATCGAAAGTCATTGGATAGCCTTCCTCTGATGTGGCTTCTTCTCCACCACCACTCTGATTGCCACAGGCCGCAAGTGCCATCATTGTCATAATAAGCGCCATCAGAATCGCAGTGATTTTCTTGATATTCTTCATGCAATAATCTCCTTTCTATCAAGCATTTGGAATATAGACTATATTTTTCTTGCCGGTACGCGAGTCATTATCGATCGCACAATCGACATGAAAGACGTTTTTGATCAGATCCACCGTAAGTATTTCATCAGGTGTTCCATGCGTATATATTTCTTTGCCGTTCAGCACATACAGTTCATCACAGAATAAAGCTGCAAGATTCAGATCATGTATGGCCGAGAGCACCGTAAGTCCCGATCGTTTGAGAATTCGGAAGATCTGCAGCTGATAGTTGATGTCAAGATGATTTGTCGGTTCATCCAATATAAGAAAATCTGTCTTCTGCGCCATTGCTCTGGCGATAAGAACACGCTGCTTTTCGCCTCCCGACAGATTTGAATAATCCCTTTCTGCCAGGGAGCTTATTCCCACCTGCTCCATCGCTTCTTCTACTATCTGTTTATCTTCGGCAGTGTCGGATTCAAACAGCTTCTTGTGCGGTGTTCTCCCCATCGCTACTATCTCTCTGACTGTGAAATTGAACGGCACGCTGTTTTCCTGTCCTACAACTGACAAAATCAGGGCCCTTTCTTTAGGTTTCAGCTTTTTTGTATCAACTCCATCGAAAGCTATCTCTCCCTTTTTCGGTGTAAGGCCCCCATATATGCACTTCAGAATAGTGGATTTTCCACTTCCGTTTGGCCCTACTATTCCAACAAAAGAGCCTTCCCTTACTTCAAGGCAGATATTCTCTATTACATTTTCCTTGTCGTAGCTGAAGGTCAGCCCTTCAACTTTAAGTTTTGTGTTTGCTTCCATATCAGTTTATTCTCAGTTCATTGCGCGAGTTGCATCTTTCTTCTTCAGCAGGATCACGAAGAACGGCGCTCCAACCAGAGCTGTAACCAACCCAACAGGCATTTCTTCAGGTGCGGCAACCACCCTTGCGGCAACATCAGCCCAGACTACGAGCATACCTCCAAGAAGTGCGCTGAACGGAAGGACCCGTTTATGATCAGATCCCAGCAATATTCTGGACAGATGAGGCATCATAAGGCCAACGAACCCAATCGTTCCACTGACCGAAATAGCTACTCCGGCCAAAAGTGACACAACCAGAACCAGTATTTTTTGGAACCTCTGTACAGACACACCTAGACTTCCCGCAGTTTCTTCTCCGAGAACCATAGCGTTCAGTGAGCGATAGCTGATCAGCAGGTAAGTCAGGCAAACTATCATCACAATAAGGGGAAGCGAAAGATACGCCCATTTAGCCCCTGCAAGGCTTCCTGACAGCCAAAAGTCCACATTGCGGATCTTGAATGCATCTTTTGCCCCGAATGTTATAAGACTGGTGATAGCATCCATGATCATAGAAACGGCGACACCAGCAAGAAGCATTTGAGGTATGTTTATCCTTCCTCCAACTCTTGCAATTGTGTACACGAAAACGATGGATGCAAGCGCTCCGAGAAATGCACTTAAAGGCAGAGCGAATATACCCAGAAAGCCGAATACCCCAAAGACCATAAACAGTGCCGCTGTTGCAGATGCGCCTGACGAAACACCAAGAATAAATGGATCTGCCAGATTGTTTCGCACAAGAGCCTGCATGGCAACGCCGCATACTGCAAGAGAAGCCCCAACGATGAACCCCAGGAGGACCCTTGGAAGCCGCATGTTCCAGACCATATTGTACGCAAGGATTGGTATGCTGCAGTCTTCAGTCCATTCTTTTCCGGTAAGATGCATGCAAATGCTCGTCCACGTCTCATAAGGCGAGAACACCATGGTGCCCAGACCAACCGCAATAAAAAGACTCCCAATAATTATTGGGATCATAATTGCCAGGATAAGCTTGTAATGTTTCTTAGCTTTCATACAACTTTGATTATAGCAATGGCTTTTTTTGTGCGAAAGCCTCCCCAGGGGATAGCTTTTTTCCAAAAACAAAAAGCAGCAGCGTCTTTTGCTTCTGCCATGTAATTGCCTCACAGCGTGCATTATCTTCTATAAAATATAAAAAAATCCCAGAGATTTCTCTCTGGAATAAGAAATGGTGAAGGTGACCGAAATCGAAACACCGTCAAGGCCTTACAGTAAAAGCATTTCCGAAAGACTTTCAGACTCATTTGCGGACTCAGCCAAAGGTTTAAACATTGCCTAATCAGGTAGTTTTATTCAAGTTCCGTTTTGATTTCTACATTTTGCCCGTCGCGTTCAACGGTCACTGTTATTATATCTCCGGCTTTGTGAGACTGTACCTCGGATATCAGATCGTTGCCTGTGGTAACACTTTTGCCTTCTACAGAAACAATCTTGTCACCCTCTTTGAAACCAGCGTTCTTTGCTTTATCTCCTGTAACCTGAGAAACTATGACCCCTGAGTCTTCTTTGATGACAATTCCTATAGATACATTTGATGCCTGCTCCTGATTCTGTTCAGTATTCTGATTGTTTTCGGACGGTGTCTTTTTACCCTGGCCTTTCCGGTTTTTGTCAAAACGCATTTCACTTCTTGCATCAGCAAAATGACTATGTTGATTTGTAAAATGACTTAATTAACAGCTTTATTAGCTACTTCAGGAATCGGCCTTCTCCTTCCACTCTTCAGAGCAACTTTTGCTGCAGAATTTATCTCTATGACGTCTGGCTATAAATGCTTTGCCACAGTTTTTGCACATTCTGATTGGCCTGGAATCGTCAGTCAGCATCATACTCACCATAAGCTGTATCCCCTGAAGCAATGAATTGAAGTTCCAGACAAGATACGGTCTGTCATCCATAAGCCCAATGTGGTATGTCGGGGTCAGTCCATCAAATGCTGCCATACTTTGCTTGTGAAAATCCTTCTGCTTTTCTGTAAGTCCATCCTTATCTTCATAATAGAAGAATACAACCATAAGATTGAATGCCCAGTCCTTAAACTGTTCTTCCATCCAATCTAATCTCTCCGCATATTCACGCTGAAAGGTCATATGTATTTCGTCAGGCCTGCCATCCCTCAGCATTCCTAGAAGCACTACTTCTTTGCCACCTTCAATATCCCAGCTGTATTCAGATCCTTTCTTACGGATGTTCAGTTTCTTGAAAGGAAAGAACTCATCCATGTATTTCTCTACAGTCATCGATTCTTCCCTGATAAAGTGATTCTTCGGGAAGAATACATTCTCATATGGCAGGAATTTCGGAGTAGTCGGAATCGCTGTCATGATGCCCAACAGGCCGTACTTAAGTGCAAAGCCTCGTATTGCTTCTTGTTTCTCGCTGTCGGTTGCTTCCTGGCTCATGCAAAGCTGGCCTACACTAACAGCATCCAAAGCGATATTCTCAAACTCCTCTACAGGATCATACGGCTTCGGCACGGCATTAGGTGCTGGCTGTAGGTACTTTATACCATCCGAAGTCTCAGTGATAACATAATCACTGTATCTCACCCATATTGAATTGGCGTATTTAAAGAGCTTGTTCATAATTCACCTTTTAAATACTTCTCTGTTTGCCGGTCAAACTCAGAAATATAATCCTGATCCTGTCGTATGCGGAATTCTGCGGACAGTTCTGTCTCCTTCGATTTGAACTTGTTCCATTTTGGAACAAGTTGCCTCTTTGATGAGTTCACCCTCGTCATATATATTTCCAAGATGTTTCGTAATACCCTGAGTATTGACTCCGAACAGCTCCGCCATTGCCTTTGTTGTCAGCCAGAATGTTTCGTCATTGTAATAAACGCTGACGCACACATTCGTATCATCTATCTGGTATAAAACAATTTCATGTTCCTGACTATTCTGCATTTTCATCCTCCGATATGAATGATCCTGTAACTATAACTATTGTAGCACACATCTGGTATAGCTTTAGTTGCGTACAGCATGAGAACTCAATTCTTGAATTCATACTCCTCCCGGCAGGTATCAAAGAATCTACGCTCATCACCTGTAAAAGAGTAATCTTTATCACTTCTGAAGATCAGCACGCCCATAGTTCTCTGCTTCAGGTGAAATAGCAGATCCTTCCACGCTTTCCTCACTGCTCTGTCCGTATGACCGCGCATCTCCGCGATCTCTTTGGAAGACAGTTCTTCCAGCACTTTATGATAGAACAATTCTCTATCGTCCTTATCTAAAGCCCGCATGAAATGTATCATATAGTCTTTTGTCACGAGTTGATCTATTGTGTCCGGCTTGCAGTATAAGAAGTCCAGGACATCTCCTTTCCGCATCTGTCTGGCTATGACATTGCTCAAGCAACCTGCAGTAAATGCACTGTCCTCGTTCTCACCATATTCAAGCGGGAAATCATCACCATTCCTTAGGATCTCATGTTTCCCGACCCTGGACCTTTCATTCTCTTCGAGGTAGTCATACCAACCGTTAAGGTTCTTAAAGTCAATAACAGTCCTTGCAGCTTGCTCAAGCCTTCTGAGCATCTCAATTCTCACATCTCGCTTGCGCTTCTTGACGCCCTCAGGCACCTTTATTTCTCGGAGTCTGATGACTTCAGCGGGTACGTTGCACTCCTCATCGTTATCGCTGACTATAACGTACTTTTTTACAGGCTCACTTTCCTCTTCTTCCTCCAGCGCAAGCTCCTCAATGGCTATCGGATCATCCCTGAAACCATAGTCCCCATATTCTTCATCCATCATAAGCATGTATTCTTCGTACCATGCTTCGCGAGATAATCCAGCCATTTATATATCCTCAAAAAATTTTTTACGATTTCAGAATTTTTAGTTCCGTTTTACCCCTAAAATTTTCCCTATTAATAGAGGGAGGATTAGGGTCTTCATTTTCTCATTGTTGAAAACAAAACGTTTGTTTCGAACATGTGTTTATTATAAGACCTGCAAGACCCTGTTTCAACTTGTTTTTCACCCCGCAACGGAGTGAGGGAAATAAATGGGACAGCTCAAATCGGCCCTGTTATCGCTCAAGGATATATGCGTCGACAGATGCATTTCATCTGCAAAAAACATTGTTTACACATAGGAAAAACGCCTTTTTTCGCCCCGAGATTATACATCTCAACACGTGGTACAGAGGCGTTATTGTTTTGCATGTTATTGCTAAGTATCAGTTATCTCAATGAAGATCGGAGGTGAGGCCAATGCCAAGGATGTCAAAGAAGGAGAAGGAGGAATGGAACTTCTTCCTGAATGATCGCGGACGCATCTCGTATAACGAGCTGTGCCGTATATGTGACCGCGACTGTAAGCAGAGTTTCAGAGCAGTGATAGTGCAATGCCCTGAATACAATTCCAAACGAAGCAAGAAGAAACGGCAATGATGCCGGGAAAGGAGGCTTTATGCCGGAAAGAAAACAAA
>JBGUIG010000155.1:0-10545 GCA_045112795.1 Anaerovoracaceae bacterium | reverse complement strand
GAATAGTGATAGGTAAGCCTCTGATGTCTCCATCTCGGGCTTTTCCCCCACTCCACACCGTACGTGATAGTTTCCCATCATACGGCGTTCCCCCGATAGCGTTATCCCTTTATGCTTGCGTGGTCTTGAATTGTATTGGTTCGAGCCCTCTATGGGCTCTCAGAGTATTGATTTTATCCCTTGCGTCCTTCTTGAAACTGTAACGCTTCAGGATTGCCTCTATTCTTCTCTCGCTATCTGTCATAACGAGATTGGCTATTCCCTTTTCCAAGATAATCAGATTTGCGTAGGTGTCATTTCTGACACCCTCAACAGGCTTGATGTGTATGCACCTCATATTATTGAGAGCAAGAGGGTTGTGCGTTACTGCACACTTGCCGCGCTGTGCAATATACCGCGACAGCGCATTATCCGCCATTTCAAGCGTTGGATAGTTTTCCCTGTCCTCTACAAAGTGCTTCATAACCTCAAAGCTGACCATATTCGCCCAGTCAGATTCTTTCCGCAGGTATTTATTGACTTCCCTTCGTTTGTAGCGCGGATATTCATACTGCACGTATCCTATTGGCAGTATCACTCGCCCTTTTATCCACCGCAGTTGTTTGGATTTGCCGTACTTCGCTTTTAGTGGCTTACTCTCAATCTCTCCTTCTTTTTCAATCGGCAGAGATTTATTGTTATGGTTCATGCCGTTCTGCTTGCCCTTTACTCTGTAGGCTATTTCCGCAAAGTCCGCGGATACCATGGTTGCCATGCAGTAGTATTCATGGACGCCCATTACAATCGAGTTATATCTTGTGATGTTAGCGTCTATTTCATTTTGCTTCGCAGGGTCTTTGACATCCTTCCATGCCAGCTTTAGCTTCTGTGTGACTTTCTCCTTGCTCTTGTCCGCTATGTGGGAGCGAATTATCCATTTGTTGCCCTTTGGTACGACTTTGTATTTTATGCCCAGAAATGTCGTGTAGTTCTTGCGCAGATTCGTTATGCCCGACTTCTCCTCGCTTGTTTCAAGGTGTAGTTTCTCCTTTAAACACTTGGATGTTGCGAACATTACTTTCTTTGCAGTTTCATAGTCTCTGCAGAATATTTTGAAGTCATCGGCATACCTTACGATATACATCTCCTTCAATTCTGTGCTTGACCTTAACTTGTTCCATTTCGGGCTCCTGTCGATTACTCTGAAGGTGCCGTCACTGTTGTACTTCGGAAATTCGAGTCCGCTGATTCCCTCTCTGACCTTAAACATTTCCCATTGCCCTGCTATCCACCAATCGAGTTCATTGAGGACTACATTCGCTAACAGAGGCGACAGTATGCCGCCCTGCGGGGTTCCTGTCTCGGGTTCAATGATTATGTCCTTGAACAGTATTTCCGCTTTCAGCATCTGCTTGATTATTACAATCAGCTTTCTGTCCTGTATTCCCAATCCCCACAGTTGATGGATTAGCTTGTTATGGTCGATGTTGTCAAAGAACCCGACAATATCCACATCCACTACAAAGTGCAGATTCTGCAGTTGCGCCATTTTATAGCATTGAGCAATGGCGTTTTGCGTAGACCTGTATGGTCTGAACCCATTGTTTCGCTCATGGAATTTAGCCTCACATATTGGTTCGAGTATCTGCAGTATGCACTGCTGAATCAGTCTGTCCCATATGCTCGGTATTCCGAGTGGTCGCATTTTGCCGTTATCCTTTGGGATCTCGGTTCGTCTTACCCGTCTTGGCTGATAGTATCTCAGCTTGTTTCTTACTTTTCTGATTACCTCGTCAACGGAGAGCCTGTGGATATGTTCTATAGTCTCTCCGTCCGTTCCTGGGGTCTTGCTTCCTCCGTTCTTGCAGATATTTCGGTATGCGAGCAAAATATTCTGTTCTGAGATGATGAGGGGCATCAGCCTGTCGAAGGTTTTGCCTTCCAAGCTGTCCTCGTAGAGTTTGTACCCTGTCTCCTTCGCTTCGTATCGCTCGGCGTTCCGCTCTGCTTTATTCACAATTCTTTTTGCCATAGTAATCATCTCCTTTGGCGGAGATAGATTTTTTCATTTGTCTCACCACGACAGCTATGAAAATCTCCTTAGTGATTACCACGCAAACATCAGTAATAACGACTATCGGCTTGAGGCTATCCCTCCACCGCTTGTTATCACGGCTTCATCGGTACTGTGCCTCTACTCTCACAGCCATAAATGCACTTATTGTAGGGAGAAGCTTCTCCCCTTTTCGATACAACTATGGTTCTTCGTCGCCGTTACAGTCGGCTCCCATATTGGCTGCTTTCCACGTTCCGCATGACTTAGTATCGTCTCCACTTAGGCAATCCCTTTAGCCCTGCAGGCATTATCCTCGAAATTTCTTTCAGCATACCTGCGCCCTGTAAGCGCAGAAGGCATTTCATACTAACAACTTTTACTTTGCCTCGCCTGCACACCTCATGGTGTCCCTGCATTTCTACAGGTCATTCGTTTAGAGCCGTACCTTCGGGATTTTTGTCAGACCGCCGATTTGGTCATTCTATCCATATGGAGACACCACCCGCGCTGTCACGCACACCCCACACCTCTGCGGAGCTTTCCTCGGCTTTACGTTAGGATGCGCTTCACGCGACTTCCCCGAGCTCTATAACCCCGACTGTCTGTACTCAGTCGGCGCTATTCGGAGTATTAGTGAATCCCCTTCAAGGCGTTACCCTCTCATTTGAGATTTCAGTCATGCAGTTCTCTAAAACCACATTTTCAATATTCAATTGTAAACGCGACCTTAGGCTACGCTTTTGTCGGTTATTCCTACCGTTTTAGGCGTAGAACGTGTCGCACTATTGGCAAATTCATCGCAGAGGAACTGCACATGCACCGGCAGGCTGCCGCCATACTTCTTGTCGGCAAGTTCAAACAGCTGCTGAAATAGCTGGGTATAAAGTATACTGACTAAAAAATTGAAGCTCGTATCATTGTCAGGAATGATTGCGAAGAGCGCAGTCTTCTTCTCTCCCAGCGACCACAGATCGAGCTCATCAGTAATGGTCAGATTCGCGATACTCTCAAGGTTGAACTTCTCAAGTCTTGCCGCAAGTGTGATCTGGATAGACTTCAGAGTCTTTGCCGCGCCGGAGTGATATGCATCGTAGTACTTCAGTGCGATGTGTCCCGGGTCGGTCCTGCGAAGATCGTAGAACAGATTGTCCAGAGCACTCGGCATCTTGCTGTCTTCCTCATCAACCTCACCGGCCCTGATCATTTCCATCACCATCGCAAAGTTCTGCTCATCCTCCGGCGCTTCATACTTCAGATACAGCACCAGTGCCATCAGCAGCATCTGAGCGCTCGTGTCCCAGAATGGATCCTGCGAAGTCGCGCCTTTCGGTGTTGTCGCCTTGAACAGGTTCGTCACGAGTCTCTGCACATCGTTGTCATCGCGCAGATACACGAAAGGGTTGTAGCAGTGACTGTGCTGGGGATCCTGAAGATTCAATACTTTAATTTCGATATTTCCCTGCGCCTTCAGGTATTCTCCGGTTGCCTTAAGAATCTCGGATTTCGGAAGAGATTTGTCAAGACCATTTTGAAAATTATCGAGCAGCGCACAATGTTACGCTGCTCCTGCTTCTATCTGCAAAGATTCTTTTTTTATTAGCTTTTTCAGCTTTTCTTCAAGGCTTTCTCTGCCTTTTTCAGCGGCTTTTACTTCAACAACGAATGTCGTTCGGCCTACCCTTTTCTCAAAAGTTTTGCTTTCTTCGTTACTCTTCATCTCCAAACACCTCCTTCATAGCCTCCATGAGGTTTATAATCTCCTCTTTTGTCAAGGTGATTCCCTTGCCGGATCTTACTCTTCCAGGATGCCAATTTCTGATGTCGTATTTCGGTTCTCCTCCATTCCAACTCACCAGATTTATCTCTTTGGTATAACCTCTTTCATTCTCCGAGAGCACCGCAATCGGTCTCACGATCTCACAAGTAATAGCTTTCTCTGTCATTTTCTTTTCCTCTCTTTCCATTTTTCAGGCATCATAAAAGGCAGCCATTACAGCTGCCTTGATACCTCTTTACTGAGTATTAATATGTATGTACTTAAACTTAAATCATTTTTATCAGACTATCCTAAATCAATTAACAGTCGCAAGCTTTGCTTCTATCCTTGCTGTCACTTCCGCATAGTACGCTGCTTCCGCAGTTGTCATATCGCTCTCGTCCATAGCCTCCATCTTTTGAAGCATATCCGCTTCTTTCGACAGCAATTCTGAGTACTTCATCAGAAGTTCAGGGTCTGTAGTATTCTCATCATAGGTATTCATGAACTCAACGTACTCATCAAAGAAAGCCTCGTAACTATCCATTGTTTCCTTGAACTCAGGAGAGATATCCGTTTCAGGTCTGTCTTCATCTCCACCACTATTATTGTTATATGAAGCATCGCTTTCAGCTGAATCACCGACTTTATGAGCAGAATCTACGATTGCATTAAAATCTGACATATAATCATATTCTGCATTCTCGCTTTGCATCAAATATAGAATTATCAGCTTTCCATTATCAGAGTTGAAGATCATATCAGATCTTCCAGTTATTTTTACTCCAGAGTCATTTGAAGTGGTAAACGATCCATCATCGTCTGTAGTTTCACATTCTATTTTTTCATTCCATTCTTTAACATATTGTGTTTTATTCGATGTGAATTCTTCTTCTGTAAAAGTACTGTCGCTACTTGCAATAGAAATCAATCCATGATCAGTCTCCAGCATAGCTTCATAATCGCCATTTTCATTTTCTTCGAAATCTAAATAATCCGGAACAGAAAATACTATCCCACCGACTTCCAGTTCTTGATTAGTTGAAGCATCGAACCCATCTCTGGACGGTTTAACTTCGCTTTCACTGCTTTCACTAGATCCGCCACCGCAAGCAACGGCAAGTAGCATTAGTGATAAGCACATTATTATAGCAAGTATTTTCTTCATAATTTGCCCCTCCACATCAACTCTTCACAACAGAAGTTTGTATAGCTACATCTAATTTACAATTAATATCATTAAGAAATTGCGTCAGATGATCATTAAAATCAGAGACCCATTATTTCCTTCTTTTTTGCATTGAACTCATCTTCGGTCAGTATTCCTGC
The DNA here is from genome assembly GCA_045112795.1 of Anaerovoracaceae bacterium. Lineage (GTDB taxonomy): Bacteria > Bacillota > Clostridia > Peptostreptococcales > Anaerovoracaceae > Crickella. The sequence goes on along the minus strand of JBGUIG010000155.1, from coordinate 5,425 downwards.
ATCTACAAGGTCTTTGAGTTTCTTGAGAGCTTCTATCTGATCATCTAGAGAAACCTTTGGCTGTTCCTTCTTTGGCGGCTCTGGATCGGATGTTACAACATCAATTTCAAGTGCATTGGCGTTATCATTTGCAGCAGCAACTTTCGCTTTCGACTCTGCAACCTTGCGTTTAAAAGCTTCTTCCTTCCTTCTGAAAGCCTCCGCTTCACGCCTTTCTTTCTCTTGTGCGTGTGTCATTTTTGGCTTAAGACCGAATTCTTCACGGAATTCATTTCCCATTTCTGTGAATTCGTCAACTATGTCATAATAGCCTAATTCTTCCTTTAAGCCTTCAAGCAGCGGATTCTTTTTCTTCTGTTGCTTTACGGCCTTCTTCACACTTTTCTTTATTCCGCGTGCTGAAAAATTACCTGATTCCAAAACATTTGCAGCAACGTCATCAAGGAATCGCCTTTCTCTAGAGCGTCCATCAGAGCTAGGTCGTGCATCCACATAATCGGAATCATCATATGCATCATACTTAGTGCTTTCTAATAATGATTGATAGTACTCATGATTGTATGCATCACTGTTCTCATCAAATCTATCAGCTATGGCCGTAACCCATACTCTTAATTGCATATCATTGTCAGTCTGAAATGCAAAATCTTCCACAGAGCCATCATCCATATATAATTCCAGTTGCTTTTCTCCGTTTTGAGCTTTGCCGATTATTGCCTGTTTCAGTTTGTATAATGGATAGTAATTATTCGTTTTGTGATTTCCAAATACTCCCTGTTCAACACAAATAATATTGTCAGTTGTAAGGATTAAATCATTTGTATACAGACCCCAAAACCCATGTCTAACGCTTGATGCTTTTAATATAATGGACTCGTTTGCATCAAGATAATATCTCTGCTTTGCCATTGCACATTTTACCTTTCCATATGTTTTCCAGTAATTGGAATTCCTAATTCAATAATAGTTGACTTGTAATGATACGGTCAAGGAAATGTTAATACAGTTTGTCCATTCACATCAGACACAAACGGAGGCGTGGCACACCTCCGTCAGTTCTAATAAGTGATAGTAGTTTGTTAGTATCGGAAGCCTTCAGGGACTCCGACTCGATCAAGATACTCTTTTCTTGCAGCTTCGCGTTCTGCTTCTGTCTCCGCAGTTTTGCTGTCGGAGTAAAGCTTGCGCAGCTGCATCCTGTTCATCTTTTCTTTCAGCCTGGCTGTGATCTCGTCATGCTTCGACTCATCTCCGTAGATGAAATAATCATAGAGATAGAAAAACAACACGACTGAAATGTTCACTGACCTCATCTCTCATCACGTCCCTTCTTTGTCTTTCCATTGAAGAGTTCTTCCTGCAATTCCTTCGGCAGCTTATTGATCAGACCAACCAACTTTTTCTGCTGGTACTCAAGCTGGGCGACCTTACTTCGTTCTTCAAACAGCGCCTGATCTTTCGCGCTAAGTTCGGAATTTCTATTTGAGATAGTCATCTCACTGCTTGCGAGTCTGCCCTCCAACACCTTTATATAATTCTGCGTAGACTCAAACTGCGACTTCACAGTCGCAAGTTCAGGCGCATATCTTCCGAGAAGTTCTATCGCTTCTTCCTTTGCTTTTGCGTTTCCTATCATGCCTATCGCGTTGATCGCACCGAGGATCTGATCATAATGCCCATACAATGACGCTGCCTGTTTGTACATCTGCGGTGAGATGTGTCTGCGCTTCGTGATCTTCTTTGAGATCCCGCGCGTCAGATCAGGATACTTCTTCGACATGTGTTCATGAAAATCATCCTGAAGTTTTTCCATTCCTTTCGGCCCGCCCATCAGAGTTTTTGATGAGAGTTTTCCGTCAGGAGTGATCGGAACGAACACTAAATGCATGTGTGGATGAGCCTCATCCATGTGAACGACAGCGGATAAAATGTTGTCTCTGCCGTAGCGGTTCGCGATGAAATCGAAAGCGTGATCGAAGTATTCGACTTGCTCTTCATACGACTTCGAATCGATCCAATCAGGTGAAGCCGTGATCAAAACATCTTGTAACACGACACTATCTTTTCTCTTTTTCGCTCCGACTTCCTCGATGCGATCCAATATTTTCTGTCTGTATTTACCTTCAGGTTCGACCAGATGGTAGTTGAGATGCGTTCGTTCAGGATCAATATCTTCGTTGCTCTTGTACTTTTCCTTCAGTCTTTCGTGGTGATTATTGATCGGAGTCACGCTCCCAAGCTTCCGTTTTTCGATCCTGAGTATCGCAAAACTTGCCATTGTTTCTCTCTCCTTTCTTCTGCTTACAACTCCGCAACAATACAGAGATACCCCTCTTTTGCGCAGTTCTTGCAGATGATCCATTAACAAATCGCTGTCCGAGAGAATAAAAAATACACTGTACCGGATGCTTATGTCCTCGTGGCAATACGCGTTTACCGCGCAAAAGCCACTGCGGAAAGACAGACTCCGAACATACTCCTCCTCCCAAGAGGAGTATGTTACTGAGCCTGTCTGCATCCGATGCAGTGTAACCCACTACACCTTGCAAGCAAGATACGTGGGCCAGACGTTCCCTCTGGACTCCCTGTGACAACGCATCCACAATGTGGCGACACTGTAAAAGGGTGTCACCCTACATTGTTGCGTCGTTGTCACCGCTGACCGAGTCCAGCAGCCATACGGACTGATTGCCCGCGCGCACACTCCGTATCGGCAGCTTAGACTTGGCCAGCTCGCAAGTGCGCTGGCTGATCCCCAGCTCGCTCATTCTCTTCATGATCTCCTTCTGAGGCATTGGCCTCTTGGAGAGCATGTCGAGAAGCTCACGACTTGCGACAGCTTGCTTGGTCTCTTTCAGTTTCCCTGAACCAAGAGCACCAACAACCTGATCGGCTGTCATGTCGATCGTGTCGATGAACTCCACGACTCCATCACTGACCGAAAAGAGGATCGATTGTCCGAGCGGTGCAAGGTTCGACTTGCTGTGCGCCATGACTCTCTCGTCAGGATCATCCGTGCCTCTTCCGATCACCACGGCACTCCTGACCGCTGCCACCATATCGACCGAGCCATTGACTCTGGCCTTCGCCTTCATTCCCTCTGCCTTGTTCATGTGAGCTATGACGATAATCGCGCAACCGGTCTCTCTCGCAGCGTCGATCAGATACTCGAAGCGAGGCCTCACTTCGTTGGCAAGGTTCATCGATACGTCCGAGCCGAGGTAAGACGCAAGCGGATCAAAGATCAACGCTCCAGCTCCGGTCTCATTGATTGCTTCTCTGATCCTCTTGTCCGAGAAGTTGAGGCGCTGTTCTTTCTCTGAAATAAAAATAAGCCGATCCCGATCACCACCGGCTTTGATGAAGCGCGGTACTACGGTATCGTCTACAGCATCCTCCGCATTGATATAGATTACGTTCATCGGTCCGTGGCACTGCGGAGAGAACGGCAGCGTGTCTCCTCTGGTGAGAAGCGCTGCCAGATTGAGGGCGAACGTGCTCTTGCCATCACCTGAGTCTCCGTGGATCAGGGACACCTTCCCGAAAGGGAAATACGGATACCAGAGCCAGCTGACTTCCTTCGGCTCGACATCCGCTGCTGTGAACAGCTTGAGCGGTGCTTGTACTAAATAATTCTGGTCCATAGGTTTCACCTCCTTCCGTAATTTGATGTACTAAAAAAGCCCTCAACTTTTACGGTTGAGAGCTTACTGAGTGATTAATCTAGTCACTGTATCTGCCTCGCTTTTGCACTCTTGAGCGACGTTCTATTTCATCCTTTGGCATCTGTGCAGCCCCTGCAGCAAGGACTTCCTCCAGTCGAGCATTGATTGACATATTTCGTTCATTCTTCCGTCGCAATATTCCTTGGCAACCAACAGGCGAGATGAATATTTCCTTAGGCGCATCAGGTGTTAAGATATCAACAAGGCACTCATATCTTGGTTCTTCTGGTGTTGATGTTGTATTAAGTGAGAACTCAGGAAATGCCGGATACATCTCTCTTCCAAAGTCAAACAGACAAACCCCGTCCTCGAAGAACTGAACATAAAGGTTGCCCGAGTCAGTTGTAATATTTAGCCTTGGAAGCTGTTTTGAAAGAAGGCGTTCACCAATCCATTTAATAACTGGCACCGCCCACGAATTACCCAAAGCTTGATATCGAGTTGTTCGAGTTGCAGTTTTTACATCAGTATATCCATCAGGGAATCCCATTAATCGCTCACACTCTACTGGTGAAAGTCTTCTTATTCTTCCGTCCTGAACAGCAAAAAGAGATCCGTTATATGCAGCTGCATTTCCATTCCACTTTGTTCCATAGGCAGAGTAAAGGCAGTCTGAATAGCTTCGGAAAACTTCCATGTTATGACCATCGATATCTTTTGTTAATTCAAAGGTTGGAGCCTGTATTGTATCTCTTTTGTGAATCTCAAAAAGAATATCTTCAGGATTAAAATCCGTTCCTCCCGATAAAAGATATAAGCGTCTTCTTTGCTGTGGCAAGCCAAAGTGTTTTGCATCTAAGACTCTCCATGCGATATTGCGCTTTTTCCCTCTGAGTATTCCGGCGGTCGGCCACCGTTTTCTGCTGATTGCCTCATCAAGTCCGGCCAACGATGAAATCATGCATCCGAAAGCATTTGTTTTATCAGACAATACGCCCTCAACATTCTCCCAGAAGACAATGCTTCTCCCTTGACCTTTTTTCAGTCTGACCTCATCAACAGAATCAACTATATCAACAAATCTTAAAGTTAAGTTGCCCCGATCGTCCTTAAGCCCATTTTGCCATCCAGCATACGAAAAAGCCTGGCACGGAGTACCACCACATATTAAGTCAGGAGCATCTATCGTTTCCGCTTTGACTAAGTCGGGAATCAAATTCATGTCTCCAACGTTTTGTATATTTGGATATTTCTCAGCAAGAACTCTAGATGGGAACGGCGCTATTTCTGAAAGCCACTGAAAACTCATTCCCAGAGGCTCCCAAGCCACTGTTGCCGCTTCTATTCCAGAGCACACACTTCCTACAGTTTTAATCATTATCCTTATCGTTCCTATCCAGTGATTCTTCTAATCCTTTGCTGTAAAACAAATATCTATTGAAACGATTCTTCCATTCTGCCATATCATACCAGCAACATCCTACGCATCCTTGTTCATCTGCTTTTGATGTTCCTCTCCAATTCTCATCGCCTTCGTAATACCACTCAATTCCGAAGAAATCACCACGTTTTCCAGTTTTGACACAACGCTTACAGTACCGTTCCTTTTGAAGATTAGTCTGGTTTGTGAGTATTTGGAATTTATTTCTTATCTTATCCTCAGGCATATCGGTTTCATTTACAGTTTCACCATTAACCCATCTTGATGAAGGGAATTTGTGATCTATTACTACTTCCGATGGCCTTAGTGGCGTATCGAA
>JBGUIG010000154.1:0-61403 GCA_045112795.1 Anaerovoracaceae bacterium | reverse complement strand
TTACAGAAAGAGGTACCAACATGAAGGAAGGAATCCATCCTGGTTATAAGGAATGTAAAGTTACTTGCGCATGTGGGAATACATTCATGACTCTCTCCAACAAGGACGAGATGAGAGTAGACATCTGCTCTGAATGCCACCCATTCTTCACAGGCCAGCAGAAGTTTGCTAACCGCGGCGGAAGAGTTGAAAAGTTCAAGAACAAGTACGGACTGTAATCAGAGACAAACAACCGGAGTACCAAACTCCGGTTTTTTCTTGAGATGTGAATTGCGTGAAAACGGCTGAAATACCAAGGTTTATCTGATATAATAAATCAGTTTTGGGACAAAATTAATTCATTCAGAGGAATGACATGAAAGATAGAAACGGAAGAAGTATTCTCGAAGAGCGATAGCGAATATGTCTGAATAAGCACCTTTATCTTTCTGCTGATAAGCAGAGAAAAGGCGCCGTAGTTTGATTGTGCTGAAGCAGATGAATTTGCTGCAGGAGATCTATAGATAGGAAAGGAAACAGACATGTTTGATAAACTGGATTTTATAACTGAAAAATATCAGGAGCTCAGCGAGAAAGTAGCTGATCCTGCTGTTATCTCTGACCAGAAGAACTGGCAGAAATATATGAAAGAAATGGCTGAGATAGAGCCGATCGTCAAGTCCTACGAAGCATACAGAAAAATGCAGAGCGATCTTGCTGACGCAAGAGAAATCATCGATATGGAAGATGACGAGGAAATGAGAGAGATGGCCAAGGAAGAGGCCAAGGAACTCGAAGAGAAAATGGAGAAAGCTCAGGAAGAACTGAAGATTCTCCTTCTCCCTAAGGACCCTAACGATGAGAAGAACGTTATCCTTGAGATCAGAGCCGGAACCGGCGGTGAAGAAGCTGCCCTCTTCGGAAACGATCTTCTGAGAATGTACCTCAGATATGCTGAGCGCCGCAGATGGAAAGCTGAGATTATTGAAATAAGTGATACAGGAATCGGCGGAATCAAAGAAGCTGTCGTAATGATCAAAGGTAAGGGCGCTTATTCAAGACTCAAATTCGAGTCCGGAGTACACAGAGTACAGAGAGTGCCTGAGACAGAATCATCCGGAAGAATCCACACATCCGCTGCTACAGTAGCAGTACTTCCGGAAGTAGATGACGTAGAGGTTGAAATCAACCCTAATGATGTCAAAGTTGACGTATACAGAGCATCCGGCAACGGAGGTCAGTGCGTTAATACAACAGACTCCGCTGTAAGAATGACTCACCTGCCTACAGGTATCGTTGTAACCTGCCAGGATGAGAAGTCACAGATCCAGAACAGAGAGAAAGCCATGAGAGTACTCAAGGCAAGACTCTACGATAAGATGGTTCAGGAGCAGAACGACAAGATTTCTGCTGACAGAAAGAGTCAGGTCGGATCAGGCGACAGATCAGAGAGAATCAGAACTTACAACTTCCCGCAGGGAAGAATCACAGACCACAGAATCAACCTCACACTTTACAAGCTTGAGCAGTTCCTTGACGGAGATATTGATGAGGCAGTAGACGGACTCATCGCCGCTGATCAGGCAGAAAAAATGAGAGATTTCGGCTAAAATGCCGCAATAATATTAGGAAAGTTATCAAGATATTTCAAAATGAAGACAGAGAGACTGACTACAGAGCTGGGAGACATACTTAAAGCCGGAGAAATAATCCGCCGTGGCGGACTGGTAGCTTTTCCGACTGAAACAGTATATGGTCTCGGAGCCAATGCGCTTGATGCAGAGGCAGTGAAGTCGGTCTATGCAGCCAAGGGCAGACCATCGGACAACCCGATGATAGTACATATAGCAGATATGAAAGGCCTGTATCCGCTCGTCAGAGGGGGAGCCGGTGGAGTACCGGAGACAGCGAAGAAAGCCGCAGCAAGAATCTGGCCAGGCCCGCTGACAATGATATTCCCGAAGTCTGATCTGGTTCCTGACACAACTACAGGCGGACTGGATACAGTGGCAGTAAGGATGCCGTCAAATGAAACAGCGCGCAGACTGATTGCTGCATCTGACAGACCGATTGCAGCACCGAGCGCTAATATCTCAGGAAGACCGAGTCCTACAACAGCCGAAGATGTAATCGAAGACATGGACGGCCGTATTGATGCTGTGATCATGGGAGAGCAGTGCGATGTTGGTATAGAGTCTACGGTACTTGATCTGACCGGAGAAGTTCCGACCATACTAAGACCGGGAATGATCACTGCCGAGATGCTCACGGAAGTACTGGGCTGCGAAGTTGTTTACTATAAGGCTTTGCTTGAGAAACCTGCAGAAATCGCTGATCCTGAGAACGGAATAGCTGATAGTGGATTCAAACCTAAGTCACCGGGAATGAAATACAGACACTATTCTCCTAAAGCCAGAGTCAGACTGGTAGAAGACACGGGTGACGGATTCAGGACCAGGGTAAGAGAGCTGGAACTTGCTGCAGAAAGAGAAGGGCTCAAGCCTGCTGTTATCGATTATTTCGATGACGAACGAATGGCAGCCCATAACCTTTTTGCCGATCTTAGGGAGCTCGACAGAGAGGGGTATGATATAATTTATATCAGAACGTTAGAAGAGTCAGGCCTCGGATTCAGCGTTATGAATAGAATGCTGAAAAGCGCAGGATACGATGTTGTTAAATAACAGTATCAGTTATGCAGTCTGAGCGCAGGAGTCCTGAGCATGAATAACAGGACCGGGAATGGGACGAATGTACGTTATTCATTATTACAAGTAATGGAGGAGAACTAATGGCAAAAGTAATGGTATTTGATCATCCGCTGATTCAGCACAAAGTTTCTATAATGAGAGACAAGAACACTCCGAGCAAGGAGTTCAGAGATCTCGCCAGAGAGGTCGCTATGCTCATGGCCTTTGAAGTAACAAGAGATCTTCCGACAGAGGAAGTTGATATTGAAACACCGATCTGCCCTACAACAGTTAAGATGCTTAAAGGTCTTGATGTTGCTATAGTTCCTATCCTGAGAGCCGGACTTGGATTTGTTGATGGTATGCTCGAAATCATCCCGAACGCCAAGGTTGGTCACGTTGGACTATATAGAGATCCTGAGACTCATGAGCCTGTAGAATATTACTGCAAGCTTCCTGAGGACATCGACAAGAGAAAGGTCATCATCGTAGATCCTATGCTTGCTACAGGTGGAAGTGCAGTTGCAGCTGTTGATTTTGTTAAGAAGAAAGGCGCGAAGGACATCAGTCTTATGTTCCTGATTGCAGCACCGGAAGGCATTAAAGCACTGACAGAAGCTCATCCTGATGTAGATATATATATTGCAGCCAAGGACGATCATCTTAACGAGAATGCATACATCGTACCTGGACTCGGAGATGCAGGCGACAGAATCTTCGGAACAAAATAGCACAAATTCATATAGAAAAGCTGCAAAGCGCCGGACATTAACCGGCGCTTTTTTATGTGATCAAAATGTGAATTTCGTTAAAAAAATATTTTGTCTGACATAAGACAAAAAAGGCTTGATTTTTGATAATAAAGGGAATAGTATTACATCACATCGATATGTCTGACAAAGGACAAAGTCAAATGGAGCTGGAAACTTTCCAGGTTATAAGAAATGGAGGAGATTTACTAATGAGAATTGGTTTTGTCGGATGCGGCGCAATCGGAAGCTGCTATGCTAGTTATCTTGTATCCAAGCATGAGGTATGTGTACTTGACACTTTTGAACCTGTAATTGAAAACATTAAGAAGAATGGTATCCTCGTTGATATGGTTGCCCCTGGACATGGTGATGGAAAAACCAAATCCGTTCATCCGGCAATCGCAACTACTGATCCGAAGGAAATCGGTGTTGTAGACCTGCTCGTAGTATTTGTACATTATCAGTATCTTGAGTCAGCAGTCCGCAATGCTCTGCCAATGGTTGATGAGCACACAATGGTAATGTGCCTGCAGAACGGATATGGCAACTATGATGAGATTGCTAAGGTAATCCCTGAAGAGCAGATCATTATCGGAAACACCGCATTTGGTGCTACACCAATCTCACCGGGACACGTTGCTAATACTGGTTATGGTGGAACTAATATGGGTTCGCCTAAGGCTCCTATGGCTAAGGTTGAGGAAGTTGCTGAAGCATTCCGCATTGCAGGTCTTGAGACAGAAGTACACGAGAATGTTTATAACGCAATCTGGTACAAGCTTGCAGCTAACGTTGCTATCAATGGTGTCAGCGCACTTCTTGAGACACCTAATGGATTCATCAGCAAGAACCCGTATGCAAATGAGCTTGCTAAGATGCTCATCAAGGAAGCTATCGAAGTTGCAAATGCAAATGGCTGCACTCTTAATTATGAAGAAGTACTTGAGCACGCATTCGATGTATCCCGTAATACAGACGAGACCATCAGCTCAATGGTACAGGATGTAAGACATCACCATGAAACAGAGATCAGGATCATCAATGGTGCTGTATCTAAACTTGGCAAGGAATCAGGAATTCCTACACCTTGCAATGATATGATTCTGAATCTGGTTCTTGCTAAGCAGTCACTGTATCTTGGCAGATAATTAACGTTTATATTCCCAAAGAGCGGTCCGTAATAAGACCGCTCTTTGGCTATCTTAAAACAGGTAAAAAGAAGATATTGTTAAAAAAATATTTTGTCTGACATAAGACAAGAAAATAGTTGACATTTTCTTTTTGATAGAATAATATTGCATTACATAATTATGTCTGACAAAGGACATATCGAGAAAAACATTTTACTTAATATTAAAATCTAACTCATCTCAAAGTATTCGTATCAGCAGCAACTAAGCGATATACAGGGCTAAATCAGGAGCAGAGGGGATATGAGCAAAAGATTTATAGCCAGAACGGTAATACTGACAGTGATACTTACGCTTGTCCTGTCGTTTGCCGGATGTGGCAGACAGGACGCGGAATCAGGAAATTCCTCACCGGACAGTGTAGAGTATGTTATCAGACTGGGACTCAGCGATACAGAAGACAATCTTCTGACTGTGTCTCTTCAGAACTATGCTGACTGGGTAAATGAGAAAACTGATGGCCGCGTATTTATTCGCCTTTATACAGACGAACAGATCGGAGATAACACAGAAATGGCACAGGAACTGGTTACAGGAACACTTGATGCCATGATGATGCCGCAAGGTGTTGAGGCAACATACGCACCTAAGATTGCAACTCTCGGACTGCCATTTCTCTTTACCAGTTATGAACAGGCATGGGCGGTAATGGATGATGAAGAGGTTGCAAAAGGACTCACACAGGGCCTTGAAGACTACAATATGATCCAGCTTGCTTTCTGGGAAAACGGAATGCGTCAGATAACAAATAGCGCCAGAGAGATAAACAAAGCTGAGGATGTTGCAGGACTGAAGATGCGTATTCCGGATGATGCGATGACAGCAGCAATATTCAAAGAACTGGGAGCACAGACAACAAAGTTCGCTTGGAGCAAGACATATGATGCACTCGCGCAGGGAACTTTCGACGGACAGGAGAATCCGGTTGCCAACATTTACTCCAGCAAAATCAATGAAGTAAACCAGTACATGACAATTACAAACCACAAATATGAGTCCAAGAATCTCATATTTTCGCTCAGCACATGGAAAAAACTACCTGAAGATATTCAGCAAATACTGCTTGAGGGTGCAAAAACATACGGGCAGGAACATCGAAATGCTGTAGCTGCTGAGGAAGAAAAGCAGATTGAAGAACTTGAAAAAGCCGGAATGATAATCAACAGGACACCGGATATTGATTCCTTCAAAATTGCAACCAGAGCGGTATATACAGATTTTGAACTTCAGAATGAGTGGACTTCAGACCTGGTCGCAAGAATACGCGCTATTGCATCCGAAGGTAAATAGATAACAAGTACATTACATGCCGCAAGAATTGAGTTAACTGAGGGGAGAAAAAGTAATGTTTGAAACAATTCTTATGGATTTTGCCTGGGCAAGTATGCTTCTTCTGATAGGACTTGTCCTGAGAGCGAAGGTTGGAATACTTCAGAAGATGTTTATACCGGTTGCGGTAATCGGCGGTCTGGTAGGACTGCTCCTTGGATCTGAGGTGCTGGGGAAGTTCTGTCCATATTACATTCACTGGTCAGACAATGTAAGCGGATTCGCAAATCCACTTCTTGCAATTCTGTTTGTAACACAGTTCATAGCACTGAAATTTGACCGGAAAATGATCAAGAAGTGCTCACTGGTATTCTTTATTTCTGCCACAGTAATAGCCGTGCAGATTCTTTCAGCAATGGCTATGGGCAAAGCGTTCGGTCTTCCTGACGGTGCGGCGCTGCTTCCATTCGGAGCCTTTTACGGAGCACATGGTATTCCTCAGGTTATCGCAGGAATATATGATACTCTGGGCTACTGGAACTATGATGAAGCATCTGCATTCGGAACAACGTACGCTACAATAGGAATGCTATACGGCATCATAGTCGGAATTGCTATTCTCAACTACGGAATCCGTAAAGGATGGTGTACAGCAGAGAAATCCGGAAACCTGAGCAAAGAAGACTACACAGGTATTCTTGATGAGAAGAACAGATTCAAGTTTATGAAGGCATTCACGTCAGAGATAGCCTTTGATCCTCTGACTCTTCACTTCGGAATCGTAATGGGAATCATGCTGGTAGCATATGGCCTGCTGAAGATTCTGCACATGGTACCACTGTTCTCCGGATTCGCGATATATGTACCGGCTATTCTGGTATCTCTTGCATTCGGAGTAGTAGTAAGAAAAACACCGTTTGCAGAATTCATTGACAATGAATCGCTCAGCCATGTAGGAAACCTGGCGCTGGAGTTCCTGATCATCACAGCAATTGCAACAATGAAGCTGGATGTAATCATGAACAATGCTTCGGCTATCCTGTCAATATCACTGACCGGTCTGATTCTTACAACAATAATTCTGATGATACTGCCTAGACTTTGGCTCAAACAGAACTGGCTTGAAAACGCAATGGTAATGTTTGGCGCATGGACAGGCTCAACAGCTACAGGCATGATGCTCCTTAAGATTTCAGATCCGGAGCTTGAAACAGATGCCGGCCCGAATCTGGTAGCAGCAACACCGCTTTGGCAGATAAGTACACAGAACTTCTATCTGACAATCGCACCAATGTTCATAGTAACTGCGGCAGGAGCACACAACCTGATGCTTGGAACAATCGGAATGCTGGTGGTTGCGCTGCTGTTGGGATTCGTAATAGGACGTAAATAATTTCTTCTAAAAAACCACACTCCTTACATATCTCTGATACTGTGCGGCGGCTGATTGTGATATATAAGCCGTCGCATAGGAAAAGAGATACCGGAAGGAACTGGTAACGGAACTTTGTTAAATAAATATTTCTGAGAATAAAAAGCAGAAAAAATATTGCTAATTAGAGGAGTAACAGATAAGATTTTTCCACATGGGAATGTCTGACAATGGACAATCCGACACTCTGACACTCCGACAAACCAATCCGGGAGAGGCATTAATCACTACCGGATGCGGCAATAATAACCATCGATATCTTATTACCCAGATATATATAAAAGGAGAGACACATGAACGACATTTCTATGAAAGACCTTAAGAACAAAGCAACAGAGATGCGCATGAAGGTCGTAGACATGATCTACAAGGCACAGTCCGGCCATCCGGGCGGATCTCTGTCAGCAGCTGAGTTCGTAACTGCATGCTACTTCAAGTACATGAATGTAGACCCTAAGAACCCTAAGTGGGAAGACCGTGACAGAATGGTTCTGTCCAAAGGACATGTTTGTCCAATCCAGTATGCATGCCTTGCAACACTCGGATATTTCCCTGAAGAAGTTCTCGATACACTCCGTAAGGAAGGCTCCCCTCTGCAGGGACATCCATCGATGATCAAGTGCCCTGGTATCGATATTTCAACAGGTTCTCTCGGTCAGGGAATGGCTTGCGCAGCAGGAATGGCACTCGGCGGCAAGATGAACAAGAAGGATTATAAAGTTTTCTGTGTACTCGGTGATGGTGAAGCACAGGAAGGAATAATCTGGGAAGCTGCAAACACATCAAACAAGTACAAACTTGACAACTTCATCGTATTCGTAGATGTCAACAATCTCCAGCTTGACGGCACATGTGATGAAGTAATGCCTAACGGAGACCTCGGCGAGAAGTTCAAGTCGTTCGGATGGGATGTCTGCTACGTTGACGGAAACAGCATGGAAGAAGTTTGCGGAGCTCTCGACTGGTGCTATTCAGAAGAAGCACAGAACGGAAATCCTAAGGCAATCATCGGAAAGACTGTAAAAGGCAAGGGCGTAAGCTTCATGGAGAACCAGGTAGGCTGGCACGGTGTTGCGCCTAACGATGAGCAGTACGCACAGGCTATGGAAGAACTTAAGGCTCAGCTGATTTAACAGGAGGACATAAAAATGAGTGAACTGAAAAAGATTCCTACTCGTAACGGATTTGGTGACGAGATCGTAGCGGTTGGTAAAGACCATCCGGAAGTAGTCGTTCTTGATATAGATATCGGCAAGAGCTGCAAGACACAGGACTTCAGAAAAGAGCTTCCTGAGCAGTACATAAATGTAGGTATCGCAGAGCAGAATGGTGCTGCAGTAGCAGCAGGACTTGCAACATGCGGCAAGGTTCCATTCGTAGTAACATACGCAGCATTCGGATCAATGAGAATCTGCGAAATGATTCGTCAGGAAATTTGCTATACAAACCTGAACGTTAAGATCGCTTGCTCACATGGTGGATTCACACCTGCTAACGATGGTGCATCCCATCAGGCAATTGAGGATATGGGAATCCTCAGAACTATTCCTAACATCTCAATCATGATGCCGGCTGACTACAACCAGGCACGTAAACTTGTCAGAGCAGCTGCTGAGACTTACGGACCAATGTACCTGAGATTCACAAGAGATGCTATGGAGCAGGTATACGGACCAGACGTTGAGTTTGAAATCGGTAAGGCATATCAGATTCAGGACGGCAAGGACGTTGCAATCATTGCTAACGGTGATACAGTATGCCTCGCAATCAAGGCAGCTAAGGAACTCGAAGCAAAGGGTATCTCCGCAAGAGTACTCGACATGCACACAATCAAGCCTCTCGACGTTGATGCAGTTAAGGCATGCGTTGAGGAGATCGGCAAGATCGTAACAGTTGAAGACCACAATATCATCAACGGCCTCGGAAGTGCTGTTTGTGAAGTAGCAGCTGAAATGGGCAAGGGTATCGTAAAGAGAATCGGTATCCAGGATCAGTTCGGTGAGTCTGCTCCTTATGAGAGACTGCTTGCTAAGAACGGCATCACAGTTGAGAACATCGTAGCAACTGCAGAAGCTCTTCAGTAGTTGAAACTCAAGACAATTATTGTCAGTATCACAAACCTTATTACTCCTTACTAGGGTCCGGCAACTAATAAATCCGCAGGACGCGGGGGCATCCTGCGGAACCGGACATTTTCAGAAGCAGAAAAGGGTAAAAATATATGAGTATTAAAGGAAACATTATTGTAGGACAGTCAGGTGGACCTACTGCGGTAATAAACTCCAGCCTTGCAGGTGTAATTGAGGCTGCCAGAGATGCAGGAGTAAAGAAGATTTACGGAATGCATTGCGGTATAGAAGGCCTTCTGAAAGAGGACCTTATAGACCTTAATGACCAGATCAAGGACTCGCAGGATCTGGCACTTCTGAGAAGAACACCTTCGGCTTTTCTCGGATCATGCAGATACAAACTGCCTGAAATCGAAGGCAACGAAGATGTATATGAAAAGCTCTTCGGAATACTTGACAAATATAACATCCAGTATCTTCTGTACAACGGCGGTAACGATTCGATGGACACTGTAAAGATGCTTTCAGATTATGCGGCACATCATAACAAGCCGCAGAAATTCATGGGCATCCCTAAAACTATCGATAACGACCTGCCTATGACAGACCACTGCCCTGGATTTGGCTCTGCAGCCAAATACATTGCAGCATCGATGAAGGAGATCATCAGAGATAACGCGGTATATGGCGATGCAAGAACTAATATCTGCGTTGTAGAGATCATGGGCAGACATGCAGGATGGCTGACAGCTGCTTCGCTTCTGTCAAAGGGACCTGACTGCTGCGGACCGGATCTGATTTATCTGCCTGAAAGTGTATTTGATCCTGATGACTTCATGAACAGAGTCAAGGAACTGGCTAAGACCAAGAGCTCAATTGTCATCGCAGTATCTGAAGGAATCAAGCTCGCAGACGGAAGATTCGTCTGTGAAGTTGAAGGCGGATCAGACAAGCTGGATGCATTCGGTCACAAACAGCTGTCCGGAGTAGGAGCTTATCTCGCTGCAAGAATCAGTGCTGAGACTGGCTTCAAGGCTCGTGCGATTGAATTTTCCACACTGCAGAGATGCGCTGCACATCTGACATCCCTTACAGATGCAGATGAGGCATATGGCGCAGGTTATCTGGCAGCAAAGAAAGCCTTTGAAGGCAGCACCGGAATGATGGTTACTATTCAGGTAACTTCCAGAAAGCCTTACATAATCGAATACAGCCAGTTTGATATCCATGAGATAGCAAACGTAGAGCGTAAAGTTCCTAAGAATTGGATTATCAATAACGGAACATATGTAAGTGATGAATTTCTGAAATATGCAAGACCGCTTATTATCGGTGAGCTGCAGCCTCACTATGCGGGAGGAGTACCTGTACATATTACATTGAAATAAGCGCTGCCGGCTGGTCCGGTCAGGGGGTCATAAACCAGACCAGCCGGTATTTATTAGGAGAGGATCAGAATTGGAACACACACCTTCATATCTTACAAGCTTAAAAAAAGAATCAGTAGTGCAAAGCGTTATCAACCGTCTGACGGATGGAATGAGAAAAGGGGAACTGAAACCCGGCGATAAAATTCCGACAGAACCGGAGCTTGCAGAATCTCTTGGCGTTGCCAGAAGCAGTATACGTGAAGCAGTTAAAATACTGACCTATCTAGGTGTGCTCGAAAGCAAGCGTCATGAAGGAACCTTTGTATGCAGCGGCTTTGAAGAGAGCATGATAGACCCTATGGTCTATGGAATCATTCTGAACAAAGATTCATTCGAGAATCTTATGGAACTCAGAGAGATGACTGAAGCCGGAATGCTGCGTCTGGCAATCAAGAATCATGATGAGAATGAAATTTCAGAACTTGAAGAAATACTGAAAGAAATGGAAGAAATTCTCAAAACAAATGATGAGGGGACTTGTGAAGCTTTCTTCAAAGCTGATGACAGATTCCATGACAAAATCGCTGCTATGGGTAAAAACCCTATGGCTGACAAGATCAACAGAGTGGTCAGAACACTGACATATGCTGTTCGCTATGAGACAGTAACCTCAATGATATCAGGAAACAAAGGGCAGCAACTGATTGAGGCTCACGTTGCACTTCTGAACGCAATAAAACAAGGTGACCAAGAGGTTTTAAGCGATAAAGTCAGAGAAACTTACTTTGTATCTGAACTTATAGAAAGGAGGAGGGATATTCAGTAGTAAAAATTGCCGGTAAACAGACCGTAATAAGGTCAAACAATAGTTAAAGGTTTATGATTTTCTGACTCAGAGGAGTCAGCGACAGGAGGAAAAAATGAAGAAGAAACTATTAGCTCTGCTTATGGTAGCAGTTCTCGCGTTCTCACTTGCTGCATGCGGCGGCGGATCATCTTCAGAGAGTGCTGAAGGCGGCGATTCCGATGCATTTGCAGGTGGCCAGACTTTCAGCATTAAGATCGGCCACAGTGATACTACCGGTAACCTTATCCATGCATCACTTGAGAACTTCAAGGCATACGTTGAGGAGCAGTCCGGCGGTGCTGTAACAGTAGACATCTACGCAGCTGAGCAGCTCGGTTCAAACGCTGAGATGGCAGAAATGCTCGAAATGGGATCACTTGATGCAATGATGATGCCTCAGGGTCAGGAAGCAAATCTTGCTCCTAAGATCAATACACTGGGACTTCCGTTCCTGTTCTCAGACTATGAGTCCGTATACAAAGTACTCGACAGTGAAATCGGTGAAGAGCTCGTGGCAGACCTTGCAGACCACAACATGATCCAGCTCGCTTACTGGGAAAACGGTCTCCGTCAGACAACTAACTCCAAGAGAGCTATCAACGGACCGGACGACTTCAAGGGACTCAAGATCCGTACTCCTGAGGATGCTATGACAATTGCTATTTTCACAGCACTTGGCGCATCCCCATCCCCACTTGCATTCTCGGAACTGTATCTCGCACTGCAGCAGGGAACATTCGATGGACAGGAGAACCCTATTTCCAACATTCATGCTAACAACTTCCAGGATGTACAGAAGTATCTTGCTATGACAAACCACAAGTATGAGTGCAAGAACATGATCTTCTCACTGACATCATGGAACAAGTATCCTGAAGACGTACAGAACCTCCTTCTCGAGGCTGCTAAGAAGTTCGGTGATGAGCACCGTAAGGCTATCGTAGACAGCCAGGATCAGCAGCTCAAGGAGCTCGAGGACGCTGGAATGGAAGTTACTTATCCGGACGTAGAGGCACTCAAGGCAGCTACAGCTTCTGTATATGATGACTTCTATGCACAGAATGACTGGGCAGAGGATCTCGTATCACGCATCCAGGCTAAGATGGGTGAATAATTAAGTACCAATAATTATCAATAGATAAGTATTACCTGGAAATTAATCGTCCTACTAAATACACGGGGGCGTAAAAACGCCCTCGTGTTTAAGGATTTTAAGAGAGGAATCAGAACTTATGAAGAAATTTGACAAATTCTGTGAGGTGATCGATAAAATCGCATCCGCAATAACTGTTGCGTTGATGGTTTTCTTGATCCTCCTCATCACATGGTCTGTTTTCAGCAGATTTGTTCTGAACAATCCTGTAGCATGGCAGTATGAGGTAACTCTTATCTGCTTATCATGGATCGTATTTATCGGAATGTCTATAACATTCCACAATGATGAGCACATGAGACTTACATTCGTGGCCAATGCTATGAAGCCTAAGATGCGTGCTATCTGGCTGACAGCAATGGATATGCTTTGTTTCGTATTCCTGATTATTGCCGGATACCTTGCTATCTCTATCGTTCAGAACTCTATGCAGACAATGTACCAGACTATTCCTGTTTCACGTGGATGGTTCTATATGCCATTCCCGATAGGAGCACTGTTCTCACTGTTCCAGATTATTAACGTCGGCTACAAGAGAATCAAAGCAGCAGATAGTGAAGCTGCCTCTTCCGAGGTTCAGGAAGGAGGTACACTGTAATGATGGTTAAAATGGTAATCCTTATAATGGGAATATTCCTTGTGCTTATGATCATGGGTGTTCCTATCGGATTCTCACTTGCTATATCCGCACTGGCAACGACAATGATCACCGGCCAGTTTGAACCAACCGCTATTGTACACAGAATGATCGGTAATGCGTCATCATATACGTTGCTCGCCATCCCGTTCTTCATATTAGCGGCCAAGTTAATGAACACCGGAGGTATTACACGACGAATATTCCGGGCCTGCTCCGCTCTGATCGGATGGATCCCGGGCGGACTCGGACACGCAAACGTACTTGCTTCTATCGTTTTCTCCGGAATGAGCGGATCCGCTGTAGCTGATGCCGGTGGACTCGGACAGATCGAAGTTGACGCCATGATCGACGAAGGCTTCGACCCGGACTTCTCCGCAGCAGTTACATGCGCCAGCGCTACGATCGGACCTATCATCCCTCCGTCAATCCCTATGGTAGTATACGGTATGATGACAGAAGTGCCTGTAGGCACCCTCTTCGTAGCGGGTATCGTACCTGGACTTCTGCTCGCTGTTGCTACAAGTATTCTTGTGTTCGTAATCTCAAAGAAGAGACATTATCCTACACATAAGTTTGATGGTAAGGAACTTCTCATCTCAACTAAGGAAGCGTTCCTTTCACTGATGACTCCTGTTATCATCATCGGTGGTATCTGGACAGGTATTTTCTCACCTACAGAAGCTGCCTGCATTGCTGTAGTATATGCATTCTTCCTCTCAGTCATCCTCTACAAGGGCATGACACTCAGAGAGATTTATCAGGCTCTGAGACAGTCAGTTGCAGATGGTGCAGGAATCCTGAACATCATCTGCGGAGCAGCTGCATTCTCATGGCTCGTTACAATGATGGGCATGACAGATGCTCTTGCTCATATGCTGACAAGCCTGACATCAAACAAGTACATCATGCTGCTCATTCTGAACATTGCATTCCTGATTATCGGAATGTTCATGGAAGCTCTGGCTGTAATGACGATTACAGTACCGTTCCTGATCCCTCTGATGAGTTCATTCGGAATTGATCCTGTACACCTTGGTGTAGTACTGGTACTCAACCTGATGATCGGACTCTGCACACCGCCTGTAGGCACAAGCTTATTTATCTGTGCTAAGACAGCAAAAATCAGGATAGAAGAGATGTATAAAGCGGTAATTCCGTTCCTGGTTCCGCTTCTGGTTGTACTGTTCCTGATCACATACATTCCTGGAATCGTTACATGGCTTCCGGGTCTCAGCGGCTAATTTACATTACAATAAAAACTGCCGGTCCGGCATGCCCGAATCCGGCAGTTTTCTTTTAACTACTGTTATTTGAGGGGCTCTCAGAGATAGTTTACAAATTGACTTTGGGACAATAACTTGGTATTCTAAACTATATGTTATGTCATACAAATGAAAATTAATTAAAGGAAATATGACAACATGGCACAGACACCATCTTATCTCAAGAGTTTAAAAAAAGAATCAGTAGTACAGAGTGTGATAAACTGTCTGACTGATGCCATTCGCTCAGAGGAGCTTAAGCCGGGAGACAGGATTCCACCGGAACCTGAACTGGCAGATTCTCTAGGCGTTGCCAGAAGCAGCGTAAGA
Organism: Anaerovoracaceae bacterium; assembly: GCA_045112795.1. Taxonomy (GTDB): domain Bacteria; phylum Bacillota; class Clostridia; order Peptostreptococcales; family Anaerovoracaceae; genus Crickella. The sequence goes on along the minus strand of JBGUIG010000154.1, from coordinate 46,420 downwards.
GAGGCTATTAAAATCCTTACATACCTTGGAGTTCTTGAGAGCAAGAGGTCTGAAGGAACTTTCGTATGCAACGGCTACAAGGAAAGCATGATAGATCCTATGGTTTATGGAATCTTACTCAATCAGGATTCATTTGAGAATCTTATGGAATTGCGTGAGATGACAGAAACCGGAATGCTGAGGCTTGCTATTGAGCATCACGAGGAAGATGAGCTTAAAGAGCTGGAAGCAATTCTCGGAGAAATGAAAACGGCACTGGAATTAAAAGAGAACAGGGTCGATACATTTTTCAGCGCGGATAACAGGTTTCATGATAAGATAGCCGAAATGGGTAAGAATCCCATGGCTGACAAGATCAACAAGGTTGTCAGATCTCTGACATATGCCGTAAGGTATCAGACGGTATCAGCGATGATTCTCGGAGGCAAATCTGAAAAACTCCTGAATGCACATATACAGCTCTTCGACGCAATAAAAAGCAGAGACGTTTATGATCTCAGCAGTAAAGTCAGAAGCAGCTATTTTGAAGATGAACTTGGTTAATAAGTATTATTAAGGAGAACACAAATTATGAAAATAGTTATCGGAAGTGATCATGCCGGATTTGAACTCAAGGAAGCCGTTAAAACTAAACTGGAAGACGAAGGATATGAGGTTCTGGATGTCGGTACATATTCAGCTGAGTCTGTAGACTATCCTAAGTTTGGCCACGCAGTAGGCAAAGCGGTAGCAAGCGGTGAAGCTGATAGAGGTATTGCTATCTGTGGCACCGGTATTGGTATCAGCATTGCTGCCAATAAAGTACCTGGAATCAGAGCAGGTGTTTGCCACAATGAATGGACTGCAGAGATGACTAAGGCTCACAATGATGCAAATGTACTTTGCTTCGGAGCAAGAGTTGTTGACCAGGATACTGCTTTCGCAATGGTAGATAAGTGGCTCGGAACAGAATTCATGGGAGACAAGCATCTCAGAAGAATCAATGAGATTGAAGATCTTGATTTCTAGAAATTTCAGGCGGCTGTTAAGCTGCCTTTTTTTATTAGCCGTATTTGTCTGACGCAGGACACAGAAAAAGAGGGGCTGGAAAAAGTAAAAGGAGAACATATATGAAAATAGTAGTTCTGGACGGATATACTGAGAATCCGGGAGATATCAGCTGGGGCCCGCTGGAAGAACTTGGAGAAGTGACAGTATATGACCGTACATCATATGAAGAATCACCACTTATCGCAGAAAGGATTGGTGATGCAGAGGTAGCAGTTATCAACAAAACTCCTATCAGCAGGGAAACTATGGATAAGTGCCCGAATCTGAAAGCTATAGCAGTTCTGGCTACCGGATACAATGTAGTTGATTACGATTATGCTAAGGAAAAAGGTATTCCGGTAATGAATGTACCGGTTTACGGCACAGATAACGTAAGCCAGTTTGCCGTCAGCCTGCTGATGGAGGTTTGCTCACATATCGGACATCACAGTGATTCAGTATTTGCCGGTGAATGGGCTGCAAATCCTGACTGGTGCTACTGGCACTATCCTATGATTGAGGTTTCAGGCAAAACAGCAGGCATTATAGGCCTTGGAAGGATCGGAACTAACACAGCAAAGATCCTCAAGGCAATGAATATGAAAGTGCTGGCATATGACGCTTTTCAGCACGATGCCGGCCGTGCGGTAGCAGAGTATGTAGAGCTTGATCAGCTGCTGGCACAATCAGACTTCATATTCCTTCACTGTCCGCTGTTCCCTGCTACTCAGGGTATCATAAACAAGGACAATATCGCCAAGATGAAGGATGGTGTTGTTCTTATTAACAACAGCCGCGGACCGCTGGTTGTAGAGCAGGACCTGTTCGACGCGCTTGAAAGCGGCAAAGTTGCTGCTGCCGCTCTGGACGTTGTTTCGACAGAGCCGATCAAGGAAGATAATGTACTCCTCAAAGCTAAGAACTGCATAATTACACCACACATCTCATGGGCGACACAAGAGGCACGTGAGAGAATCATGCAGACGACGGCAGACAACATCAAATCATATATGGATGGCTCACCTGCCAACGTAGTAAACAAATAAATCCAGAGGCCTCGGGGATAAAACCCTGAGGTCTTTTATAAACATTACGCAGTCAGTCCGAAGCATTGTGTCACAGAGGCGAATACCTGTGACAGAGGCGAATACTTGTGGCAGAGACGAATACTGACATGCTGACAGAACAAAACAGGAGCTGGTAATAACATGGCAATAAGTACCAAAATACTAAACAGCTTTAAGCAGATTGATGAGAAAAAGATCGATGAACTGCTGCAGGCTGAGATAAACGCAGACAATAAAAAAATCGTTGTGCTCGATGATGACCCTACCGGAATTCAGACGACGCACGATCTGAATGTATATACAAACTGGGATATGGAAAGTGTGAGGGACGGCTTTATCAGCGATAAGAAGCTTTTTTTCATACTGACTAATTCACGCTCTATGACAGCGGAAGAAACTGCGGCAGCTCACAGAGAAATTGCGTCTGCAGTAGCGGAAGTATCAGAAGAAACCGGCACAGATTACATTATTATAAGCAGAAGTGACAGTACTTTGCGCGGACACTTTCCGCTGGAAACAGCTGTCCTTAAGGAAGTGCTTGAAAGCAAAGGAGGCAAACATTTCGATGGTGAAATCTTGTGCCCGTTTTTCAAGGAAGGCGGAAGATTCACTATTGATGACATACATTATGTCAGATACGGGGACGAGCTTGTGCCGGCAAACGAGACAGAATTTGCCCGCGACAAGACTTTTGGGTATACAGCCCGGACAATGCCTGAATATGTAGAGGAGAAAACATCCGGAGAGTTCAGAGCGCAGGATGTTACCTGTATTTCTGTTGAGGATCTGCGAAGTGCGGATATCGATATGATTACGGGTATGCTGATGAACGTCAAAGATTTTAATAAAGTCATAGTCAACGCAGTTGATTATCAGGATATCAAGGTGTTCTGCACTGCGCTTTACCGTGCCATGAAAGCCGGGAAGAGCTTCATGTTCCGTTCAGCGGCGGCACTTGTCAAAGTTATCTGCGGCAATCCTGATCAGCCTCTTCTGACAAAGCAGCAGATGGTTTCAGCCGGCTCTGATAACGGAGGAATCATCGTCGTCGGCTCTCATACTGCTAAGACAACTGCGCAGGTTGAACGCATCCGGGATCTGGATGGAATTGAATTCATTGAACTCGACGCAACCCTTGTCAGGGACGGGAAAGCATTTGCTCTGGAAACAGAACGCTGCCTGGCACTTGAGGAGAAGTATATCCGGGAAGGGAAGACTGTGTGCTGCTACACGACAAGAGCACTGATAACCGCAGATACCGGTAATAAAGAAGATGACCTCAGACTGTCTGTTAAAATCTCAGATGCGGTTCAGTCTCTAGTGGGCAAACTGTCAGTCACTCCATCATTTATTATTGCCAAAGGAGGAATCACATCAAGTGATATCGGGACGAAGGCTCTCGCTGTAAGGAAGGCTTATATTCTGGGTCAGATCTGTCCGGGGGTACCGGTATGGCGCACAGGGGAGGAAAGCAGATTTCCGGGAATACCATATGTAATCTTCCCGGGAAATGTTGGCGACGATGACACTCTCAGGACGGCGGTTGAAGTATTAACAGAGTAGAGAGCAGATGCTTTGAAAATGCCCGGACAGAGAGATTGCAGCAGGTGATTCTGAAGTTGATTCTGAAGCGGATTCTGCAGGCAATGGCAGATTGACAATAAAACCTGCAGGTGGTATATTTTCTAGTGTATCGATTCGAAAGGAGAGTCAATGAATACTCGCAGACTCGTAGCAGCAATCTATTATTACGACGGAACTTCTGTTGAAGCTTAGTTTTGCTGCGACTGTACCAGGATCGATTAACAAAGTTGATTCCGGCTCCGCGGCAAAGCTGCGGAGCTGTTTTTTAGGGCAGCAATCTCAGCAATAATCCTGCTGCCGGGAATCATAATCGGCGCGTTGCCGGTTTTAGAAAAAATAGGAAAGGGAGAGTATCGATGAAAAATTTAATTCCTGACAATGTCAGTGAACACACCAATGTATATGACGTCCTGATGGAGAGAGGACTGATCGAGCAGACTACCAATGGTGAAGCTCTGAGAGAGCTGCTCGGCAAGGAGAAAATCAAGTTCTATATCGGATTTGACCCGACTGCAGACTGCCTGCACGTTGGACATTTCATTCCGATGATCACCATGATGTATATGCAGAAGTACGGTCACACTCCTGTATTCCTCCTCGGCGGCGGCACAGGCGAGATCGGCGATCCTTCAGGACGCAGCGATATGCGCCAGGTAATGACAATCAATACTATCGATGAGAACTGCAGAGCATTCAAGAAACTGTTCGACAAGTTCATCGACTTCGATGATGAGTGGAAATACGAGGGCAACGAAGGCGTATACCATCCTGGTCATCAAAACAGAGAGCCTAAGCCGGGCTACGCTGTAAGCGTCAACAATGCTGAGTGGATCAGACCATGCAAGTTCACTGAGTTTGCAAGAGAAATCGGAACACACTTCAATGTCAACACAATGCTGAGAGCTGACTGCTTCAAGTCAAGAATGGAGAGAGACACAGGACTTTCATTCTTCGAGTTCTCATACATGCTGCTGCAGGCATATGACTTCTATGTAATGGCAAGAGACTTTGATCTCAAAGCACAGTTCGGCGGCAACGATCAGTGGTCCAATATCATCGCCGGTGTAGACCTCACAAGAAAGGCTTGCGGCAAGGAAGTTTACGGACTGACAGTTTCCCTCCTGACAACAAGCGAGGGCAAGAAGATGGGTAAGACCGCTAAGGGCGCTCTCTGGCTTGATGAGAGAAAATGCCCGGTATACGACTTCTTCCAGTACTGGAGAAACGTTGCTGACGCAGACGTCAATAAGTGCCTGAGAATGCTGACATTCCTGCCTATGAGCGAAGTTAACAGACTCTCTGCTCTTGAGGGCTCCGCAATCAATGAGGCTAAGGAAGTTCTTGCTTACGAAGTAACCAAGCTTGTTCACGGCGAAGAGAAGGCAAAGCAGGCTCTCGAAACAAGCCGTCAGATTTTCGCAGGCGGCGGTGTTTCCGATGACATGCCGTCAGTTGAGATGGATAAGGCTGTCTTCGAAGGCGAAGGAGTGGGACTTGCTGCACTCCTCAAGGAAGCAGGACTCGAACCATCAACATCCGAAGCTTACAGAACTATACAGGGCGGCGGAGCAAGAATCAACGGCGAACAGATTACAGATAAGAAATTCGCTGTAACTCTTGACTGCTTCAAGGATGGCGAACTTGTACTTCAGAAAGGTAAGAAGAAATTCAAGAAGATAGTAGTCAAATAGCAATTAATAAAGTACAATTATTTGTACAGTACTAATGCGGATAACCCGGACCGGTCTCACGGAATATTATCCGGAGACGGAACGACCATAATGTAAAACAGCGGCTTTCGGCCGCTGTTTTGCATTGTATGATTTGATTACTGATATCGCGAATCTCTGCAAGATATAAAATGGCAGAATGGTCTATTCGATTGCATCATTGACCAGAAGCCTTATTGTATTGTTGAGATGAGGCTTGAACTCCTCAAGAGGCATCGGTTCTTTGTACAGTATGACATCGTAGCAGGTTGAACTTACAAGTTCGAGCAGTGTAAAAATGAGCAGACGTGGATTGCGTATGCTGACATGATCTCTTTCGAGCATTTTGCCTACATAGTCAACAAAGTCAATTACCGGCGCATTTTCCTGATCAGAATTGTATTGGACTGTGTGGTGCTGTCCTGTGAAAAGCCCCCATGACAGGTGTTTGGACATGAATCTGAGAAAATTCAGATCTTTCGAAACATAGTCTATCAGATAGTCAATAATGTATATAAATTTATCAGCAGTATCCATGCCGGAAGATCCGCTTTCAGCAAGGCTGTCCATGCTTGCACACGCGTCCTGCAGAAGCTGACTGGCTTTGGCGCGGACAAGAGCGTCCCGTATCTCGACTTTATCGTTGAAGTACAGATAAAATGTCCCTTTGGCAACACCGGCTTTGTGCGCGATATCTCTGATAGTAGTCTTAGTAAAGCCAATGGTTGTAAACAGCTCGTATGCGCTGTCGAGCAGTGCACGCTGTTTCTGCAATTTGTTCTGCAGTACTTTACTCATTACTAGAGCCTCCTTTCCCACAGATAATCCCCTCTTCTACAAAAAGGTTAACATCGGAACAGTGTGTACGTCAAGCGCATCAGGTCAAAGGGTGAGCTTTTTTGCTGGCCGGATTCTGTCTGAATGCCGTGGAAAATGATGTCATCACTGTTCTGCGAGTGTGGTATTATATCTGTATGGAATACAAAGAACTGAAAATACAAACTGAAAAAACCGATCTGGAACTGCTGGAAGCTCATCTGATTGAAAACGGATTCACGTCCATGATGATCGATGATCCGGATGATGTTATTGACATACTCGAGCATCCTGATACTTACAGGTACGACTATATTAACGATGCCCTGAGAAACAATCTCAGCAGAAAGCCTGTAATCACACTGTACTTTTCAGATGATGAGGAGGGCAGCGCGGATCTGAGAAGAGCAGAAACCCTGCTGAGCAGATTGGCGGTAAGCAGCGATTCTTCCTGCGATGGCCCCGGACTTCGGCTCGCATATACCTCATCTGATGCCGGTGATGACAGTGAGTGGCTTTACAAGTGGCAGGAATTCTTCAAACCGACTCGAGTTGGAGACAGGATAGTTGTAAGACCGAGCTGGGAAGAATATCAGGAGCAGGCAGGGGATCTCGTAATTGAGATGGACCCTGGAATGGCGTTCGGAAGCGGACTTCATGAAACGACTTCAATGTGTATAAGAGCATTGGAGAAGATACTGTCCGGAGAGGAATGCCTGGGTGCAGAGATTGATCAGGCAGACAGTGCAGCGAAGGCCAAAACGGAAACGAAAAAGTTTAAAATCCTCGATGTCGGAACAGGCACAGGAATACTGGCAATAGCCGGAGTTTTGCTAGGAGCTGATGAGGCTTTGGGTATAGATATCGACCCTGATGCTGTCAGAGTGGCAAAAGAGAATATCGCCAAGAACCAGCTGACAGACCGGATCACGGCTCAGTACGGTGATCTGACGGAAGGGGTTGATTATAAAGCAGACATAGTTGTAGCTAATCTGATGGCAGACCTTGTAATGAGACTGTCTCCGTCGGCAGCAGGACATCTTGAAGAAGGCGGCTTCTACATCACTTCCGGAATCCTGGACATCAAGGAAGAAGCAGTAAGCAAAGCTATTACGGAATCAGGATTTACAATTAAGGAAGTTCTGCATGATGGAGAATGGTGCGCTGTAATAGCGGTGAAACATACTGCAGAATAAGCTGCCGAGGATCAGTCTGCAGAATATGCTGCAGGCCGGTCTGCGGATGGCCCGGGTAATTATTAATGATAAGTTAGCAGAGTATATATTTGTGTATTTACTGATGAGCGGAGGGTACTATGGTCAAAGAAGTAAATCTCAGCAAAATGCTTGAGGACGCAACCGAGAATTTCACTACAGGATTTATGTGTTCAGAATCTGTTCTCGAAGTTCTTAACAGACACTATGAACTCGGAATCGGAGAGGAAGCAATAGCTCTGTCGACCGGATTTCCGTATGGCTTCGGCGACGGCGGAAATGTATGCGGAGCTGTGGCAGGTGCGACAATGGCGCTTGGCAAGGTGTTCGGAAGAACCGTCAAGGGAGATCCGGCCTTCAAAAAATGCATTGACGTTGTAAGAAAACTGAATGATGATGTTGCCGAGGTTTATGGCACCAGCATATGTCCTGAGCTGATCAGGGATTATGATTTCTATGAACCTGACCGTAAGACACACTGCACAAATATTGTTCATGTGGTCATTAAATCGTTTGCAGGTATTATGGAGCGCGAGTGCGGAGTTAAGGTTAAATAATTGACTCTTAGCTATCCATTCTGTAAAATTTATATGTACAGGGTTTCTTAAGATAACAGGGGAGCCCATTTCATAGAACAGACAAAGGAGGAAATTTCCGATGGATATGAATGATATTCTGAAATTGATGATGAGCAGAGGCGCAGCAGAGCAGGTAAGCCAGCAGGCAGGCATTCCTGTAGATGATGCACTTGCAGTTATGGGAGATGTACTTCCTATGCTTCTCAAGGGAATGCAGGGACAGGCAACAAATCAGTCAACACAGCAGGGATTCCTGCAGGCACTTTCTGATCACAGTAAGCAGGATACTTCAGACCTGAGCAAGTTCTTCAAGAACGTAGACACAGAAGACGGCGCCAAGATCGTTAACCATCTGCTCGGTCAGGAGAAGGAAGCTGTAGCAGCCAAGGCTAAGAAGAAGAGCGGAATTGACACTAAGACTGTTCTCAAGATCATGGCTATCCTCGCACCGCTGCTGATGACTAAGATGGGCAGCGCAGCTAAGGAATCCGAGAAGACTGTTAAGGGAAATATCGGAGCAGCTGATGTTATGGAACTGGTCGGAGGTCTCTCAGACGGAGTTGATATGAAGGACGTTATGAAGCTTGCTAAGATGTTCATGAAGTAGTCATTGACTTATACGGATATAATAGTAAACTTAATCCGTCAGGCTGTGCCTGGCGGATTTACTTTATACGCACTTTGATACGATAGGCATTATATGCCTGTATGCGATGCAATAATCAGCGAGGACAACAGATGAACGCTTTTAACTGGGAATGCAGCACCAAAGTAAGATTCGGACAGGGCTGTGTCAGAGAGCATCTCGGATCTATGATTGAGGAGTTTGCAGCTGACGGACAGAATATCCTGATCGGATATGGCGGCGGATCAGTAAAGAAAAACGGCTCTTATGATGATGTAATGGCTGTGCTGACAGAGAAGGGCTATTCGCCGGCTGATGGAGATTCGGAAGCGGAGCCTTTCAGCCGCAGGATAATCGAATTCACAGGCATCATGTCAAACCCTACGCTTGCCAAAATGCAGGAAGGCGCGAAACTTGCCCGCAGTAACAACATAGGACTTATTATTGCTGTTGGCGGCGGATCAGTAATGGACTGCTGCAAAGCGGTATCAGTTCAGACCTGCTATGACGGAGATGCGTGGGAAGATTTCTGGATTCAGGGAAAGCCTATGAAACATCACATTGTTCCTTGCGGCGTTGTTGTCACTATGCCTGCGACAGGAAGTGAGGTCAACGGATGCGCAGTTCTGACTAACGAGGAGACCAGAATCAAGACTGACAAGGATTACGCGGAGATGAATCCTGCTTTTGCGCTGATGGATCCTGCGTACACTCTGACAATGCCGGTCAGGCAGATGCGGGCAGGTACATTCGATATTTTCTCTCACATCATGGAAACATACTTCAGTTTTCCGGAAGAGGGAAACCCGGCAGATGATGTCTCTGAAGGCCTGATGAGAGGTCTTATCAGAGATTTCAGAGCTGCTCTGGCTGATCCTGATGACATTGAGGCGCGCAGCAATATAATGTGGGCAGCTTCACTTGCTGAGAACAGGATAATCAAAACGGGCAAAACCAAAGACTTCCAGGCACATAACATGGAGCACCAGCTTTCCGCGTATACAAACTGCAACCATGGTGAAGGGCTGGCTGTTTTGCATCCTGTTTATTACAGACACATATATGCAGACGGACTGGCAAAATTCGTCAGTTTTGCGCGTAATGTATGGAATCTTAATGATGCTGATGCAGAGGTATACAGGGCTGCTCACGGAGCTGATCTGAGCAGGGACGAAGCTCTCGCGCTTGCAGGAATAGAAGCTCTCGAAGGGCTGATTCACGAAGCGGGACTGCCGTCAAACCTCCGCGAGCTCGGATTCACTGAGGATGATAAAGCGCTTTTGCCTGAAATCGCGGAGTCATGCTTCATTTCGGGAGGTGCATTCAGACCGGTGACGAAGGCTGAGATTCTTGAGATATACGAGGAGTGCTGGTAAAATAATTGTCAGCTTATTATAATTTGCTTGGATCGTCGGATGCGTGCGGATCCGGTCTGCAAAGCCCCGGCACATATTAACAAAGGGATCAAGACTATGAATCAGGACAGAAGAGATGCCCAGCTGTGGGCTGAAGAATGGAAGATAAAGCAGAGAAACCGCCGGGTTTTATTGACTGTATTGGCCGTATTGCTTATTGTGGCAATGGGCGTGGGACTACATTACGTCGGCGTATTTCTTTCGAGAACAACTTTCAGTTCGGAAGAAGAGATGAAGGCTGCTGTGCAGGGCCGTTTTGAGACGGACTATGCAGAGGATATCGTGATTGAAGGAGATAAGGTTACTCTTACGTATTACAATCCGAGCCATTACAGCCTCGAGTACGCAGAGCAATACGGATACAGTGAGTACGATGATTCTGTGTACGAAGACACTGTCGAGAAATGGGACTACCGCAATGGCGTGATTAAATGCAGCTGGATGGACAAAATCACGGTTGATAAGGACGGCAACCTCGTATACTATGAGCAGGTTTTCAGAAAGACCAATGATCCGAAACCGACACCGCTGGACCCATCTGAACTGAGCCTGTTCAAGAAGGGCTATGATTCAGCACAGGCTGAACAGAATGATGAGGCCCTGGAAGAAGACGCGCTTGAAGGAGAAGAACCTGAAGGAGATGAAACTGTAACCGGAGAGGAAGCTGCCGCCATGGAGGCTTCACAGGAAAGCCAGGAAGAAACACAGGCTGCCGCAGACAGCGCCGGGGTAGAGGCTTCGGCAGGCAGTGCGGGTAATTAGAAATACTCTGTTACACATTATTGAATATTTCGCGAATAATAAAACGGCTGGGATCCAGCCGTTTTAAAATGCTTTTTTGCGCATATATCTGAGCTGCACAGGCAGTCAGAAGATTTACAGTCTTGCAGCCTCCATGATTGCTTCTGCGAAAGATGGATGCGGATGGATGATGTTGGCTACTTCTTCAAGTGTCATTCCGCGTCCGATTGCTACTGAAAGCTCTCCGATGAGATCGGATGCTCTGCCGCAGAGGAGATGCGCGCCAATCAGCTTGTGATCGTCTGCTTTTGCAACCAGTTTGACGAAACCTCTGTCAAGACCTGCGATGATGGTCTTGCCGTTAGCTGACATAGGGTACTTCTTGGAAACTACATCGATACCGGCAGCCTTAGCTTCATCAGCAGTCATTCCGACTACAGCGATTTCAGGATCTGTGTAAATGCAGCTTGGAACTGTACCCATGTTGATGGTAGCAGGTTTGCCGTTCATAAGAGCTACTGCGTTGCGGCCTTCAGCTGCGGAAACATGAGCGAGCTGGATTCCTCCGATACAGTCGCCGATAGCATAAACGCTTGGAACAGGTGTCTTGTATTCTTCGTCTACGTGGATGAATCCCTTAGCATCCTCAAGGTCAGGATACTGTGCGAGCAGTTCGTCGCTGAATACGCCTGCAGTATTAGGTCTGCGGCCTACGCACATGAGAACTTTGTCTGCTTCGACGGAGAGCTCTTCACCCTTCTTGTTGGTGAGGAAAACGACAAGTTTGCTGCCGTTCTGCTCGATTTTCTTAACAGGAGAGCTGACATGAACGTCTACGCCCTTCTTCTCAAGCGTCATCTTGATGCTGCGGCCGATTTCTTTGTCGATAAGAGGAAGAAGTCTGTCCATTCCTTCGATAACGGTTACATGATCACCGAGATCCGCATAGATAGTAGCGAACTCAATACCGATTACTCCGCCGCCGATAATAACGAATTCAGGGATTTCTTCTGCACCCATATCGAGAAGCTGTGTGCTGTCAATAACACCCGGCAGATCTGAGCCAGGAATAGGAGGCATGAAAGGCATGGAACCTGTAGCAACCATAATCTTATCGGCTGTGATAATTGCGCTGCCGCCGAGTGCATTTGTGATTACTACTGTGTTCTCTCCGCTGATTGTTGCAGTTCCTTCGAGAAGGTCAATCTTTTTCTTCTTGAGAAGTCCGCTGATACCGCCTCTGAGAGTGTCGAGAACTTCGTCTTTTCTCTGACCGATTCTTGCACGGTTAGCATGGAGGCCTTCAACCTCAACGCCGACTTCTGCGCCGTGTGCTGTGTCACGGTATACATCTGATGAATGCATGAGTGCCTTAGTTGGGATGCAGCCTCTGTTCAGGCAAGTGCCGCCGACTTTGTCCTTCTCGACAACAGCCACCTTCATTCCGAGTTCCTGTGCATAGAATGCTGCTTCGTATCCTCCCGGACCTGCTCCGATAATAAGGAGATCATACTGGAAATCGCTCATTATTGTTTTCCTTTCTTGACGCAAATGTTGGTAATTTGTAAGTCCCCGGATTATATTAACCCCTTTTGCCCAAACACTATTCTCTCAATTTAAACCGCCCTGTGTCAAGTGTTCAGGGCGGAAATATTATTCTTACTCGATTGATGACGCGATGAGTTCGAGGATCTCGTATCCGGCAGCAGATGAACCGTGCGGAAGCCTGAGTCCCAGTATCTCGCCGGCATCGTATTTGCAGCCCGGGAGAAGCTCCTGTATCTGGCCAAAGAGGTCGGTTTCAAGTGAGTCGGAGTAGATGCGGCATCTTTTGATAAATTCACCGCGCATCTCAAGCTGGATCTCAACTCCGCCCCAGTCAAACCTGTGCTCGATAACAGTGCTGAATGGGATCCGGGATCCGAGGCGCCACTCTTCCGAGGCGTATTTTTCTTTGAGTTCGGACGGAATCTCAGGAAGCTCTTCATAAACAGCTTTGCAGCCGTACTCGCGTTCGGCGGCGCGAACCAGAGCATCCTGCATTGCGGAAACTGATTGTGCTGTTCTGATTATGTCCGGTCCGGTAGTGTCTGCAGAATCTGTTGCGGAAGTTCCTGTATCCTGCCCGTATATATCTCTGAGTTTCTCTTCAGGGATATGGTCTATTAGATTGGTTACACGGGACCTTACCGATGCCACGCCTTTGGACTGGAGCTTGGACTCAGACACGTTCAGATATTTCAAAAGGGCATCTCCGGATACATTCATCATTATAGTTCCGTGATGATAATTGAACCCGTTGGATGAATAATATGCGTGGCCGGAGAATTTCCTGTTCTCGACAGTGAGGTCATTACGCCCGGTCTTCCCGGCATTGATGCCCATGAGCCTGCACGCGAGGAGAATGACATCTGTCTGCCTGCCAACATCAAACAGGCCATCGCGGGCAATGAATGTAAAATTCAGGTTGCCCATATCGTGATAAACAGCTCCGCCGCCGGACATGCGCCTTGCAAGGAAGGCATTATCGGCTTTGATCTGCTCAACATTGCACTCCCGCCATGGGTTCTGGTTTTTGCCTATAACGACTGTGTGTGCGTTCTGCCACAAAAAAAGTATGACCTCGTCTTCGCCTGCGTGAAAAGTAAGATACTCCTCAGCTGCAAGGTTGTCATAGGGATTGGTACAGTTGGTTTTAATAATGGTCAGTTTCATAAGCGTTAGGTTATGTCACATGAAGCAGCGGCTGAAGTAATGATCAGCAATTGAGCTTCATGCGGCAAAAATGCGCAGATAACGTGTGTTAGATTAATATAGCATTCTGATGGTAATACTGCAAGTAACGGACACAGCGCATAATGACAATAAAAAGGGGCGGTGCCTGATCAGGATCTGATTACATCGCCCCTTCTGTTCAGTTGTGCCTGAGGCAGTTGTTCTGTCAGAACTCGTATCTCAGATGTGGTTCTCTTGCAGCCTTGGTGTCATCAAGTCTCAGTACCGGTGTGGTCTGAGGTGCCATCTGTACACTTTCAGGAGCATTGAAGATTCTGTCGTAGATCTCGCGGAATGCTGTGATAGCCTCGTCGAGTGTCTCCTTCGTCTCTGTCTCTGTCGGCTCGATCATGAGAGCTTCGTGTACGATCAGAGGGAAGTAGATTGTAGGCGGATGGATGCCGTAATCGAGGAGTGCTTTCGCAACGTCCAGAGCAGATACGTGAGTCTTGCGGTAAATCGGATCGAGGCCGATTACGAACTCGTGCATGCATGTGGTATCGAATGCGATTGGATACAGGTCCTTAAGCTTCTCCTGCATGTAGTTAGCGTTGAGTACAGCATTCTCAGCGAGTGTATGAACATCCTTGCCGATGGTCAGGAGGTATGCGTATGCCTTGACCATTACGAGGAAGTTGCCGTAGAAGCCGGTCATGTTGCCGATGGACTTCTCAGCTCTTACATACTTGCCGTCTCTGCAGACAAGACCCGGCGCGAATGGTGCAAGGAATTCCTTGAATGCGCAAGGGCCGCTGCCAGGACCGCCGCCGCCGTGAGGTGTCGAGAATGTCTTGTGCAGATTCATGTGGATTACGTCGAATCCGATATCTGCAGGACGTACGATACCGATTACAGCGTTGAGGTTAGCTCCGTCATAGTAGCAGAGTCCGCCAGCCTCATGGACGAGTCTTGTGATCTCCATGATGTTAGGGTCAAAGAGACCTACTGTGTTAGGGTTTGTCAGCATCAGTCCTGCTGTCTTAGGACCAAGGTGAGCCTTGAGGTCATCAAGGTCAACTGTTCCGTTCTCATTGGACTTGATAACTACTGTCTTGTAACCTGCCATTGTTGCAGAAGCAGGGTTGGTGCCGTGAGCAGCGTCAGGTACGAGAATCTCTGATCTCTCTGTGTCACCTCTGTCAGTGTGATAAGCTTTGATCAGAAGAAGTCCGGTGAACTCACCGTGAGCACCTGCTGCAGGCTGGAATGTAACACCATCCATACCTGTGATCTCGCAGAGCATTTTCTCGAGATCAGCAATCAGTTCATTAGCGCCCTGTACTGTGTCTGCAGGCTGGAGAGGATGGAGTTTGGCAAAGCCAGGGAGATTTGCCATCTTCTCGTTGATTCTAGGGTTGTGTTTCATTGTGCAGGAGCCGAGAGGATAGAATCCGTCATTGACTCCGTGCGCTCTCTTGGCAAGTGCTGTATAGTGTCTGCCCATCTCATTCTCTGAGATCTCAGGGAGATGAACTTCAGCCTTGCGGAGCTTGTCCTCAGCAGGGAGTACTACAGGTACATCGCATGCAGGGAAGATATCTTGTCCTCTACCAGGAATGCTCTTCTCGAATATCAACTTCATCTTAGAACACCTCCTTTGCGATAGCTATGACTTCGTCAATATCTTCCTTAGTGTTCAGCTCTGTGCAGCACCACAGGATGCAGTCAGTGTCGCAGCCTTCACCACAGCAGCCGCAGCAGAGTTTGAGTCCTCCGAGGATGCCCTTTGCCTCGAGAGCTGCAAGCAGCTTGTCAGCATCAGGACATGTTGTAGCGAATTCGTTCCAGAACTCACCCTCGAAGCAGCGCTTCATGCCGATTTTTTCGAGCTCAGCTGCCATGTAATGAGCTTTGGATGAGCAAAGTGTTGCAACCTGCTTGAATCCTTCAGGACCGATAGTCGACAGATAGATGCCGGCTCTGAGTGCGCACCATGCTTCGTTGGAGCAAACGTTGGAGCTTGCTTTTTCACGACGGATGTGCTGCTCTCTTGCCTGGATGGTGAGGACGAATCCTCTGTCTCCTCTGGTATCTACAGTCTCACCGATAAGTCTTCCAGGGATCTGACGCATGTTCTCCTGCTTGGTAGCGAGCAGTCCGAGGTAAGGTCCGCCGAATTCAAGGCCGAGGCCGAGAGGCTGTCCTTCGCCGACTGCGATATCAGCTCCGATCTCGCCAGGGTTCTTGAGAACGCCCAGTGAAAGCGGATGTACGTACATGATGAACTTTGCGCCTGCATCGTGTGTGATCTGGCAAAGCTCTTCAGCGTCTTCTACAACTCCGTAGAAGTTAGGGTACTGCATCATGAAGCATGCAGCCTGTGGATCTTCAGCAAGTGCGGCCTTGAGGGCTTCTTTGTCTGTAACGCCGTCCTTCTCAGGAATTACGACAACCTTGCTGCCTCTTCCGAATGAATAAGTGTTGAGTACTGTAAGAATTCTGTTGTCGATAGCACCAGACACATAGATTGTGCTGTGTCTGCGGTCTTTACACATCCAGCATGCTTCAGCTGCTGCGGAAGCTCCGTCATACAGTGATGCGTTTGCGATGTCCATTCCGGTGATCTCGGCTATCATTGTCTGATACTCGAAGATCGACTGGAGGATACCCTGGCTGATTTCAGCCTGGTATGGTGTGTAAGCTGTCAGGAATTCTTCTTTGTTGGCAATAGCGTCTACAGCGGATGGTACATAGTGATTATATGCACCTGCGCCGCGGAAGATCGAACGGAAAATGACGTTTTTGTCAGCCAGTCCCTCGATTGCGCGGTCAACTTCGATCTCAGACTTGCCTTCAGGCAGGTTCAGCTCGCCTTTGACTTTGGCTGCGTCAGGAATGACTTTAAAGAGGTCATCGAAATCCTTATATCCGATCTCGTTGAGCATCTTAAGTTGCTCTTCCTTGGTGTTAGGAATAAAAGTGCCCAATTTGTCTTCCTCCTTACATTCATTAAAAGGGGGAGCCGCGATTCTTGATCAGCGCCGCAGCTCCATTCATTCAGTCAGAATTGCGAAAAGAGCCCTTATTTGACTTAGACTAGCCTCTGTACTCGTCGTATTCGTCAGCAGTAAGGAACTCAACCTGATCGGTGATGTTGCCGATCTTGATGAACCATGCGCCATAAGGATCGTTATTGATCAGGGCAGCATCATCAAGAAGGTCTTCATTGACCTCCAGGACTTCACCTGAGAGTGGGCAGAATACATCAGCTACAGCTTTAACTGACTCAACATCACCAAGAGGCTCACCTGCGTATACTGCGTCGCCTACCTCAGGAAGGTTAACGAATACCAGGTCACCCAGTTCGCTCTGAGCATAATCAGTAATGCCTACGTATGCCTCATCTCCTTCAAAACGAACCCATTCATCATCCTTTGTGTACTTCAGTTCTTTTGGGTCAACCATTGCCTTAATCTCCTTTTTTCTTTAAAAAATAATGATTCTATAATATAGAAAAATAAAAACCAAATCAGGTTAGGGCCTGATACACTTTTATAATAGCACCGCAGAAAAAACGCGTCAATAAATCTGAGAAGTGAGTGATATTGATAATTCATTCACCGCCTGAAACTATGTATTTCAGGGAAGAATAATGCGGCTGCGGGGGCAGAAAAACAGGTTCATCAGACCGCGTGACATATATCCGCGAATGGAGTAAAATAGGTGCATGAGTAATATAAACATTGAATGGTGGATGCTCGACGGAGCAGTAGGATTAATACTCCTGGTCGCTGTGATAAGAGGTGCGGTCAGAGGAATAGGGGATACGTTTTTTAGGCTGCTTGGACTTGCCGGAGGACTTATCCTCAGCTTTATGTACTCGGATAAAGTCGCGGAATATCTCGCGGTATCTCCGGTGCAGAGCAAGCTGCACAGTCATATGTACTTAATCGTGAGAGATTACCTGATGGGAGGTTCGGATGAACCTATACAGGGTACAGGCGTAACTTCTACAGATATTATCAATGGTTTTGTCGGCAATGTCCGATCGGATCCTTATACCGAGGCTATGCCGAAGACTATCAGCAGCGCAGTGAATGATCTCGCAGACAAAACAGCCAATGCTGCAGCTACAAGGCTGACGGATATATGCATAAGCATCCTGTCAGTGCTGGCGATACTGCTGGCTGTCTGGCTTGTAATGGCAATAATCAGACTGATTTACAGACTCGCCCGTGATAATTCGGTGCTGATCAGACTTTCAGACCGTATTCTGGGAATGGCATTCGGTGTTGTAAGAGGTCTTGCCCTGTCTTTCCTGGCAGCGGCTGCACTGATACCGGCAACGACATTCTTTGCGCCTGAGAAAGTGCCCGAGATGCTTGCCGCCCTGGATCAGACGTATGTGGCAGGCATACTGTATGACATGAATCCTGTTATGCTTATAGTGCAGCATTTCTTTTAACATAACTTAGCAGGAATTCTCCCGCTTCTACAAGTGGTGGGAGTATATCGCACATATTGCGGCAGATGTTGTGTGCAGAGTGATTCTGCCATGATGATGCAGTCAGAATGGCTCCCCGGAAGGGGAGTTTTTGGTTGTTTTTATTGATAATAATGCAGTCGTTGTGATACAATACTTCAGCTATGGTTTTTGATGAAGCAGTACGTTCAGATGACGAATTATACATGCGTGAAGCACTGCTTGAGGCGGAGCGGGCGGCTCTTGCCGGAGAAGTGCCGGTCGGTGCTGTCATCGTCAGGGACGGAAAGATCATAAGCCGCGCACATAATCTGGTCGAGACGATGAAGAGTTCTTCGGCTCACGCAGAGATGCTTGCTCTTGATGCAGCTGAGAGGGCGCTTGGGGCAAAGTGGCTGACCGGATGTACGGTGTATGTTACGCTTGAACCATGCAGTATGTGCGCGGGGGCTATGGTGCTCGCAAGGGTATCAAGGCTAGTAATCGGCGCGGAGGATCCTAAGGCAGGGGCCTGCGGATCTGTGACCAACATTGCAGCTAATGACAGCCTCAACCACAGAATAGACATAACGGCAGGTGTTCTCGGAGAAGAATGCAGCCGCCAGCTGAAAGACTTTTTCCGCGCTAAGCGGGACGAACAATACAGACAACGGAGGAAATAGTTAATGAAGAGGAGCATTCTGACAGCTCTGCTCGCAGCAGTTATGGTAATGGCAGGTTCCGTATTCAGCTTTGCAGATGACGGACTGACACTGGTTTCTTCTTATCCTGTAGACGGACAGAAGAACATGTCTATGGAGAACCTGGGTGTCAAACTTACATTCAGTAATCCGATCAATTCAGACGAAGCTAAGAAGATCGACGAGTCAAAGTTCAGAATCGTTGATGAAGAGGGAGAGACAGTTCCTATCCAGGTACTTTTCAGCGACGCTAACGACGGTCTTGTACTTGTAGTTGCCAACAGTGAAGATAACAACGGATTTATAGCCAAGAACAACTGTGAGTATACACTGACAATAGATGCAGGCCTTGTGGACAATGATGGCAATGAACTGGCACAGGCACAGACTGTTACATTCAGGACATACAACCAGAAAGTCAACAACATGGTCAACATGGGCATGATGTTCGTCATGTTCGGCGGTATCATGGTACTGACAATGCGCCAGAACAAACAGAAAGAAGAAGACGAGGCTGATAAGAAGGAAGAGCCTAAGAAGGCATTTAACCCTTACAAAGAAGCGCAGAGAACCGGAAAGACTGTAGAAGAGGTCAAGGCAGAGCAGGCTAAGAGAGAAGAAAAAGAAGCTAAGAAGAGAGCCCGCAAGAAAAAGAAAACCGAGACTCCTGCAGAGAAGAAGATTGAGAACTGTGCAGAGTATCTGAACAACGTATATCATGTACATGCACCTGCTCCTGTTAACAAGGCAGACAGATCTATCAACGCTCTCACAGAAATGCGCAGGGAAGAAGCCAGAGCTGAAAAAGCAGCAAAGGCAGCAGCTGAGGCAGCTAAGAAGAAGAAAAAGAAATAGTTATGATGTGCAGACATCGGGCTGCACTGAGAAGTGATGCATGCGGGGAGTGATGAGCTCCCCGTTATTTATCCCCCTAATTACTGAAACAATGAAAAAGATTACACTTAACGCTTACGCGAAGATCAATCTGTCCCTTGTCGTAACGGGAAGGAGACCGGACGGATATCATAATATCCGGTCACTGATGCAGGGAATTGACCTGTATGATGTGATTGAAATAACAAAATGTCCTGAAAATGGAACAAAATACAATTTGCCTCATTGCACTCTCGGCGGCATTGATGTATATTTATGTACGGATGTCAAAACAATCCCTACAGACATGAGCAATCTGGCCCTGAGAGGTATTGCTGCAGTGCTGGATGCATGCAGCGAAGGCGCAGGTGATGCGGCTTCATCAGCAAAGCCGGGTGATCTGGTGGTCAGCATTGAGAAGAGGCTGCCGGTCGCTGCTGGTATTGCAGGCGGCAGCGGTAATGCGGCTGCGTGTATGCTCGGGATGAATGCTCTGCTCGGTTATCCGCTGAGTCTGAGGGAATTGATGGAGAAAGGTGCCCGTGTCGGCGCCGATGTCCCGTTCTCCCTCCTGATGAACGCGAGGCGGAATAACGGGACGCTCGCCGGACTGAGGGGACTGGAAGAGGCGAGCACCGCCGCATGGATCGGCGGCATCGGCGACCTGGTGGAACCTGCCACCCCGGAAGCCTGGCACATCGTCATGGCCAACCCGGGAATTGCAGTATCGACCAAGGCCGCTTACGAGGCAATCGACGCAATCCTTGAGCAGGGTGCGGATACCGCATCATGCAGTGAAGATAACTGCACCGGATCCGGCAGTGACAGAGACAATCAGTATCCTCACTTTGTCAACGACCTTGAGAGCTATACCCTGAGAGATTACCCGGAGGCAGCAAGAATCAAGGCAGTAATGCAGGACCGGCTTGACGCAGACTTCGTCATGATGAGCGGCAGCGGACCTACAATGATCGCATACTATCAAGATGCAGACAAGGCAGACAAGGGCTTTGCTCGTATGCAGACGCTTTGCGAAGACGAGAAGCTCTGGCGGACATGGAAGACATCCACAGGAGTTTAAATAAGTAACACACTGCACAACCTGAACGTGCACATTTAAAATTATAAGCAGCAACTGAGAAGGCCCCCGCAAACTACTAAGGAGATGACCTATGATGGAGATCCAACTGAAAGTACAGAAACCACTCAAAGATCTGGTGTATCTTGAGCTCAAGCACAAGATCCTTACCGGTGAAATCGTATCGCAGACAAGATTGATGGAGATAGACCTGTCTGAAAAGATGAACGTCAGCAGAACACCTATCAGAGAAGCTATCAAGAGACTTGCTGATGACGGACTGGTTAAGGTAGAGCCGAGAAGAGGCGCTTATGTTGCTAACATCTCAATTAAAGATATGCTCGATGTCTTTGAAGTAAGAGAAGACATGGAAGGTTTTGCGGCTAAGCTTGCAGCACAGAGAATCACGGATGAAGAGAAAAAAGAACTCCGTGAGATCGCTGCGGAGTATGACGAGGCTCTTAATTCCGGAAACAAAGAGACAATCATTGAACTCGATGAGAAGTTCCACAACTTCATTGTTGTATGCAGCGGAAATGAGACACTCAGCGAACTCGTCAAGTACGTGCAGGAACTGTCTCTGAGATTCAGATATCTGTACTACAATGACTTCTCTCTGTATGAATCAACTGCAGAACAGCACAACAAAATCATGGAAGCCATCAACAACGGCAGAGCAGAAGAGGCCAGAGTTGAGGCTGATGCCCATGTTAAGGCGCTCAAGGAATTCGTATTCGAACTCGGCAAGAAGATGAAAGCCATGGGAGACACCGAGTAAGACTGACGAAGTTCTTATAACTGAACATTTTTCATATGAAATACAATAGCCCGGACTTTCAGTAGTCCGGGCTGTTTCTATGATTCCAACAACGGTTCAAACAACGTATCTTTTCCGAAGATCTTAGTCGGCTAAACCGAAGACCTTAGCAGGCTAAACGCCTTAGCCTTCTGTCGAAGTGTACTCTTCGAGAACAGTCTTGATCTCGATTTCCTGTCCGCTTCTGCTTACTACTATGGTGACTGTTTCACCTGCTTTGTGCTTCTTGACAGCTGCAATGAACTGCTTGCTGCTTTCAATAGCCTCTCCCTCGAAGGAAACGATGCGGTCCTGTACCTGGAAGCCGGCCTTCTGCGCGTTTTCACCTGTTACCTGTGCGATGTATACACCTGCAGATTCAAGCTGATAGTACTGAGCGGTTTCTTCGGTAACATCGGAAATAGTGATACCGACTACAGGTCTTGTGTTGACTGTACCGTTCTCAATAATATCGTTGATTTCCTCAGATACTGCATTGATAGGAATTGCGAAAGCAAGGCCTTCAATGCCTACGCCGGAGCTCTTGGCGTCAACGATTCCGATGAGCTCGCCTTTACTGTTGAAGAGTCCTCCGCCGGAGTTGCCTCCGTTGATGGCTGCGTCTGTCTGCATCAGTGTGAGTGTTCTGCCTTCTATTTCGAGTGTTCTGTCAAGCGCGCTGATGATGCCGGCTGTTGCTGTACCGCCAAGCTGACCGAGAGGGTTGCCGATAGCGACTGCGGTATCGCCTACTGAAACAGTGCTGCTGTCGCCGATAGTAGCAGCTTTGAGGCCTTTGGCATTGACCTTGATAATAGCGATATCCTGTTCGTTGTCTCCTCCGACTATTGCGGCAGGGTATGTCTCGCCGTTGTGGAGAGTTACCTGAACTTTGTTGGCACCCTGTATTACATGGTAGTTTGTGACAATGTATCCGTCTTCTCTGACTATGACGCCGGATCCTGCACCCTCAGTAAGCTGCATCTGTCCGAAGTAGTTACGGGCTGTACCGGATACGAGGATCTCGACAACGGAATCTGCGTTATTATCGATGATGTCTGATATGGTCATCTCGCTGCCGGTGCCATCTCCGAGTGAAAGCGATGACAGCTCAGAATCGTTACGTGCCGACCTGCCGTCTGACGTTTGGCCAACCGCACCGAGTCTGGTGCCGAGGAAAGCCCCGAGGACAGAGCTGACAAGCATAGTCAGAATCATGCAAAGCACAAGGGCTCCTTTGGTTACATATTTAGGCTCGCGTTTAGGCTTGGTGTATGTCTGGTGCTTACCGGCAGAAGCAGTTGATACCCTGCCGGAATTATCCTGAGGTGACTGATAAGCCCCGCCATTGTAGCTGTCCGCTGAACCATACTCAGCCTCGAACTTCTCGGCTTCCTTTCTGGCGCTCTCGAGATCTGCCAGGGTGTCATGCTCGGCATTGTATCTGTCGACATATGACTTGTAATCCTCAAGATAATCGCCGGAATGTGCACCGGAAGCGCTGCTTTCAGGCTGAACGGCTTCAGTCTTGACATCCTGAGGAATGTCCACATCCATGCTGAAACTGTTGTGCCCTGAAACGTAGCCTTCAGTATTCGAGGTGTATCCTGATTCAGGCTCATGATCTCCGCCGAATGTTATGATTGTTCTGTCTTTGTTTTCCATTTTATATCCTTCGTGCGGCCGGCGATCTCTGACCGCACAACTCCTTTCTTATCCGGATTTCCATATTAGCTGCAGGCCTCAGCACTGAAGACCTGCAAAGGGTTTCCTGCAACCGTATTCTCACTCATTTACCTTAAACTTACTTTAAAAGTCCCGAAAACGGCTTTGGGATGTCCCGAAAAATTCCATATTATTGTACACCAATTATAATAATCGCGAAATATGTCATTATTGTGTCGCCGCAGGTAAAAGCCTTTAAACGTTTTTTTCGGGCAAAGCAACAGTTGAACGGTAAAATCGAAGGGGTAACATTTGTTCGGAACGTGACGGTTTTTCGCCACAAAAGAATACGCATTTCCTGAATAATGCAGAGAAAAGGAAATGTTTTATCGAACAGGAATGGGCAATTCAGCCGAAGAGTTCGGAAAAATGCATAGATACATTGAAAATGATAAAAATGATCAAAAAAGGGACACACTATAACCTTTTAACCATTGTAAACATCTGATATTATATGACCTGCACGGACAATTGAAAAATACTGCCGGCATGAACAATACAGATAATAATCTATTATTAATTCATAATAAAAAGAATACAAAGCTTACTTGAAACAGCACAGCAGCTGCAAATCACAGGAGGAAAAGTATGGCATTTAAATCAGATATTGAAATCGCTCAGGAATGTAATAAGAAAAAGATAACAGAAATTGCTGAAATCGCAGGTATTGATGATAAATATCTGGAGCAGTACGGCAACTACAAGGCTAAGATCGATTTTTCATTCCTCAGGGATAATGCAGATAAAAAAGACGGCAAGCTGATCCTTGTCACAGCGATTACCCCGACTCCTGCAGGAGAAGGCAAGACAACTACTTCGGTAGGACTTACAGACGGTCTCCGCGCTATTGGCAAGAATGCCATCGTAGCACTCAGAGAGCCTTCACTCGGACCGGTTTTCGGAATTAAAGGCGGAGCAGCAGGCGGCGGTTACGCTCAGGTAGTTCCGATGGAAGATATCAACCTGCACTTTACAGGCGACTTCCATGCAATCGGCGCAGCTAACAACCTGCTCGCAGCTATGCTCGACAACCACATCCAGCAGGGCAACCAGCTCGGAATCGATCCTAAGCAGATCACATGGAAGAGAGCTGTAGACATGAACGACCGTCAGCTCCGCAACATCGTAGACGGACTCGGCGGCAAAGCTCAGGGCGTGCCAAGAGAAGATGGCTTTGACATCACCGTTGCATCTGAAGTAATGGCAGTTCTGTGCCTGTCTTCAGATATCACAGACCTTAAGGCAAGATGCGGACGCATCATCGTCGGTTACACATATGACGGCAAGCCTGTAACAGCTCATGACCTCAAGGCAGAAGGCGCAATGGCAGCTCTTCTCAAGGACGCACTCAAGCCGAACCTCGTTCAGACACTCGAAGGAACACCTGCATTCGTACACGGCGGTCCTTTCGCAAATATTGCACACGGCTGCAACTCCGTAACAGCTACAAGAATGGCTCTCAAGATCGGAGATTATGTTGTAACTGAGGCAGGATTCGCTGCTGACCTCGGTGCTGAGAAGTTCCTCGACATCAAGTGCCGCATGGCAGGTCTCAAGCCGGACGCAGTAGTAATCGTTGCTACAGTAAGAGCTCTGAAGTATCACGGCGGAGTTCCTAAGGCAGACCTCAACGAGGAGAACCTCGAAGCTCTCGAGAAGGGCCTCCCGAACCTGCTCCAGCATGTCGGCAACATCAAGGACGTATACGGACTTCCTTGCGTAGTAGCAATCAACGCTTTCCCGACTGACACCAAGGCTGAGCTTGATCTGGTTGAGGCAAAGTGCAAAGAACTCGGAGTCAACGTTGCTCTGTCCGAAGTATGGGCAAAGGGCGGCGAAGGCGGCAAGGTGTTGGCAGAAGAAGTCGTAAGACTCTGCGAACAGCCTAATGACTTCAGATTCTCCTATGATCTCGACAAGAGCATCGAAGAGAAACTCGACGATATCTGCAAGAAGATCTATCATGCAGACGGTGTAGTTCTCACTCCGGGCGCCAGAAAGCAGCTCAAGAAACTTGAAGAGATCGGCTTCGGCGGCATGCCTATCTGCATGGCTAAGACACAATACTCATTCTCTGATGACGCATCACTGCTTGGAGCTCCAAAGGGCTTCATGGTTACAGTACGCAACCTCAAGGTATCCGCAGGTGCAGGATTCATAGTCGCACTTACAGGTGATATCATGACAATGCCTGGACTCCCTAAGGTACCTGCAGCAGAGAGAATCGACGTAGATGAAAACGGAGTAATCAGCGGACTGTTCTAAAAATTTCCGATATGTGCGCATCATCTGTCTTCTTCAGGTGACAGATGGTGCGTTTTTTATTAAAATAAGAAGAAGTTCCGGAGATGCCCTTAGGAATATAAGAGGTAGAAACATGTTTGCAGATAAAACTATTACAGAATTCATGGACGAGCTCGCTTCTAAAGCGCCTGTTCCGGGCGGCGGCGGTGCTGCTGCGCTGACCGGAGCGATCGGAATCGCTCTTGGGGATATGGTTGGTGAGCTTACCACAGGCAAGAAGAAGTATGCCGATGTAGAGGCAGATATTCAGGCTCTTATGATTGAGGCGAAGTCCATACAGAATGAATTTCTGAGACTTATCGATGCTGATGCAGAGGCTTTTGCCCCACTCGCTGAAGCATACAGAATTCCGAAGGACGAGCTAGGCCGCAATGAGATAATGGAAGAAGCTCTGAAAAACGGAGCATCTGTCCCGATGGACATTATGAGAACCTGCGGCAGGGCTCTGGATGTTGTCAGAGAATTTGCAGATAAAGGCTCCAGGCTGGCGGTTTCTGATGCCGGCTGCGCAGCTGCCTGCTGCAAAGCGGCAATCCAGGCAGCATCACTCAATGTCTTCATTAACACCAAATCAATGAAAAACCGTGAATATGCAGAAGCTCTGAATGCAGAGGCAGATGAGCTGCTGGAGAAATATAATAAGCTGGCCGATGAGATATTCGACAAGGTATCCGGATTCCTCAGATAATGTATCCGGGGCCCCTTGGATAATGTGGCAGGAGGCGGATCCTGGATTCCATAATTCCGGCTTAAGTATTGAACAGGAGATTGAATATGGCTGAAATATTAAAAGGCGCGCCGGTCGCTGAGGCTCTGACCGAGAAAATGAAACAGGATGTTGAGGAAATCAAAGCGCAGGGAGTAGAGCCGACACTGGCTATTCTCCGCGTCGGGGAAAGGCCGGATGACCTCGCGTATGAGAGAGGCGCGATGAAGAGGAGCGGCAAAGCAGGGGTTACCGCCAGACAGGTGGTTTTACCTGCAGATGTTTCTCAGGATGAGTTTGACCGGACTCTTATATCGCTGAATGAAGATCCGTCGGTACACGGAATACTCATGCTGAGGCCTCTTCCGAAACATCTGGATGATGAGAAAGCAAGACAGATGCTGGCGCCGGAGAAGGATGTCGACGGATGCACAGACGGTTCGCTGGCGGGAGTTTTCACTAATACGAGAAAAGGCTTTCCTCCATGCACTGCTCAGGCAGCAATGGAGATACTGCATCACTACGGATATAATGTCCAGGGTAAGAAAGTAGCTGTTATCGGCAGATCCCTGGTTGTTGGCAGGCCGGTTGCTATGATGCTGATGCATGAAAATGCCACAGTCGTCAACTGCCATACCAGGACAACAGACGTTCCATCAATCACCCGCGAGGCAGATATCATAATAGCGGCAGCCGGAAGACTTAAGAATGTAACGGCTGAATTTGTCAGAGAGGGACAGGTCGTTATTGATGTCGGCATTAACTGGGATGAGGACAAAGGCGGAATCTCAGGCGACGTGGATTTCGGCGCGGTCGAGCCGGTTGTTGCGGCAATCACACCTGTACCGGGCGGCGTCGGAACTGTTACAAGCTCAGTTCTGATCTCACACGTAGTTGAGGCAGCCAAGAGAACACTTTGCCGCCGGATATATTAAATGAAAACAATCTTAGAGAGGTAGTAATAATGGGAGTAAATTCACCTGCTGAAATCACTGAAATCTGGATAAATAACGGAATCAAGAAAGCCAATCTGTCTGTGGGCAAAATGCTGGTGCTCGGCATGCTCGCCGGTGCATATATCGGATTCGGAGCGAATGTGTTTGTGCTGGCAACAGCGGCCGGAGGAGACCCTTTCCAGAGCATGGTCGCCAAGCTTATTGGCGCGGCACTATTCCCGGTCGGACTTATGATGGTTATTCTGTGCGGAGCTGAGCTCTTCACCGGAAACAACCTGCTGACACTTGCTCTGATGGACAAGAAGATAACAGCGGGCAAGATGCTGAAGAACTGGGTTATCGTGTACATCGGTAACCTGATCGGATCAGTTATTCTTGCATTCTTCCTGGCAAAGAGCGGCCTGTTCGCTGATGCGGCAGGTGAAAAAGCAATGGCTATCGCTGCTGCCAAGACTTCGATTCCGTTCGGCCCTGCACTGATCCGCGGCATCGGTTGCAACATCCTCGTCGTACTCGCATGCTGGCTGCAGGCAGGAGCCAAGGATATGATCGGCAAGATTTTTGCCATCTGGTTCCCGATCATGATGTTCGTCTTCGCAGGATTCGAGCACAGCGTAGCAAACATGACATATATTCCGCTCGGAATCTTCCTCGGAGCAGATGTAAGCTGGGGTGCTTTCTTCGTTGCAAATCTGATCCCGGTAACCATAGGCAATCTGATCGGAGGCGCAGTAGTTATCCCGTTCGCATACTATTACGCATACAAGAAATGATACGACAGAAAAAGGCAGCATGTGCTGCCTTTAGTTTTGCCCTATAATTAGCAGTTGACAATTGACTGAGGGATTATTTGCTGATATTATTCAATCACAATAGAACACGAAAGAACCTATTGGTAAAGTAGGAATGACGCGTCAAGTGCTGCAGGATGGGAAGTTGTCTGCAGACGAAGGACATGCTTTCGGAACTGATATCCGAGTAATGGTCCGCGGTGTCATCTCCGCTTCCGTTGCCCCAGAGACTTCTTTGTGGCAATAGTTTTATCTTAATGTTTTAGGTAGGCTGATGCCGGAAAGGAGTTTTTATTATGGATATAAAATTTGCAAACAGAACCGGACGGACACGCACCCAGCAGCTCGTAACCGACGCTCTTCTGGCGGCTATGTGCGTTGTGCTGGGATTTATGTCGATACGAATTGGCAATATCATGAAGGTATCGCTGGAGGACTTTCCGGTAATACTGGCGGCACTGATGTACGGACCTTCAGATGGAATTATAGTAGCTGCTATTGGCATTTTTCTGTATCAGCTGCTGAGTTACGGTATTACGGTAACCACTATTCTCTGGATTCTTCCGTTTGTGGTTGTCGGAGGATTGGCCGGATTGTATGCAAAGAAGTATAACTTCAACAATGACCGCAAGCAGATTCTGATTATATTCCTGATCTGCGAGGTGCTTATCTGCCTCCTCAATACAGGTGCGATTTATGCTGATTCCAAGATTTTCGGATACTATTATCCGACGATTATTACAGGCATGATTCTCATCAGACTTGTCACCGCAATCGGCAAAGGCATTGTGCTCGGCTTCATTTCACCGCCGATACTCAAGACTCTGTCCAAGGTAACGGGCAACGGACGCAAAGCAAGGCCGGCAGCTTAGGTGCGATGCTGCCGATAACCAATTCAATAGTACATCATCAGATATACGGACAGGCACAAGCGAAATACCGCAGCCTGTCCTTTTGCTTGCGCAAAACAGGCAGATATCTGCAACGGATGGATAGCTGCAACGGATGGATAGTGCAACGGATGGATAGCTGCAACGGATGGCTTTGCACTGATAAAGAGGGCGGCAAATCCTATTGCGCGCTATATCACCACGGTGATATAATTACTCCGCAAAGGAGACAGACATGAGCGATCTTATTCACCTCTATCACGGATCACAGGAGATAGTCAGACAGCCGGAATACGGTAAAGGCCGCAGATACAATGATTACGGCCTCGGTTTTTATTGCACTGAGAATGAGGAGCTGGCCAAGGAATGGGCCTGCTCATCTCTGAACGATGGCTTTGCCAATCATTATCTGCTGGATCAGGAATACCTGAATGTGCTCGACCTGAACAGCTCTGAATACACGATTCTCAACTGGGCAGCGGTCCTCATTTCCAACAGGCTGTTCAGACCGGGAACTCCGATTGCAGGCAAAGCAAAAAGGTATCTTGAAGATAATTTTGCGTTGAATACAGAGGTGTACGATGTTATTAAAGGATACCGCGCGGATGACGCGTACTACGATTTTGCAGATGCTTTTCTGAATAATGCGATTACAGTTGAGCAGCTGGCATCGGCAATGAAACTCGGCAAACTCGGAGAACAGATAGTTCTTAAGTCACGTGCAGCATTTGACAACATAGTGTTTGTGGACTTTGCAGTCGCTGACAGCAGCAAGTATTATCCGGCAAGGAAGGCCAGGGCGCTGCAGGCAGAGGTGGATTTCAGAAAAATAAGTGAGGCCGATTCAGACGGTCTGTATATGATAGATATAATCAGAGGGCAGGTGAAGAATGATGATCCACGCATACCGCGAAATCTTCCTGAATAAGGCGATGTCCAATCTCGGAGAAATGTTCGACTTTGCAATCAATGATTTTGGCCTGGACCGAAACGATTATGCGGAAATGTTCGCATCTTCCTCGATCTGCCGGAGACTTGAAAACGGCGAACCTAAATACCTCATCGGCATGAGCGGAACAGAGCTGGCGCTGGATATCATTGAAGAAACCACCGGAAAAGTCCCGGTTGTTACCATTGAGGATCAGTACGAACGTACACCTGATTACTGGTGTGGCTGGGCTGTCTGCTATTATCAGTGGCTGAGAGCGATGAGATACCGTGAGATCTTCCGCATTGCATCGTACGATGAGATCAGCGCAATGTATCCGGTGCTGCATGAGGCAGATGTAACTAAAATTGCCGAAACCATGGACGAGAGGAGGTCAAAGCTCCTGCCGGAAACAAATCTGAAGCGTATTCGGTCGGCTTACGGCTGCTCGCAGAGCGAGCTTGCGAAACTGAGCGGAGTTTCGCTCAGGTCTATACAGATGTATGAGCAAAGGAATAAGGATATCAACAGAGCCCAGGCGGAGAGCCTCGGAATGCTTGCCCGGGCACTGGGCTGCAGAATAGAGGACTTGCTTGAGAAGGCTGTCTGATTACCAGACAGTGCAGAAGGGAGACCAATTGTTACAGAAAAAGAGATGCTCCGGCTGATTATTCAGACTGAAGCATCTCATTTGTTTCTGTGATTATGCTGTAACTATGGTGTGAGCAGCTGTGCGTGAGAGCAGGCATGCTGGTGTGCAGAGCTCAGACTACACTATATACCTAACTCAAACTTCAGCTGAGGCTTGAGAGGCTCGTAATCCAGCATCTCGAAATCCTCGAGCGTGATATCACTGAACTCGCAGCCGGAATCCTTGTGGAGAACCAGTTGAGGCGCAGCCGGAGCTTTGCCCTCAGCATCTGCGGCATTCTCTGCAGCTTCGAGCTCGGCAGCTCTTTTGAGCATTTCATCAGCGTTTTCCATGTGGCGGTCGTAAATCTGCTCATTAGCAACAAAATGAGTAAAGACACCCGGCTCTTTGCCCGTAACTCTGGCGATCATCATCAGAAGCGCGGCATACTGAATCTCGTTGATGCCGCCTGCGCCGGACGCGGTCAGCATGTCGCCTGATCTCTGAACGAGCACCATATCAAGATAATCGCCGCGGACATTCCATATTGTAAGAAAAGCGCATGGGGCAAGGCCCGGGGTCTCGTGAAGATCGGTCTCCTGCCACAGGGAAACGACCTTGCGGCGGCCGTAAGGGTCTTTCCTGATATTGTCGATCAGCTGGTTCATGAGATCATAGCGCTTTACGGTAGCGCCGTATCTCTGGCCGATTGTGCCGTCGCCAATATCCCACGGACCCCACCAGGTGACACCCATCTCTTCCATCTCGGAAAGGACGTTGGTCGGGTTCTTGTAAATCGTGAAGATTTCCCTGATGCCGGTCTTCCATGCCTGCCGGCGAAGAGTGCAGATCGGGAATTCACCCTTCGAGAGGTCGTATTTACGCATTACATGATTGACGCTGATCGTGTGCGCCGGAGTTCCGTCCTCATATTTCGGACGCGGATTCTCATCCTTGTATCCGTTGTCGAGAATATTGTGTATATCATTTACAAGATATCTGTCTGCTTTAGTCATTTCGGGAATCCTCTCTATGTTAAACGATTGCTGTTATTCATAATACCATAATACGTTCCGTAGCGGGTGAATTATCCGAGATGTCGTCCGGAAATCTGGATGATGACACTATCTGCCCGCTAACTAATATGGAGAAATGTGCCCAAAAGGATTATCCCCAATGACACAGATTGGTGCACTATGTATTATAATGACGTTATGAATGAATAATTGAGGAGGACGGCTATGAGTCTTAACAATACACCTTCAGGTGAACGTATACATATAGGCATTTTCGGCAGGCGTAATGCCGGCAAGTCCAGCGTCATCAATGCTCTGACCGGTCAGAATCTGGCTATTGTTTCGGATGTGCTGGGTACAACAACCGATCCGGTCCAGAAAGCGATGGAGCTGCTGCCGCTCGGTCCTGTTGTAATGATAGACACGCCGGGCCTCGATGACGAAGGACAGCTTGGTGAGCTCAGAATCCGCAAAGCATATCAGATGCTTAACAAGAGTGACATCGCACTTCTTGTGATTGACGGAAGCGCGGGCTTTACGGATGAAGACCTCAGAATACTTCGCAGAATTCTGGATAAGAACATTCCTTATGCAATCGTGCTGAACAAAGCCGACCTGACGGCAGACGAAGACAAAGCAGCAGTGACTTCAGCTCTGAAACAGGCGCTTAATGCAGGTGCCACCGCGAAATACAACGTAGAGGATTCGCAGATAATCTGGGTAAGCGCTACAGATAAGACCAATATTTATGAGCTCAAGGAGCTGATCGCAAGGCTTGCCCCTACAGAGGATTCGGATAAGAGAATTGTAGGCGATCTGCTCAAACCGGATGACCTTGTTGTCCTGGTAATACCGATCGACAAAGCAGCGCCGAAGGGAAGACTGATACTGCCTCAGCAGCAGACAATCAGAGATATTCTGGAGTCTGATGCGGTCGCAGTAGTGGTCAAGGAAAACGGACTTAAAGAAGTATTCAACTCGGTTGGCCGCAAGCCTGCTCTCGTAATCACAGACAGCCAGGTTTTCAAGCGCGTAGCTGAAGAGACACCTGCAGATATTCCGTTCACATCGTTCTCGGTACTTTTCTCGAGATACAAAGGAGACCTCGATGCACAGGTTGAGGGAGCGCATGCACTTGACCATCTGCAGGACGGTGATACGATCCTGATTTCAGAGGGATGCACTCACCACAGACAGTGCGGAGACATAGGAACAGAAAAACTTCCTGCCTGGATCAGAAAACATTCCGGCAAGGATGTTCAGTTCGAATTCACCAGCGGCACGGAATTTCCGCTGGAACTGGAGCAGTACAGTCTCATCGTTCACTGCGGAGGCTGCATGCTTAATGAAAAGGAAATGAAATACCGCCTTAAATGTGCTGCAGACGCAGGAATCCCGATGACGAATTACGGAACTGCAATTGCGCATATGAACGGTATTCTCGATAAGAGCCTTGAAGTATTCAGTAAATAGGCAGAAACAGGCAGATATGAAACTGACGGAATCATATGCAGACATGAAACTGTCGGGATCAGATAATCAGAATAGAGTAAAAAGCAAAAGATGAACAAAGAACAGGCACTGGAATATATTAATTCTGCTACATGGAGTCAGTGGAAGCTCGGTCTTGAGCGCACATTTGAACTCCTCAGCAAGGTAGGTGATCCGCAGAAGAAGCTGCGGTTCGTTCACGTTGCAGGAACAAACGGCAAAGGATCAACCTGCGCTATGCTGGAGTCGGTCCTGAGAGCGGCGGGATACAGGACAGGCATGTATCCATCGCCATTTATCGAAGATTTTACAGAGAGGATACAGGTTGATGCAGTCCCGATATCCGATGAAGCTCTGTGTGAACTGACAGAGACGGTAAAAGCCGCCGCGGATACAATGGAAGACCATCCGTCGCAGTTCGAAATCATCACGGCCATAGGAATGCTGTACTTTGCACAAATGAAGTGCGATGTTGTGGTGCTCGAGGTCGGACTCGGAGGCAGATTTGATTCAACGAATGTGATTGACGCGCCGGATGTGTGCGTAATCACCAACATCGGATATGATCACACGGAGTATCTTGGAACGACTCTCGCGGAGATCGCAGGAAATAAGGCGGGAATAATCAAGAGAGGTGCGGATGTTGTCGCTTATCCGAATGTGCCTGAAGTAATGGATGTTTTCAGCGGAGTCTGTGCGGAAAAAGGGTGCAGCCTGACGGTGGCTGACTTTGACAGAATCAATATAACCAGCGCCGATCTGACGGCACAGCACCTTATATGGGAGAAGACCGCAGCGGAAAACGGCGCCGGGAATCTGTCAGATACTGCCGGATATGCCGACGAATATGCCGGGCATGAAGAAGAAAATTGCCTGAAAATCGATCTGCCGCTGGTCGGAGAGTACCAGGTGAGAAACGCAGCAGTTGTGCTGACTGCGGTTGAGGTGCTCAGAAAGCGCGGCTGGATTATTCCGGATGATGCCGTGCAGAAAGGAATGGCTTCGGTAAAGTGGCCGGCGAGATTCGAAGTGCTCGGAACAGACCCGCTGTTCATTCTGGATGGCGGTCACAACCTGCAGTGCGCTGAGGCGGTCGCAGCTTCCATCAGCAAGTATCTTCCGGATACCCAAGTAACACTGCTCATCGGGATACTGAAAGACAAAGACTATGTGGCAGTTCTGGATACACTTCTGCCATATGCGGATAAATGCGTATGCATCACCCCTCCAAGTGACAGAGCCCTGAACGGATTCGAGCTTGCCGGAATAATCGGCGGCAGGGGAGTCTATGCGGAATACTATGCATCAATTCAGGATGCAGTCAAAGAGTGCAAAGCAGGCTCAGAGCCTGTAATTGCTTTCGGTTCATTGTACATGGCAGGGGAAGTTCGAAAAGCGTACAGAGCTGTGTAGAGTCGAAAAGCGAACAGCGCTGCGTGAAAAGCAGCGGCTTAATGCATGAAATACAGCTACTTTTCTGCAGAGGAGACTTTCCATACGCCGAGCAGAATCAGGACAATGCCTGCAAGCTGCATAGCGGAGAAAGGCTCTTTAAGGAATACTATTCCGGCAACAACAGAAACGATAGGGATTATGTTTTCGAATACTATAGCTGTGGCTACATCGAGATAGGTTATTGCAAAATTCTGCAGCAGGAAAGCGCCGACCGATGAAATAACGGCCAGATACAGAACAGGAATCATAACGCCCGCATCCACAACACCTGCTTTGAGCATAGGGAAAAACTCCGGACCGGCACTTACTGCCGCTTTGCCCGTGAAATAGACACAGCCCATAACCATCATGATGAATGTACGCTCGAAAGGCGTGAAAGCACCGGCGACGGACCGGCTGATCAGATAGAAAACACCGGCAGAGATAACCGCTCCAAGGAGATAAAAAACGCCCTTAAGCTGAATCGCTCCGGAACTGGTCTGTGCTGAGGAAATTATGAACACGCCGACGACCGAGCAGAGGATCCAGCCCACGATGCTGAGCTTGACTTTCTCGTGCAGGAATATGGCAGACATGATAACTGTCACGATCGGAATCAGGGAAATCATGATTCCGGCGAATGACGAGTTGGTATACTGGATGCCCGCGGTTTCGCAAATGAAATATATGACAGGCTGGCAGAGACCCAATAACAGGAATTTGCCGACAGGCTTGCCTCGAAGATCAATACTGAATACGCCGGTAACAACAAGAAGCAGCATAACCAGCATGGCAGTCAGAAATCTGATTGCCAGCAGCATGTCTGCGCTGGTATGCATAAGCGCGATACGCGAAAACATGAAACTGAAGCCGTATATCGTGCAGTAACCTATGCTGGCTAATATGGCCAGTCGGTATTTGTCGTTTCCCGGTGTGTTGTTGCTCATTTATCAGTACTCTTAATGTAACGGTATAAGTCAACGCCGATTATACATTGTTTTATGCTTAAATTCGAGAAGTTTTTGACCAGTTTGAACTCAGGGGGAGATGAAATAATGGAAAAGAGCAGACAGGAAAGATACATAGAAAATCTGCAGAAGATGATCAGACTCGATACTGTTTCTGACCCGGAACGCGGAAGCAGTCCTGAGAATTTTGAGAAGTTCCGCAGCCTGATGAGGGAGCTTTTCCCTGACATCTTCGCTGCGTGCGAGATTACGGATTTTAACGGTTCTCTTCTGATGAGGTGGAAAGGCAGGGACACCGGCAAACAGCCTGTGATGTTCATGAATCACTATGATGTTGTCCCGGCTGATCCGGAGGGGTGGCTGCATCCGCCTTTCAGTGCGGAAATCGCTGACGGAAAAATCTGGGGCCGTGGAACTCTTGATGACAAGGGCGGACTGTGGGCTATGCTTACTGCGGCTAATGAGCTTGCTGCTGAAGGCTTTGTTCCATCCGGAGACATTTTCCTCGAGACTGCGTGCAATGAGGAAACGTTCGGACAGGGAGCGGATGAGATATCCACCTGGATGCTGGACAACGGAATCAGGCTGGAGATGGTATTCGATGAAGGCGGCGACATAGTCAAAGAGCCGATCAGCGGCGCGGAAGGATTCTTTGCAATGATCGGTGTCGGCGAGAAAAGCGTGGTCAACCTTAAGTTTACGGCAAGGTCGGAAGGCGGGCATGCTTCTACACCGGCTAAGAACACGCCTCTTGTCAGGCTCGGAAAGTTCATGAGTTATGTAGAGCGCCACAAGGTGTTCGATGTCGAAGTGTCGCCGACAATAGCCGAAATGCTGAAGAGGATTGCTCCGCACATGGGCAGCACAGGCAAGATCCTCGGAAAAGCAGACAAGCTGAAAAAACCTCTCGAGGTGCTGATGCCTATGCTCGGACCGACCACAAATGCTCTGGTAACGACAACTATCGCTTTCACAATGGCAGGCGGCGGACAGGCTCCGAATGTGATCCCGAGAGAAGTATGGGTGCTCGGAGACATGAGGTGTTCGCACCATCAGGGAATGGCTGCATCGATTGAAGCCATCACCAAGGCAGCGAAGAAATTCGGACTTGAGACAGAGATAGTCGAGAACAGCGTTGAATCCGGTCTTGCGGATTTCAGGGGCAAAGCGTTCAGACTCGTTGAGGATGCGGTCAGAGAGACGGTGCCGGGAGTCACAGCGTGCACACCTTACATCATGACAGGCGGTTCCGATTCGAGATATTTCGGCCGGGTATGCGATCAGTGCATCAGATTCCTGCCGTTTAAAATAGACAAAGAACAGCTGGAATCAATACACGGCATCAATGAGTGCGTCGGAATCGATACTCTTGTGCCTGCAGTTGACTACTATAAATACATGATGAAGCACGTATAGGTTATCTGCTTCTGATCAGCAGAAGGGAGAGCGGGACATGCCGGATACAACAGATACTAAACAGACGAAAAAAGGCGGCCGGACCGGAAATGAAAATCAGGGAATCAATATAGGGGTCAGATCCTTTCTGATAGCGATCGGCATCATTTTTGTGCTGATGGTTGCTACCTACATACTGACACTGGTTGTTCCGGGCGGGGAATACGCCAGAATAACTGATGCGAACGGCAACACAGTAATAGATACTGAAGCGGGATTCAAATATGTTGATGGGGGAATCCCTTTCTGGAAATGGATACTGTCTCCATTCCTTGTGCTGACCGCAGAGGGTTCGGGAACGATTATAGCAGTCCTCATATTCCTGCTCGTTATCGGAGGCGTGTTCAATTCGCTGTCAGCGGGCGGCCTTATGAATTACATGCTCGGCAGGATCGTCGACAGGTTCGGAAACGTAAAATATAAACTGATGGCGGTCCTGGTATTCTTCTTCATGGCTATGGGATCGCTTGTCGGATCGTTTGAGGAAGTAATACCGATGGCGCCTATTGTGGTCGCTCTGGCATTAGCACTGGGGTGGGACTCAGTAACGGGTGTCGCTATGTCACTACTTGCAGCAGGTTGTGGCTTTGCAGCGGGAATTGCCAACCCTTTTACGATAGGAGTCGCACAGAGCCTCGCCGGACTGCCGATGTTCAGCGGCATATGGCTCAGAGTGCTATCATTCGTGTTCATATACATTCTTCTGCTGTGGTTTGTGAGAAAGCATGCCCTTAATATGGACAGGGCGGCTGATTCAGAACGGGAACAGACAGAAGGTCTGGCAGAAGGATTCACACCTGATGCTGAAATGGACCGGGGTCTCAAAGTCTTCGGAATCATTCTCGGAATAGGCATACTGATCGTACTCAGCTCAAGCTTCATAACCGCGCTGCAGGATTACACGATGATAATCGTGGCGCTGATGTTCCTTGCAGCAGGCATCGCATCGGTACTTATATCCGGGATGAGCGGAAGAGAGCTGGGCAGGACTTTCGTACAGGGAATAGCAGCAATTGCACCATCGATTCTGATGATTCTGATGGCATCGTCGATCAAGTACACAATGACCGAATCCAAAATCCTGGATACGCTGCTGCACTCGGCGGCCGGCATGGCGGAAAACATGCCGAAGGCAGGCGTTATTCTGTTTATATATGCGATTTGCCTGGTGATGAATTTCTTCATTTCGTCAGGTTCCGCCAAAGCATTCCTGCTGATACCTATCATCGCTCCGCTGGCACAGATTTTCGGTATCAGCATGCAGCTCGCTATTGTCGCTTTTGCGTTCGGCGATGGATTCAGCAACGTGATCTACCCGACA
Source organism: Anaerovoracaceae bacterium (assembly GCA_045112795.1). Lineage (GTDB taxonomy): Bacteria > Bacillota > Clostridia > Peptostreptococcales > Anaerovoracaceae > Crickella. Next base: position 8,401 of record JBGUIG010000154.1, on the reverse strand, counting down.
AACGCAGGACTTCTGATAACGCTCGGACTGTCCGATGTGAGTTACAGCGAATGGTTCAGGTATTCATGGAAATTCCAGGTTCTCAATCTCATCGTGACGTCTGCAATTCTGCTCATGGGACTTGCGGTCGGGTACTGCTAAGACAGGAAAACAGGACCAAAGCAATACTGCAGATCAGGAAGGGCAAGCCGCAGAATAGGCAAACAGAAAGCAGAAAACCGAAAAAATGAACCACGCAACCCTCTCAATAGAAAAAAAGACGCTACGCAAGGACAGAATACGCGCCCGTGAATCGCTTTCAGAGGAAGAGCGAGTTCTTTTCTCGCGGGAAATCTGCCGGCGTATTACAGAGATACCGGAATACAGATCGGCAGATGTCATCTTTATATATAAGTGGGTAAAAGGCGAGGTAAAACTCGATGATCTGGAGGATGATGCGAGAAGTGGCGGCAAGCGTATCGTATATCCTCTGTGCGTGAGTAAAACTGAAATGGTTGCGGTTGAACCCGGATCAGGAAATGATGCGTGGAAGGACAGTGGCTCATTCGGAATCCGGGAGCCTGATCCGGAACGTGGCGTATCAGTTGACCCTGAAGCGATAGACCTCGTAATCTGTCCATGCTCCGCATTCGACGAACACTGCCGGCGTCTCGGAATGGGCGGAGGATTCTATGACAGATACCTGCCGCTTTGCACGAATGCGAAAGTGATTGCAGCAGCATTTGAAGTCCAGAAAGCAGATGAGATCCCGGCGGATTCTTTCGACTGCCGGACAGATGCAGTCATTACCGAGGCTGCATGTTATTCATGCAATAGACGGTAAAAGCAGAAGATAGTAAAAGAGAAAACTTTTAAAACCAGAAACCGCATAAAGCAGCAAAAAAGTGCAGGCACTGTTGCCATGAACTGACAGCAGAACCTGCACTTTTTTAATTTAACTTAGCAAGAATTCCCTACAGATAAGTATTCATGTACTTATCCCAGATGTCATCCGGTACAAGCCTGCCACCGGTAGCCCAGCAGATCTGAGTTGCGTTGGCCATGGCTGACTCGTCGAGTCCCCACAGCTCAAGGTAATCTCTGCCGTCTTCGAACTTCATGAGAGTGACCGGACCGGTGAATGCCGCGCAGCTGGATGGCTCGATGAAGATATCCTCGGTCTCTTTGAGCATCCTCATATAATCGAAGAGAATCGCATCTCTTACAGTAAAGTCGCCGGAAACCAAATTGCCGCAGAGTCTTGTGACGAGGCCGGATGGACTTGCGCATGCAAGACCGTCAGCAGCGGACATTCCGGTAAGGCCAAAGTCCGAAACATTGCTGTCTTCATATCTTGCTGATGCGATACCGATCAGGACCGAAGGGAAGAGGGTCGGCTCGCAGAAGAATACGTGAACATCATCACCGAATACTCTCTTGAGGCCGTAGCAGATTCCGCCCGGAGCACCGCCGACGCCGCATGGGATATATACAATCAGCGGATGATCAACATCTATATAGATATCCATCTCTTCAAGCTGTGCCCTGAGTCTCTCAGCAGCAACAGCGTAACCAAGGAAGAGCGGCAGCGAGTACTCGTCATCTACAAAATAACTCGATGGATCGAGGTCGGAAAGCCTGCGACCTTCCTGTACTGCCTTCGAATAATCGTCATCATACTCGATGACCTCTACTCCTTTGCTTCTCAGCATATCCTTCTTCCACTGACGGGCGTCAGCGGACATGTGCACTTTGACCTTGAATCCAAGAAAAGCACTCATGATTCCGATGGAAAGACCGAGATTGCCGGTTGAACCTACCTGTACAGTGTACTTGCCGAAGAATTCCTTGAAATCATCATCAGCAAATCTCTCATAATTGTCATCTTCTGTAATCATGCCTGCCTCGAGAGCGAGATCTTCCGCATGTTTGAGAACCTCGTAGATACCTCCTCTGGCTTTGACCGAACCTGCAATCGGCAGATGTGAATCCATCTTGAGAAGGAGTCTGCCCGGGATTTCCGCATCATAAGTCTTGATCAGAGCCTGCTGCATCCCGCTGATATCCCTCAGAGGTGATTCGATCAGACCCTCGTCCTCCGCAGTTTCAGGGAAACATTTCTTGATGTATGGTGCAAAGCGATGGAGCCTCTTCTCTGCATCAGCGATGTCGTCGTCATTTACAACAAGCTGACATACGCCGTCAACCATGCTGAATGGCAGGTGGGCGCCATTGATCCACAGAGTTTCTTTCTGATCAGCCAGGTCCTGGAATACCGGATCCATATCGATCATTTCCTGCGCATATTCCTTGATACTCATTTAGATCTCCTTTCTGAAGCTTGTGTATGCATCAATGCTTTTTTTCAATATACAATATTTACGTCCGAAATTGTTTACTTTATTATTATACGCGAAAGAAGACACAGACTGACAGCTATTTTGCCCGATTCTGCAGCAGGAATGCTGTGAAAACGGAACCGGAGCAAGAGGAGAAAAGAGCCAGAAATGGAAAGAAATGAGATATGGCGGTCATACGGGACTGACTATAAGGATATGACAAAGCGCCTGCTGGTGCAGGCGGGTCTTGATGCGATGCTGCCAGACACGTCGTCAGTGATCGCAGTCAAACCCAACCTGGTAACACCGGCACCGGCGAAGTTCGGCGGAACCACACATCCGGAGGTAGTCGCAGGCATCATTGAGTTCCTGCAGGAAAGAGGCTACCGTAACATTGTAGTTGCAGAGGGGTCATGGGTCGGCGACAAGACCGCAGAAGCATTTGATTACTGCGGATACAATTCCCTGGCACGGGAATACGGCGTGCAGCTGATAGATATGCAGAAACAGAAAGGCATTACTGTTGACTGCGGCGGCATGGATCTTGATATCTGCAGATGCGTAAGAGACTGGGATTTCCTGATCAATGTGCCTGTACTCAAGGGACACTGCCAGACCAACATCACATGTGCTCTCAAGAACATGAAGGGGCTTATTCCTAATACAGAGAAGAGAAGATTTCACACCATGGGTCTTCATAAACCGATAGCGCACCTTAACGCCGGAATCCACCAGGATTTCATCGTTATCGATCACATATGCGGAGATCTGTCATTTGAGGAAGGAGGCAGCCCGGTCGTACGCAACTGCGTTATGGCAGCTGCAGATCCTGTGCTGACAGACGCTTATGTATGCTCTCTGCTCGGATACCGGACTGATGAGGTTGAATATATCGGACTTGCAGAGAGTCTCGGCATAGGCAGCAGCGACCTGTCTGAACTCAGGCTGATCACATGTGAAGGCGAGCCTTACGAGGATCTGCCGTCGCACAGGATTCTGGATGTCAGCTATGCGGTTGATGAAGTGGACTCATGCAGTGCCTGCTACGGAGTTCTGATCCCGGCGCTGGACCGCCTGAGAGAGGAAGGTCTGCTGGACAAGTTGCCGGATAAGGTAAGCATCGGACAGGGCCACCGCGGCAAGACCGGCAAACTGGGAGTAGGCAGCTGTACTGCGCTGTTTGACTTCTGCATCAAAGGCTGCCCTCCTAAGGAAGAAGACATATACAACTCCCTGCGTGAACTCGCACTCAGAAGTGAACACTGATCGTGAACTCGTGCTCAGAAGTGAACACTGAGCCGGCTAACTCAGCCATAGGAACAGGAACTGAAGATATGAATTATGAAGAAGCGAGGGCTTATCTCGAGAATTATACCTGGAGCAAGTCCCGCAATGGCCTCGTGCGAATGAAGGAACTTATGAACAGACTCGGAGATCCCCACAAAGGACTCCGTTTTGTTCACGTGGCCGGAAGCAACGGCAAAGGCAGCACCTGTGCTATGCTCGCTTCGGTGCTTAAGGTTGCCGGATACCGGACAGGACTGTATATATCCCCTCACATCGAGGACTTCCGTGAACGGATTCAGCTGAACGGAGAGAACATACCGGAGGACCGGCTCACGGAGATAACCGGGAGGCTCAGAAGCGCTGTAGAGTCGATGGAAGGTCATCCGAGCTGGTTTGAAATGGTGACTGCAGTTGCATTCTGCTACTTTCTGGAGGAAAAATGCGATATAGTCGTGCTCGAAACCGGTATGGGCGGAGAATTTGACTGCACCAACATAATAGACGCGCCGGAGGCAGCTGTGCTCACTAACATAGGCCTGGAGCACAGAGAGTTTCTCGGTGATACGCTTAAAGAGATTGCCGGAACCAAGAGCGGCATCATCAAGCCTGGCTGCATAGCAGTAGCATATGATAACCAGCCTGAAGTCAGGGCTGTCATCGAACGCAAAGCGAGGGAATGCGCCGTTCCGTTAGTTTTCGCAGATCCGTCAGAAGTCAGGCTGACCGGAAGAAATCTGGACGGCCAGAAATTCGAGTGGAAAGGCGGGGAATACCATTTGCCGCTCCACGGTGAACATCAGCTCAGGAATGTCTCTGTAGTATTGGAGACTGTGCGGGCGCTGCGGATGCAGGGCTGGATTATACCTGATGAGGCAGTGAGGCAAGGCCTGGCAGATGTACACTGGCCGGCAAGATTCGAGATTCTCAGCAGAAAACCGCTTTTCATACTGGACGGCGGACATAATAAGCAGTGTGCACAGGCAGCAGCTGAATCCATCAGGGAATATCTGCCTGATGACAAGGTAACCCTGCTGATCGGGATACAGGAGCACAAGGACTATATGGGTGTCCTTGATACACTGCTGCCTGTAACAGAAAAATGCTGCTGCGTAACACCTCCGGGAGGTAAAGGCCTGCCGGCCGCAGAACTGGCAGAAATCATAATAGGCAGGGGCGTTCCTGCGGTTTCCTTTGAGTCGATATCTGAAGCAGTGCGCTGCTGCATGGACGAAGACAATCCGGTCCTGGCTTTCGGATCATTGTATACAGCCGGTGAAATACGGACTGAATACCGCAGATTGCAGAATCAGTAATAAGGTGAAATACGTACCGAATACCTCAGACTGCCGGATCAGCAATAATGTGAACACTTTGAATTGTGATGATTGCGTGTCGGTGGACTGTCAATTATTGACCCGAATCTCAGCAGAATGATATACTTATATGGTCAAATATATATGATCGGTTGAACGGTCCGAGAGAGCTCATCTCCAGTCAGATTCACGATAAACACTCTGAATGTGACTTTGGAAATGACGCCGAAGGTGAATGCGAAAACTCTCAGGCAAAAGGATCGGATCGGGACGATACTTCGGAGAGCGCGCCGGAGAGCACGCACCAAAGGGGCAACCGGAAGCTATGAATATTTATTTTTTGCAGAAGGGAATCTCTCAGGTAATGACGGGGGCATAGTGATCCAGGGATTACTATGCTTATTTTATTTGTCGCTTATTGTTAACCCACCATTGAATATGTAAGGAGAAAGGAAAAAACAATGGCAGAGCTTAAACGCACACAGCTTTATGACGTGCATGTCGCAGAAGGCGGCAAGATGGTAGATTTCGGCGGATGGGATATGCCGATTCAGTATCCGTCCGGAATTATTGCAGAGCACCTTTACACAAGACATTTCTGCTCACTTTTCGATGTATCTCACATGGGAAGACTCATCGTTGAAGGACCGGATATGGTCAAATTCCTGCAGCACGTACTGACAAGCAATGTAGAGGCACTTGACCTTAACAAGGCTCAGTACTGCATCATCCCTAACGAGAAAGGTGAAGCTATCGATGACGCATATCTCTATCGCTTCTCCGAAGACCGTTACCTGCTGATCGTAAACGCAGGCAACACTGACAAGGACCTTGAGCATCTGAACGAGGTTATCAAGGACTATGACTGCACACTTACTAACATCACAGCTGACTGGGCTTCCGTTGCTGTTCAGGGCCCTAAGAGCAAAGAACTCCTGACACAGCTCGCAGGCGGAGTTGCTGTTACAGAGCCATGGAAGAACGCACTCAACCATCTTGATTTCGAAGGACATGAAGCATATGTAGCTAAGACAGGATATACCGGTGAGCCTCTCGGATACGAAGTATTCGTTAAGTCTGAGGACGCAGAGTGGTTCTGGAAGAGAATGGAAGAGCTCGGCGCTAAGCCTGCAGCTCTCGGTGCTCGTGACACTCTGAGACTCGAAGCCGGAATGCCTCTCTATGGACATGAAATGTATTTCGAGCCTGGTGAAGAGCCTGGACCAGATGACATTCCGATGCCTATCTTTGCTGTTTCACTGGCTAAGTTCGCAGTATCCTTCTCAGACCGCAAGGGTGACTACATCGGACGCGAAGCACTCGCTAAGCAGAAAGAAGCATTCGACAAAGTTCAGAACAGAGACTACAGCATGTCAGATGTTCTTCCGAGAAGAGTAATGCCGATCGCACTTATCGACAGAGGCGTTCTCCGTAAGGGAATGGACATCTACAAGGACGGCAAACTCGTAGGATTCACAACATCCGGTACAATGGTACCTTACTACAAGGCAGAGGGTGAAGGACTCGAGAGCGTTATCACAGATGAAGTAGTTACGAGATCAATCGGTCTGTGCTACATCGACTGCGACATCCTTCCGGATGACATCGTAGAAGTAGATCTGAGAGGCAAGAGACTCAAAGCTGCGATCGTTGAGAAACACCTCGACACAATGGCTCCTCCTTTTGCCCGTCCTATGATTTACGGAACAGAAATCAGCCAGATGGAATTCACAGATGAGCCAAGAGTATCGAAGGCACTCAACCTCCTCAAGAAGGCAGAGAGAAACCACCTCTGGAGACAGAAAGAGTGCATCAACCTCATTCCGTCAGAGAATACTCCATCCAAGGCAGTTCAGATGCTTTGCGCGAGTGACCCAAGTGCACGTTACGCTGAGCACAAGAAAGTTAAATCCTTCTATGACAAGGACATCTTCTATTATCAGGGAACAGGATTTATTGATGAAGCTGAGCAGATCGCAGTTGACGAACTCAAGAAGTACTTCGGCTGCACAGAGGTAGAGACAAGAGTCATCTCCGGACAGATGTCCAACATGTGCGCTTTCTCAGCTCTCATGGACTGGAAGAACAGACTCAACAGAAAGGTTACACCACAGAGACTCGGATATATTCTGAACAACCACATCATCAAGGGCGGACACCTTTCAGCTCAGCCGATGGGCGCTCTGCATGACTATGTTGCTGTTGATCCAAAGACAGAGAGAAGCGCAGTTGTTAACTTCCCTGTATGCAAGGACAACATCTTCAAGATCGACGTAGAAGAGACCAAGAAGGTAATCGAAGAGTATAAGCCTGAGTTCATCATCTTCGGTAAGTCAATGGTTCTCCACAAAGAGCCTGTAGCTGCTATCCGCAAGTTCGTAGATGACATGGGTCTTGATACAACTATCATGTACGATATGGCTCACGTACTCGGTATTGCCGGCGACTACTTCCAGAAGCCATTCGAAGAAGGTGCTGAAATCGTTACAGGTTCAACACACAAGACATTCTTCGGACCTCAGAGAGGTCTCGTAGCTATGAACTACAAAGAAGACGACCTCAAGTACGGTCTGTGGGAGACAGTTGAAAGAAGAGCATTCCCTGGCAGCGTTTCCAACCATCACCTCGGAACAATGCTCGGTCTCGCTATGGCAGCATACGAGATGAACACCTTCAAGGATGAGTATCAGAAGAACATCATCAACAACGCTAAGTGCTTCGCTAAGGCTCTCAAGGCTGAAGGCCTGAACGTATGCGGTGATCCTGCTATCGACTTCACAGAGACACATCAGGTAATCGTTTCCGTAGGTTACGGTGATGGACCGGAGATCGCTAACAGACTTGAGAAGAACAACATCATCGTCAACTATCAGGCAACACCGGACGAAGAAGGCTTCACAGCATCCGGAGCTCTGAGAATGGGCGTAAGCGAGATGACAAGATTCGGATTCGGCGAAGCTGAGTTCAAGAAGCTTGCTGCAATCATGGCAGACTGCATCCTGAGAAACAAGGATGTCAAGGAAGACGTCAAGAAGTTCAGAAGCGAATACACAACAATGCGTTACTGCTTCGATGACAAGGAATTCCTCGACACACTCGAAGGCTTCGCAGCTAAGATCGGATTCTAGACACAGATTGGATTCTGAACAACGCTTATCCGTATGAACTGAAGGTCCCCAATACAGTTTCATAAAGATTCATAAACAGCAAAAGGCGCTCTGCTTAACGCAGGGCGCTTTTTTATTATTATCAAACAGAAGGGCGAATCATTTCACCCGGGATCAGGGAATATAGATACAGAGGGGTGAATCATTTCACCCATGATCAGGAAATATAGCTACAGAGGGGTGAATTGTTTCGGACTCTGCAGGCTATCAGCTGGGGTTCAATAACGGGTTGAGGTGTACCCCTTTTGGTAGAGTCTAAATCATTGAGTATCTTGGCTGATGTGTCCAGGAATTATAGTATCTTTCTGGAGTCGTA
>JBGUIG010000153.1:0-10962 GCA_045112795.1 Anaerovoracaceae bacterium | reverse complement strand
GACCTGTACAGCTATGTGGAGTTCTGTCTGTGGGATGCTGCTGATGACTCTTCAAACTTCCAGAGAAATCTCTCCATCGGCGAGGTTGAAGTTGAAGGCAGCACTATCTACCACAAAACCGAATACCGCGAGAGAAGAAATCACTATGCAGTCTTCTCTGTTAACAGTGATATTTGCGGATTCGACACCAGCCGCGATTCTTTCATCGGTCTTTACAATGGTCCGGGGGATCCTCAGGCAGTCATCCGGGGAACCAGCTTTAACAGCATTGCTCACGGATGGGCACCTGTCGGCTCCCATCATCTCAGATTCAGTCTTGAACCCGGCGAAAGCCGTTCTTTCATATTTGTACTGGGTTACTGTGAGAATCCTGAGGATGATAAGTTCGAATCACCCGGCGTTATCAACAAGAAACCCGCTCATGAACTGATTTCCGGTTTTTCCGATGACAGTCAGTTTGACGCAGCTCTCCTGGCACTGAAAGAGTACTGGACAGATCTTCTGTCTACTTTCACAGTATCTACAGGCGATCCTAAGCTCGACAGACTCGTCAACATATGGAACCAGTACCAGTGCATGGTCACTTTCAACCTCAGCAGATCCGCCAGTTACTACGAAAGCGGACTCGGCCGCGGAATGGGATTCAGAGATTCCTGCCAGGATATTCTAGGTTTTGTCCATCTGATCCCGTCAAGGGCAAGAGAGCGCATTATCGATATAGCAAACACTCAGCTTCCGGACGGCAGCACATATCATCAGTACCAGCCGCTTACCAAACGCGGAAATGCTGATATAGGCGGCGGTTTTAACGACGATCCGCTGTGGCTCATCGCCTGTACAGCAGCTTATCTTCGTGAAACAGGAGATTTCAGCATACTTGATGAGCTTTGCACATTCAATAGTGATCCGGATGATTGCGCACCGCTTCTCGATCATCTTCGCAGAAGTTTTAATTACACTTCTACGCACCTCGGTCCGCATGGTCTTCCTCTGATAGGCAGAGCAGACTGGAACGACTGCCTCAACCTTAACTGCTTCTCGGCACATCCGGGTGAAAGCTTCCAGATTACAGGGCAAAGCGAGGGTCCTGTTGCCGAAAGCGTATTTATCGCAGGAATGTACGTAAAATACGGAGAAGAGTTTGCGGAGATACTCACACACACCGGCAGAACCGATGAAGCTTCAGATGTTCTGTCACAAACAGCGAAAATGCGCAAAGCAGTTCTCGATTCGGGTTGGGACGGCAGCTGGTTCATCCGTGCATACGATGCATTCAGCAATCCGGTCGGAAGCAGCACCTGCGAAGAAGGCAGGATTTTCATCGAGCCTCAGGGCATGTGTGTCATGGCCGGAATCGGTATTGAATCCGGTGAGGCTGCGGCAGCACTCGAAAGTGTTGAGAAGCACCTTGAAACTGACTACGGAATCGTTCTCCTGCAGCCGGCATATACCAGATATCATCTCGAGCTCGGCGAGATAACTTCTTATCCGCCGGGATATAAAGAAAACGCAGGTATCTTCTGTCACAACAACCCGTGGATAGCATGTGCTGAAACCATGCTCGGTCACGGAGACCGCGCGTTCAAGGTCTTCAGAAAAACATGCCCTGTATATCTTGAAGATATCAGCGATATTCACCGGACAGAGCCTTACGCATACTGCCAGATGGTCGCAGGCAGAGACGCGGCGACTTTCGGCGAAGGCAAGAACAGCTGGCTGACCGGAACTGCCGCATGGACATTTACATGCATCAGCCAGTACATACTGGGTATCAAACCTGAATTTGATGGTATCCGCATAGATCCTTGTATTCCTTCAGATCTGAAGCATTTCAGCTGCACCCGCAAATTCCGCGGTTCAACATGCCGGATCGAAGTGAATAATCCGGACGGTGTACAGCATGGTGTTGCATCAGTTACAGTCAACGGCACACCTTGCGAAGGCACACTTATCAGCATTCCGGATACGCCTTCAGTAATGGACATACACATAACAATGAGATAATCATTTTTTTCCTCTCCTCTTAAAACCATAATAAAGAACAGATTCCTGCACCGGGGATCTGTTCTTTATTTATCAGTTATTGCTAATCAGGTCCTCTTTCAGGCTTATTACCGTTTCGTCTTCTGTATCCGATAATACCACAGCACAGGTAAATGCGGTATACTTGCACTGGAAGGTTAAATATATTGAATGAGGATGGTGGACTATGAGAGCCGGACAGAATGAAGCAAACACAAGAGGCAGAAAGCGCAGGACTCTGAAGTTCCTGCTTATTCTTATACTCATTCTGGCAGCAGCAATATCTGCACTTATTGTGTATTCATACAAAGCAGCAGAAAAATCGCTGTATATCTCATTTACAGACAATGCTTCAGCTCTTGAAGCCGGTGGTAAATATCCTGCGATGGACTTTGTCGCGGATTCTGAGGGAGATGTCTCCCCTGCAGCTGAATTTCTGTATACAGACACTGCAGGCACCAGAGAGCTTCAGTATACCGTGTCCAAATCATTATACGGCGGACTTCTGAAGACTAAGAAACAGTTCACTCTCAGTTATTCTGCAGTCGATACCGAGCCGCCGGTACAGCTTTGGAGCGGAGACGGCGTTGTTCTCGAGCGCGGAACCGAATTTAATATCAATGATGTAATCGGATTCGGTGACAACGCAGATCCTTCGCCGGAAGTAAAAGTCGACGGCAAGATCAACATGAAGAAAAACGGACGCTACCCTCTTCATGTGACAGTTACCGATGCGTCGGGTAATTCTATTGACTGGGATTTATCTGTAGAAGTAGCCGACAATGTACCGCTGTATACGGACAATTCTCCGCGGACTCCGTTCCGCGACTTTATCTCAGAATACAAGGCCGACGGAAGGTCTTTCGGTATTGATGTCTCCACATGGCAGGGAGATATCGATTTTGATGCGGTCAAAGCAGCCGGCTGCGAGTTTGTTATCATTAGAATCGGTTATTCGGAAGACGGCAAAGTGACTTTGGATGATAAGTTCGAACAGAATTATAAGAATGCCAGAGCAGCCGGCATTCCTGTCGGTGTGTATCTGTACAGCTATGACAACACAGAAGAAAAAGTCCGCAGCTCTGCGGACTGGATAATCGAAAAACTCGGTGAAGACAAGCCTGATCTTCCGGTAGTCTTTGACTGGGAGGATTTCGGAAGATTTCAGACATATGAGATGAGTTTCACAGATCTCAACAATATGTACGATGCTTTCTCTGATGAACTCGCCGGAAGCGGTCTTGACTGCATGCTGTACGGTAACCTCAACAGTCTTGAGAAAGTCTGGAAATATACCGATACCAGACCTGTATGGCTGGCGCACTACACAGACAAGACAGATTATAAAGGTCCTTACAGAATATGGCAGGCCAGCAGCACCGGCCGCATAGACGGTATTGATGCAGATGTCGATATGGATATTATGAATGAATAGATAAATTAACAGATATCAGTGGATATCTATTCCGAGCTCTTTATTTCTGAGGAATATCAGGAATGACAGCAGCATAATAATCATCGGCGGCACGACAAACAGGATCCTCAGGCCGGTTATAGTATACTGCGACTGAACCAGCACATCCTCATTGAATCTTATTAGATCCAGCCCCACTCCGGCAAGAAATACTGCCAGCGCGGACGACATCTTGATAATAAATGTTTGAAGGGATGAAGTCGTGCTTTCATCTCTCCTGCCTGTAACCAGCTCACCATAGTCTACTGCTCCTGCAATCAATATGGTCGTCAGAACATATTCTATTCCGTTTCCGATTGATATTCCGACAACCGGAATAACGAAATATTTAATGCTTAATGCTTTGATCCACGGAATCGGCAGCATAGTAACAAAGCCTGCTATCGCACACAGGAAGCCTATAATGAACACCTTTCTGTTGCTCATCGCCTTCCTCAGCGCAGGGTAAAGTATTATCATTGCCGCGAACTGCGTGATTCCGCTTATAACCATGAAAATGGTGTACTGGGCATCATCATTTACATCATACTGGAACAGATATACAGCCAGGTTGATAATCATTGTAATCGATGTGCTGAACAGTATTATCACTTCCGCGGCATGCATAGCATGATGATTTTTGACAAGTGAAAGCAGCAGTTCTTTAACTGAAGGAATTTCTTCACGCGCAGTATCGTCGTGTATCCTGTCTTCAGGCAGATATCTTATCATTACTACAGTCGTAATCAGATAGATTACTGCAGTGATTACCGCCAGATAAGTGAACCCCTTCTGATGGTCGCCTTTTCCGAGTATCTCTACCAGTGCCACTCCGCATATTGCCGGCAGTGCAGCTCCTAAACCTGACAGTGTCCTCGCATAAACTGTAAGACTTTCTCTGTATGACCCTGCTTTGGTAAAGGCAGGAATGATCGACATATACGGAATGTCTCCCATAGTATACGTAATTCCGCAAAGCACATACGTAACGGCAACATATATTTTAAGTGAGGTTTCGCTGAGTCCGCCCGGAACGTTGAACATCGCGCACAGGACAATGCAGTTGGTCACAGCTCCGATTAATATCCAGGGCTTGAACCTGCCGTGACGGCTTCTGGTCTTCGCAACAACTACCCCCATCAGAGGATCATTGAACGCATCGAAGATTCTGGCTGCCATAAGCAAAACGCCAACAAACGCTGCGTCGATTTCGAGCACAGCGTTGTAGTAGAAGAGTGTATATGTGGACACGAGGCTGTAGGCAAGGTTTTTGCCGAATCCTCCTGCCGCATATGTCAGTTTGGTTTTGCTTTTTCTCTTCAGTCTTGTCATACCGGAATAAAACAGCCTAATCAGAACAGAGAATCCCCGAGTGTCTCCTTAGTTGGTGCAGCATGCATGAATCCAGGGCATACATTGCATGCAACAGCGCAGCCGCCCTTGGCTGTTTCTCTGAGTGATTCAGGAATAGTCCTGCCGACATCATAGGTGATCTTGATCATCTCATCGAGTGAAATGTGTACAGTAACACCTGACATAGCCAGTTCAGCAGCTGTAAAAGCGCCTACGGCACCGATAGTGTTTCTGGTCTGGCACGGAACCTCTACAAGACCTCTCACAGGGTCGCATACTAGTCCGAGCAGGTTTGAGAGAGCCAGTGCTGCTGCGTCACAGCACTGCTGCGGTGTTCCGCCGAGCATCTCTACAATAGCACTGGCAGCCATTGCCGAAGCAGCACCTACCTCTGCCTGACAACCTGCCTCAGCACCTGAAACCGAGCCGTTTCTGGTGATCAGATAGCCTATCGCACTGGCATTAATCAATCCTTTGCGCAGTGTTGCCATGCTGATATCGCAGTTTTCATACATTGAAAGCAGTACGGCCGGAAGAACGCCGGCAGAGCCTGCAGTCGGAGCAGCAACTATTACTCCCATGCTGGCGTTGGTCTCAGCAACAGCAAGTGCGTTAATGATCGCATTATGAATAACCGGTCCGCAAATGGACTTGGAACCTTCAAGGTTTCTGACTCTCTGAGCTTCGCCGCCGAGGAATCCGCCCATTGAAGGTGACGGATCCGATATCGCCCTGTCAACAGCCACGTTCATTACTCTGAGGCACCTGTCGACCTCATCCATTACTGCTTTGCGCGTCGTCTCACCGAGCTGCACTTCTCTGGCAAGCATTACATCAGAGATATCCATATATTTAAATCCGCACAGCCTTAACAGCTCATCAGCGGTTTTGAATTCCCACTTCATATCTTCCTCCCTACAGCTCTATAATGTCAACGCTGGTTATTCCTTCGTGCGCCTGCAGCTTATCTTTGATTTCATCAGAGATAAAATCATCGGTCTCAATTACCGTGACAGCCTTCTTGCCGCGGCCTTCGCGGAACAGTCTCATTGTCGCAATATTAATATTTGCTTCTGCAAGGCATCCTGTGATGAAAGCTACGATTCCTTTTTCATCCTTCTGTCCGACAATGATTGTACTGTATTCACCGTTGAAGTCTACATCGATTTCATTCATTCTGGTAATGCGCATACGGCCTCCCCCGATGGATTCGCCGCGTACGAAAAGCTTGTGTCCGTCTTCAGCCTTCATATCGATATCAACTGTATTCGGATGAGGCATTTCCTCTTCCTTATTGACTACGAATTTGTACTTCAGCCCGGAAGCTTTTGCGTGCTCAAAAGCATCTCTGATTCTGACATCATCAGGCTTGTATCCAAGCATACCGCCTACAAGAGCCTTATCTGTCCCGTGTCCCATGTATGTATCAGCAAATGAACCGTACAGTGTAAATGTAACCTTGACCGGTGTACCGGTAAGCATCTGCCTTGCCATCCATGCGATAGCCGCAGCACCGGAAGTGTGTGAGCTGGAAGGACCGACCATAACCGGTCCTATGATATCGAAAATACCTATGTAGTTTCTCGCCATTTCTGTCTCCCTGTAATCAGTTAATTATATTGAATAATACTCATTATACAGCAATCAATGCTGTTTGCATTACGAGTATTGTTCTGAATAAGAATCAGCCTTTCTCATGATTTCCGAAATACGATTTCAGTATCCCGATTGCCTGGTCTCTCAGCACACCTTCTGTTACTTCCGGCTGCCAGAAAGAGTTTTCAAATACCATTCTGCTGCAGTTGCACCCTTCATTGCCGAGAATTCTCTCGAGGTCAGTATTAAGCGCGCCGTAAACGAGTCTTCCCAGTTTGACCCAGACCATAGCTCCGCTGCACATAAAGCACGGCTCGCAGCTTGAGTACAGAGTGTATTCTCTCAGATCAGTAATCCCTGTCTCCTCACAGAATCTCCGGATCAGTCCCATCTCCCCGTGAAAAGTCGGGTCATGTCTGGTGTAAATCTGGTTCTCATTAGTAAATACAATTTCACCATCCTTTACCAGTACCGCGCCGAACGGTTCATTGCCATGCTTTACTGCAGATTCCGACAATTCAATTGCCTTCTGCATGAATAATTCATCGTTTTTCATTATCAGCACCTTTCACCCGTAGGATTCATTCGGAAAACATATGATAATTAATTTATTATACTAAAAAGGAGCGGCTTTAGTCACATCTAATTGCGACTAAGCCGCTCAGCTGAGGAAGAATATTATTATCACCATGTATTAATTATCCGGAAACGCTGTGTTTCTTGCGCTCTCTTACACTCTTGGTAAGCAGGTATTCTATCTGTCCGTTGATGGATCTGAATTCTTCATCTGACCATCTCGCAATGTCCTTCCAGAGAGATTCAGGCAACCGAAGGATGATCTGCTTGCGTTTTGCATCCTTGGATTTCAGTTCCCTTTCACGTATGCGGATCTCCTCTTCAAGAGCATCGAGTTTTTCTTTTCTTGCGAGGAGTTTCTTCTCTCTGGTGTCAAGAACTGCATCATTCAGTTTTTCAGATAATCCGTTTGATGCCATGACTGGTTCCTTCTGTACCTGCAGATAATACTGGTCAGCTAAGGGGTGAGGCCGGTCCGCTTCCCTGCCGGTCTGCGAGCCGGCCTCCTTGTATGCTTAGTAAATTGTGCCGCTGTTGACTATCGGCTGAGCATCCTTGTTGCCGCAGAGAACTACGAGCAGATTTGATACCATCTGTGCTTTGCGCTCTTCATCGAGGTCAACAATGTCATCCTCGTTAAGCTTGTCGATCGCCATCTTGACCATGCTTACCGCGCCGTCTACGATCTTGGTTCTGGCGGCTATGATTGCTGATGCCTGCTGTCTCTGAAGCATAGCGGCGGCTATCTCCTCTGCATATGAGAGGTGTGTAATGCGGACTTCTTCAATAACAAGTCCGGCAAAAGCAACCTTATCCGCAAGCTCGATCTTCATTTTCTCCGCGATTTCCTGTGAGCTTCCTCTCAGCGTCTGCTCTGCTTTGCCCGCGACTTCATCATCGCCATCGTCGAAGACGTCATAAGGATACAGTCTTGCGGTGTTTCTGATTGTTGAATCCGTCTGTATTGACAGAAATTCTGTATAGTTCTCGACGTTGAAAACTGCCTTGGTCGGATCTTCAACATGCCAGAGGACAACTGCGCCGATAATTATCGGATTACCCAGTGCGTCGTTGACCTTCTGAGTTCCGTTGTCGAGCGTTGAACGCTTGAGTGATACGGTTTTTCTGATTCCTGTCTGCGCTGTCTTGCTCTTGCCGAATTTAACCTTGCCTTCCTTGAATGTATCAAGTGATTCCTGAGTCTCTGCCGCAGCCTGGGCTTCGTATGCAGGATTGTTGTATCTTGCAAAAGGATTGACGAAGAAGTACCCCGGTTTGTTGATTGTTCCGTAGTACTTTCCGAAAAGCGTGAGAACCAGCGCCTCATTAGGTCTGACACTTCTCAGGCCTGCAAACAGGAACGGCAGTACGATCCACAGAAAAACGCAAAGCAGTATTATTCCGAAAAACGAATAAAGAATTCCGTATATGAATCCTACAACGGAAAAAATACTGGCAGCTATAAGCAGTACTAGCATCAGTATCCCGCTTGGAGGATTAAGAATCTTCTGCTGAATGTTAACTTCTCTGTCCATAGCAAATGGCCTCCTTTACTAAGATTGTGTATTTCTACATTTCTAGCTGTTATTCAAAGGTGATTATCAGCCATCCTCATTGATATCATTGTGATATCATTTTTATATCATTTTGCATTGCAGCAGTCAAGTATTTTTGCATCAAAAAACCCGGCCTTCAGACCGGGCTTATGTTCGCTCTATCCGATTACCTCACGGATAACTCTGTGAAAATTGCCTCTGGCGATTTTCTCTTTGTCTGCCGCACTCATTCCCATCCTGTCGAAACAGTCGAACAGATTGCAGATATCTGTGCATCCGGCAAGCCCCCTGGTATCTGCGGCATCAGAACTGTATCCGTCACCATCTTTGAAATAATCCAGGAAATCAAACCCAAGACCTACATGATCAACGCCCATGATATCTATCATGTGATAAGTATGCTCAGCCAGCCTTTCAACAGTAGCAAGGCGCGGATCAGCAGAAATAAACCGGCTGTATGAATTGAGTCCGACCACTCCTCCGGTCACAGCAACAGCACGCAGCTGATCATCTGTCAGATTTCGGGCTGCAGGGCAAAGCGCAGAAGCGTTTGAATGCGAGGCGATCACGGGAGTGCGTGCAAGGTCCATCATGTCCCAGAAGCCTGCCTCATTAAGATGCGAAACATCCAGTATCATCCCGAGTTCCTGGATTCTGTTCACCGCCTGCCTGCCGAGTTCTGTCAGTCCGTAAGTCTGTCCTGAGGAGGCTCCTGCCGCGAGTGAGTTTGCCTCATTCCATGTGAGCATGCACGTCCTTACACCAAAATCATAATACTCATCTATTCTCGATAGATCGTTGCCGACATAAGCCATCCCCTCGACGCCGATGAAAACATAAATCTTACCGTCCCTGACTGCGGCTTTCATCTCATCATAACTGCGGACAATCTGGAATGAGTCGCATTCACTTATCTCTTCCCCGGCGGCACTCATGATCTGATGTGTTCTGAGTGCATAGTCAGCATCGTGAGGCGGGTCCACCCATATGGCGAAAACACTTCCCTCTACCCCGCCTTTTATGAACTTATTCAGATGACGGGTATTGAAAACATCATGCTCGCCTTTGAGCCGTCTCTGAGTTATATCGCACCAGATGTCTGCATGCGCGTCAAAATACATAGGTTAACTTCCTCCTGTTATTCTGCACGGGTTGACCGGATCACACCTCAACATAAACAGTAAGCGCGACTATTGCAATTGTTATTTCGGTCTTTGGCTTGCCGTTAAGCGCGATACCTTCAGGATTTGCCCCGCCCTGATGCACCTCAGCTTCAACATTCCACCATTCAAGATAGTCTGTCACAACTGAAGGATCAACTTCTTCCGGATGCGGCGCATAAATATCCGCCTTGATGAAGGCCTGCGTCTTGCGGTCAGTAATTTCGAATATCTCAGATATTCCTGCCATGCAGCAGTGGTGAATGGCATCTTTCACAGCCTTGAGTACAGCGTTATTCTGATCGCCGCCGTGCATATCCACACCCTGTCCGAACTCAATAAGTAATCTCTTCATAGCCATAATCTTTTCCTCCCAATTATTCGAGACAGGGGTCAGTTCTCTGTCTCCGTTCTTTATCTACTGCATGACGCAATCCGCTGCAGCTATGACTGCTGCTGTTTCTCCGGATGCATCTTCGAACCTGTAAATAACATCCCCGCATTTTACCGGCACTCTGACATTCATACTCCTGATGCTTTGCACGATATTTCTGACGGTTTCCTTCGGGACAGCCTTGTCTGTTCTGACAGGAAGCAGTCTGCCGTCTTCTGTCTTCACCGTAGTTGTCACTATCCTTTTTGGCGAAATCCTCTCCTCTTCAGCGAATTTCAGCCCTCTCGGGCATTTATTGCCTTCATATTTCTCTCCATCAAACCGTATCTGGCATCCATTCGGACACAGCGTACAGGTAACGGTATCCGGTTCAGGAAAGCCCTTGGCCATCGAGGTGCCTTTGGAATCTTCCCATGGCTTCATATCCAGTCCATAGATACAAGCGGCCGCATTATGCCCGGCGAGTTCCCCCTGCAGCGAGACAAAATCCGCCAGATCCATCACCCTGTGAGAATTCCCGCACGAGAATATTCCGGGGACACACGTCTGCAGAAACTCATCTGTCAATGTCCCATTACTCTTAGAATCAACTCGCACACCCGCTGTCTCAGCGACCTCATTTTCCGGAATGAGCCCGACTGACAGGACAAGAGTATCACATTCGATTATACGCTCTGTTCCCGGTACCGGGCGCATTTTCTCATCTACTTCTGATATCTCAACAGCTTCCAGTTTCTTCTTGCCGATTATCTTTGAAACAGTATGACTGCAGTGCAGCGGTATGCCGTAGTCATAGATGCATTGGCTGACGTTGCGGGAAAGGCCCGCAGGCTCAGGCAGCACTTCAACTAC
>JBGUIG010000152.1:0-17387 GCA_045112795.1 Anaerovoracaceae bacterium | reverse complement strand
TATCCTTGCCCTGTCTGAAATCATCAATCAGTGATTCGTCTCCGCTGAGAGAAGCAAGTATGCGAAGTTCAATCTGTGAATAATCAGATCCTGTAAAAGAATTGCTGTCAGATTCTGTTACGAACGCCTTACGGATCAGTCTTCCGTAATCGTCACGTATAGGAATGTTCTGAAGATTCGGTTCAGTGCAGCTGAGTCTTCCTGTTGCAGCAACGGTCTGCATGAAATGAGGATGAACTTTGCCGTCGTCTCCGATAACAGCACTGAGTCCTTCAACATAGGTGCTGTTCAGTTTGGCGAGTTTGCGGTATCCAAGAACATCGGCAACTATTGTGTAGCTGTCTTTGAGCTTGTCAAGCACATCAGCGGCAGTTGAGTAGCTGCCTGTTTTGCCTTTGGCCTTGGGATAAGGAATACCCATTTTTTCAAAAAGTATATTGGCAAGCTGTTTCGGAGAATTGATATTGAAATCAGACCCGGCTTCCTCGTATATTTCATGCTCAAGCACAGCAATCTTGTCTGTAATCTCTTTGCCGATCGATCCGAGAATCTCTGGATCGCACTTGATTCCCTCAAGTTCCATTGCTGAAATGGTTCTTACAAGAGGCATCTCGCAGGTATCGAAGAGTTTCTTAAGGCCTTTGTCTTCAAGCAGTATTTCCTGCTTTTCTTTGACAACGCTCGAATAGAAAGCTCTCTTCAGACAGTCTTCTGCAGAATAATTGTTCGTATCATATGAAGCATCGTCGCTTAGTAAAGCGGTCTCACTTTCCTGAGCAGCATAACCGGCATGCCTCAGAAGAAGTTTGTCAAGAGGATATTTCTGCCTGTTTGGATCCAGCAGGTATTCTGCAATCTTGACATCATAATATGGTTCAGGTGTTCTGCCTGCATAACTCAGGAATGCATATGCGACTTTCTTGAGTCCGCAGCCACAGATTCTGTAGTTCTTTGCGAGTATTCTGTCAAGCCACAAAGATATATCCATCGGTGTAAATGATATTATGCACCCTGTGTTTGATAAGGATTCATATAAAGCCAAAGCAGTAAACTCCGGCTGCCGTAAATGGCTTGCGTCAGTAACGGCTTCGGCGAAGATTACAGCATTGTCTGCAGTTTTTGAAATAAAATCCTCAGCGCTTATAATTTCGATTTCACTGAAAGCAGCCTGAAGATCAGCACCTGAACTGACAGGAGCATCTTCGGTTATAACACCTTCTGACTGAAGTTTTTTGATAAATGAATTGAACTCAAGTTCAGTGTATACTTCGATGAGTTTCTCTGTATCAGGTGAAGTATATTCAAGATCTTCCCAGGTAAATTCAACAGGTGTATCAGTCTTGATTGTAGCGAGCCATTTGGACATCCTTGCCGAATCAGCGTTGGCACGTATGTTCTCACCCATTTTGCCTTTGATCTCATCAGCATGTTCAAGAACACCTTCAACTGATCCGTACTGTTCGAGAAGCGCAATACCCTTCTTTTCTCCGATGCCCGGAACTCCAGGAATATTATCTGATTTGTCACCCATCAGGCCTTTAAGGTCGATAAACTGCTGAGGTGTCAGATTATATCTCTCTTTCATTGCAGCTTCGTCATAAACGTCAAATTCGCTCATTCCGCGCTTGTTTATGAGTACGCTGACACTTGGGCTGACAAGCTGTAATTCGTCCTTATCACCGCTTATTACGAGCGTTCTGAGACCAGCTTCAGTGCCATGTACGGACAAAGTTCCTATAATGTCATCGGCTTCATACCCCGGCATCTCGAGTACAGCAATATTCATAGCCTCGAGTACCCTGTGCATCCATGGTATCTCGCTCAGAAGTTCGATTGGGGTCTGCTGGCGGCCTGCTTTGTAAGCATCATATTCTTTATGCCTGAAAGTTTTCTCTTTCATGTCAAAAGCGACAGCTATGTAATCAGGCTCATAGTCTTTGATAATCTTATTAAGCATATTAATAAAGGCAAACACACCCTGAGTGTGGATGCCTTTGGATGTCACCATCGGGCGCATTGCAAAATACGCTCTGAACAGCAGACTGTTTCCGTCTATTAAGATGAGTTTTTTCATTTTGCTATCCTGTTGGTTTTATTTATGAATCATATCCCTTGCAGCAGGAAGTCCGTACGCGCTTTCAGCTGAAGCTGCGCCGTCAATTACAGCATACTGAAGAACATCAGTAGCAAGAGCAGCGAATGCATCGAAATTGACTTTCACTTTGCATGTAGACATTACGAAAATCGTATCGCCGTCAAGTGTACCGTGAACAGGCTTAACAGCACGGGCGTATGCATCATGAAGTATCTGCGCAAGTTTGTTTGCCTGATTTTTGGTAAGCACAGCGTTGGTGATGACGCACGAAATTGTTGTGTTGAACGGTATATCATAACCGAGATCTGCTTTGTCTTCTTCGGTAAGGACATATCCGTCATCATCATCTTCTGCAGGTTCTTCCTGCTCGTCCTGCTCTGTTAATGGTTCAGGCCAGGTAACAGGCTCTGAAATTTCTGAAGATACGGATTCCTGAGGTGCTGGATCTGCAGAAAACTCTTCCTGAATCTCCGGTGCGGTCTGCACTTCAGGTTCAGATGACTGTACTTCAACAGGCGCAGGTTCTTCGGTATATGTGTATTCTGGTACAATATCTGCTGAAGTCAGATCTTCTGTTACAGGTTCAGATACTTCACTGATAACTGATTCAGCCTCTTGCGGCGCAGGTACTTCAACAGCAGCAGGTTCTTCTGTATATGTGTACTGAACATCAGAATCCTGAATATTTAAATACTCATCTGCAATTTCTGATACCTGAACGGTTTCTGCCACGGAAGCAGGTTCAGAAACAGATTCCTGAGCAGGCTCTGGTGCTGGTTCTGGTTCAAGCACTGGTTCTGCTGCTTCTGCTGTGGATTCGGCAATTGCAGGTTCCGGTGAAGGTTCAGGCTGCGGTGAATTTTCCTGTTCATAGGAACGCATCATAGCAGCTACGATATCATCTTTATCATCGCCGGTTTTGTCTTCAGTCTGAGATTCAGCCTTATCCTCGGAGAGTTTATTGGAAAAGCCCTGAGACGCTGTACGGTTCAAAGCTTCTGATGCAGCTATTGATTTGATATCGGTCAGATCGAGGTCAGGAGCGGATTCATCATGAACGAGGCCTTTGAGAACTCTGATAGTACCTTTGATGGCTTTACCGTCAGTTGTTCTGAGGCCTGCAATAATGTTGCCTGCCCCGTTGTAAATATCACCGACAGCATTTACAGCGGCAATTGCCCCTACCTGTACATAATCATCTCCGCAGGCAAAGGTTCCGATGCCTGTTTTCATAGCGCGGCCGTATCCGAGATATTTGCCGACTGTAGCTCCTGTTCCGGCTCCGTGATTTCCTGATTCAAAAGTACCTTCATAAGCATTTCTGACTGCTTCTCTGCCCATTTCCACATCAGGGAAAACATCAGACCTGCCTATAGTCAGATCATATAGTGAAGCGCCGGGTACAATCGGAACAACGATGTTTTCGTCAATTTTAAAACCTATTCCCTTCTCAGCAAGTGCGCGCATGACGCCCGAGCCTGCTTCAAGGCCGAAAGCTGATCCGCCGCTCAGAACTACAGCGTGGATCTTATCTACGGTGTTCTCGGATTTAAGGAGATCTGTCTCTCTTGTAGCCGGGCCTCCGCCTCTGACATCTACACCGCCGACCGCCCCGTCTTCGGCTATTATTACAGTCACTCCGGTTCCGGCTTCGGCATTTTCAGCATTGCCAAGCCTGAATCCTTCGATTTCACCTATATCGATTTTCCTCATTTTCATGATGCATCCCCTTCAAAACCAATATAAAATTCCATATATATTTGTATTGTACCACAAATACAGGGCAAAACAAAAAATTCCCGAAATACCGTCAAGCCGTTAATTGACGCCCTATCGATAACAGATAAGGTGGGTACTTTCTTAGCGTGGCTTCTGTAGTCCTCTCAAGGGGGCTTTACATAATGCTTCGGCATCGAAATCCCTTTAAGAAAGTGTAGGTTCAATTAAAGATGCTTTAACGTATATTTCAGGAATTTGTAGTATTGTTCAGTGCAAAGCGTCAGATGCGGTGTGCCGATCAGTCAAGATCAAGGTCACAGTTGAAGTATACTTTCTGAACGTCGTCATTATCTTCAAGTGATGTGATCAGCTTGGTCAGAGACTTGATTGCGCTTTCGTCAGTAACGTTTGCTTCCATTGAAGGAATCTGTTCAACTTCTGCCTCGACGATTTCAAATCCGGCATCCTTGATTGCCTGATGAACATCGTTGAATGCAGAAGGTTCTGTTCTGATTTCAAAGTTGTCCTCGTTAACGATCATGTCGTCAGCACCGGCTTCGAGAGCAATTTCCATTACTTCATCTTCATCAAGGTCTTCAGAGTCAACTATGATAACTCCCGCACGTGAGAACATGTAGGAAACGCATCCCGGTGTTCCGAGATTTCCGCCGTTCTTGTCAAATACCGATCTTACGAAAGATGCAGTTCTGTTCTTGTTGTCTGTAAGAGCTTCTACGATTACAGCTACGCCTGATGGACCATATCCTTCAAACTGCAGTTCTTCGTATGACTCTCCCCCGAGTTCTCCAGTACCCTTCTTGATTGCTCTGTTGATGTTATCGTTAGGCATTCCGATTGCCTTAGCTTTGTCAATAGCAACACGAAGTGAAGGATTGAACTCCGGATCACCGCCGCCCTTAGCTGCTACGATGATCTGTCTTGAATACTTTGTAAACATTGCAGAACGCTTTGAATCCTGCGCTGATTTTCTGTTCGCTATTGTTCCATGTCTGCCCAATGGAGACACCTCCTTCTTTCTGTTAATCTATTTGTTTCGTCTCTAGTATACTACTTGGACTGCTCTTCTTCAAGGTTCTTAAAAGCCGTAGACATCATGAGTTTGATGCGGTTGAGCTGATTTACATTTGATGCACCCGGGTCATAGTCAATGGCTACAATATTAGCCTTTTCATCATACTGCCTCAGAGCTTTGAGCATTCCTTTACCTGCTACGTGGTTAGGAAGACATGCAAACGGCTGGAGGCAGAGGATGTTCTTGACCCCTGAGTCAATGAGATCGACCATCTCTCCTGTGAGGAGCCAGCCTTCACCGCACTGGTTTCCGACTGAGATAAAGCGCTCCGCATTGGCCGCCGTCTCTTCGATACGTGCATCAGGCTCAAATCTCTTGCTGTTTTCACAGGCTTTTCTCGCGTATTTGCGGTAAGACTCGATAAATGTAATAAGTGCCTTGTTTATTGCCTTGTCTTTCCATGAACCTGAAAGGTGGTTGTAGTTGTATATCTTGTTGATGAAACCATATTCAAAGAAATCTATGAATGAAGGAACAACAGCTTCTCCGCCCTCTTCTTCGATAGTTTCGACAAGGTTGTTGTTAGCATTAGGATGATATTTGACCAGAATCTCGCCGACTATTCCTACACGAGGCTTGACCATATCCTCATGTATAGGGATACTGTCAAAGTCTCTGACGATGGCTTCCAGATTCTTCCTGAAGGTCTTTTTGTCCAGATCCATGCAGTTTTCGACGATTTTGCCGAACCATGAATCCATTACTGACTGAGCGCTTCCTTTATCAATTTCATACGGTCTTATTCTGTAGAGACATTTCATCATGATGTCTCCGTAGAGGGCTCCGTATACGAGTGAAAGAGCAAGTCTCGGAGTAATCGAGAATCCCGGGTTTCTCTCAAGGCCTACCATGTTGAATGAAATAACAGGAATCTGTTCCATTCCGAGGTCTTTGAGGGCTTTTCTCAGGAGTGCAACATAGTTGCTGGCTCTGCATCCGCCTCCTGTCTGAGACATAAACACGCCGGTTTTGCTCAGATCATACTCTCCAGATTTAAGCGCATAGATGATCTGACCGAGTGTTACGATGGTCGGATAGCAGGCGTCATTGTTTACGTAGCGCAGTCCTTCTTCTTCGGATTCCTTAGTAACTGCAGGCAGCAGGACGGCATTATAGCCAGCCGCGCGCAGAACAGGCTCGAAATACTGGAAATGAATCGGTGACATCTGCGGAACAAGCAGTGTATATCCGTCATCTCTCATCTCGCGGGTGAACAGTTTACGCTTGTATGGTTTGTTGATTTTTGCAGACTTTGTTCCCAGTTTGTCTCTTTCCTCGAGGGCTGCCTTGAGTGATCTGATTCTGATCCTGGCTGCTCCTAGGTTTGCGCCTTCGTCAATCTTGAGTACTGTGTACAGCTTGTTGTTCTGACCCAGAAGTTCATCGACTTCGTCTGTTGTTACAGCATCGAGTCCGCATCCGAAAGAGTTGAGCTGGATGATTTCCAGATCGTCTCTCTGACCTGCGTAAATAGCAGCTTTGTAAAGTCTTGAATGATATACCCACTGGTCGAGAATTCTTAGAGGACGCTCAGCTTTGACTTTCCAGCTCACTGAATCCTCGGAAAGAACTACCATATCCTGCTGGATAATAAGCTCATCGATTCCGTGATTGATCTCAGGGTCGATGTGATACGGACGTCCGGAAAGGATGATACCCTTCTTTTTATGATCCTTCATGAAATGAAGAGCGCGTTCTCCTGCGTCTGCGACAGCCTGCTTGTAAGCTCTCTGAGCATTCCGGCCTGCCATAAGCGCGTGGAATACTTCAAGAGTATCGGTTCCGATACCGTAGAGAGAATACTCTCTTGTGTCTTCGCCGAGGTGATAGCTCTCTACAATATTCTCAGTACTGTTCAGGTCTACCTGTCTTGAACCAGAGAAGAATTTTGTCATCTCAGCAACGAATCTGTCATCGTTGTCGTAAGGAACGAACGGATGATAGAATTCGACACCATTGTCGAAGAAGTAATCAGCCATATTCTTGTCTATTACTTCAGGATATGTTGCTACTACCGGGCAGTTGTAATGGTTAGGCGCCTTGGAATCTTCGACCATCTCATAGTTGATCGACGGATAGAATATGCGCTTTACACCATGCTCAACAAGCCATTTGATATGGCCGTGAACAAGCTTTGCAGGATAGCACGCAGTATCCGAAGAAATAGTATCCATGCCGCTTGCATAGATTTCCTTGCTGCTTGACGGGCTGATGACAACACGGAATCCGAGCTTTGAGAAGAAAGCATGCCAGAATGGATAATTCTCATACATGTTGAGAACTCTCGGAATTCCGATTGTGCCTCTCTTGGCTTCTTCTTCGCTGAGTACAGGACGGCCGAAGAGCAGATCATTTTTGATTCTGTACAGGTTCGGCAGATCTGATTTCTCAGAAACATGTCCGGCACCTCTCTCACAGCGGTTGCCTGTAATATATCTGCTGCCGTCTGAGAATTTCGAAATTGTCAGAAGGCAGTTGTTTCCGCATCTTCCGCATCTTGCGTTTGAAGTCTTGACGCTGAAGCTGTCAACGAGTTCAAGCGGCAGAACTTCGGATCTGTCACCCTCTGTGTATTCATCACATGCAACGATAGCAGCACCAAAAGCTCCCATCAGGCCTGAGATTTCAGGTCTGATGACATTCTTGCCGAGGATGATTTCAAGGCTCCGGAGAACAGCTTCGTTGAGGAAAGTTCCGCCCTGAACTACAACATTCGGACCGGTTTCTTCTGTGTTTCTCAGTTTGATAACTTTGTACAGAGCATTCTTGATAACAGAGTAAGAGAGACCTGCGGAAATATCTGCTACGGTAGCGCCTTCTTTCTGTGCCTGCTTTACCTTGGAATTCATGAATACAGTGCATCTTGTACCGAGATCTACAGGCTTCTGTGACTTCAGAGCTTCACTGGCAAATTCAGGGACAGACATGTTAACGGATTTTGCATAGGTCTCTATGAATGATCCGCAGCCTGATGAACATGCCTCATTCAGCATGATGCTGCTGATGGCACCGTCCTTGATCTTCATGCACTTCATATCCTGACCGCCGATGTCGAGGATAAAGCTGACATCCGGCAGGAACTGCCTTGCGGCTTTGTAATGAGCCATTGTCTCGATCTCGCCACCGTCAATTTTGAAAGCGGCTTTGACCAGACCTTCGCCGTATCCGGTAACAACGGATCTGCCAATGTACGCATCTTCAGGAAGCTGCGAATAAACTTCTTTGAGGACGCTCTTGACTACATGAAGAGGATCACCTTCGTTGTTCTGATAATGCTCATAGATGAGCTTCTTATCTGAACTGATAACAGCAGCCTTGGTTGTGGTTGAGCCTGCATCAATTCCGAGGAAAACAGGTCCGCTGACTGATGAGATATCACCTCTTTCGATTCTGGCGGAAGCGTGTCTTGCTCTGAAAGCTTCGAGATCTTCTTCGGATTCGAAAAGAGGCTGCAGATACTTGGTATCTGAAATATCATCCGGATCGGCATTCTTAAGTTTGTCTGTAAGCGCTGAAAGTTTGACAACAGGTTCGTTGTCTGCAAGCATTGCCGCTCCGAGAGCTACGAAGAATTTCGCGTTCTCAGGGAAGATGATGTTTTCCGGTTTGAGGTTAAGTGTTTCAATGAATCTCTTGCGCAGTTCGGACAGATATTCGAGCGGCCCGCCGAGGAATGCAACGTTGCCTTTGATTGGATGACCGCAGGCAAGTCCTGATATCATCTGATTGACAACAGCCTGGAATATTGAAGCTGCGATGTCTGCAGTCCTTGCTCCGTCATTGATCAGCGGCTGTATGTCAGTTTTGGCAAAAACTCCGCATCTGGATGCGATAGGATAAATAATCTTGTAATCCTTGGCAGCTTCGTTAAGTCCGCCTGCATCGGTGTTAAGGAGTACCGCCATCTGGTCAATAAAAGCGCCTGTGCCGCCGGCACAGGTACCATTCATCCGCTGCTCAACCGATGATCCGTAGAATGTGATCTTAGCGTCTTCTCCACCGAGTTCGATTGCAACATCTGTCTGAGGAATTATTTTCTCTACTGCATTACTGCAGGCGATTACTTCCTGCTCAAATTTGATTCCGAAAAGATCAGCGAGAGACAGTCCGCCGGATCCGGTTATTACTGCTTTGAGGTCGAGGTCTCCCTTTTCCTCTTTGAGTTTTTCGAGAAGCTCTCCCGCTTTCTCGAATACATTGGACATATGTCTCTCATATTTTGAGTACACGATATTATCAAGCTCATCCAGAAGAACAAGCTTGACGGTTGTTGAACCAACATCAATCCCAAGTCTAAGTTCCATATGATAAATCCCTTTAATATATATTTAAAGCCCCAAATACTTCTGAAAAATAGTAAATAATAACGGGCAAACCGTAAGCCGGGTTCTGTATTAGACGATCATCCATCTAGTACTGCAATTGCTTGCAGCATCAAGCGACTTACCTTCGGGCGGGTACGGGCCGCACCCACAGATGCCCTTCTCAGTCTTGCTCCGGATGGGGTTTACACGGCTGCTGTGTCTCCACAGCACCGGTGAGCTCTTACCTCACCATTTCAACCTTACCACGGCATTACCCGTTTCGGCGGAATGTTTCTGTTGCACTTTCCCTACAGTTACCTGCGGCGGACGTTATCCGTCATCCATGCCCTGCGGAGCCCGGACTTTCCTCATGCGCATAGGCGCACGCGACCGTCTGGTTTACCCGTTATTTAAAACGCTTATGTAATTATATTCAGTCTTATTATTTTTTCAATATACTGTTGTGAGTTTATTGTGTGAATTATTTATGACGGTTTGTATGACATCATAAATGCAGAATCAGTTTATTTGAGGTTCTGCTTTGACTTGCTGTTTTTTCCGGCTTCCCGGATGAAATTCGCAATTATCAGAGCTATAAAAAGCATCCCTATGTATCCCTGTGCCGGATAAAGGAACTCGACAAGTGTCTTGAATCCGCTCAGGCCGAGCAGGAATCCCGCAACAGCGCCGAGAATTATTATGTATTTTCTCGACTTGAAACCTGCAAGTTTTGTACTGAATCCGTAATATGTGCTTGCTCCTGTTGAGTATACAGCGCCATACAGAACTATCGCATAGATTATGTTAAGCACAGGCGACAGTCTGGAAGAAAATCCCAGCATAGGCAGATCAAGGCCTGATGAGAATGCCATATCTGTAAGCAACGCTCTCAGAAGCAGTATCGTAAGGCCGCCCAGGCACAGAGTTCCCAGAATCGCTCCGGTATATGCGTTGCGAGTATTTCTGGCATTGACTGCGCAGCTTCCTGCCATCGTAATCATGCCAAGAGTATTGTAAGCCATGAAGACAAAAGCAGATACCGGCCAGTTCGGGGACATTCGTCCCGGTCTGTAACCGGTTACAGCGCCGCTCTGAGGAAAGTCAGCCCTGATTGTCAGAAGTATAGTCAGCACACCGATAATAAACAGTACCGGAACGAGCACTCTGAAAACTTTGGATACTCTCTCAAAGTCTCCGAGAACAGTGATTATACACAGAAGTGCAATGACGGCTCCTCCTGCTGCTTTGTTTATTCCGAACTGCTGGTTCAGAAGAGAACCTCCGGCGGCAGTCATCGCGATTATCATCGAGTAGTATATGATGCCGAGAGTCCACCCTATTACTCCGTCTATTGTACTGTTGTCAAAAGGCGAAATGAGTTTTCCCAGATCTGAGGTCTGTTTGCTCCGGGCAATGTATGTAAGCATGCATGCAAGAAGAACAAAACAAACGGTACTGAATACAGCACCGTAGTATCCCTTGCTTCCGAAAACTCCGAAAAACTGCCAGCATTCACGGCCGGAAGCAAATCCTGCTCCCATGATGACACCTATATAAAGTGATGTAATCTCTATAAAACTGAGTTTCTTCATTTGTGTGGTGATAACTTATCTATAGCAGTTACTAAGATGTTATTCAGTTACTGATCAGATCAATAAGATATTGTCTGTCAGCTTTTAATTGCTCTGACAGTTCAGCCGAATCGCTGCTGCTGTGGGACAGACTTTCTATCTGTTCCGCCAGACTGTCAATTTTCCAGCTGATTCTCTTCTCTGCAAGTTTCCTGTCTGCATTAACAATTGCCTCCGGATACTTCCAGCGAATGTCTTCTTCCGGGTAAGGTGCTTCTCTTTCGGTAACCCCCGGAACAGGTACTGCGGTAATGACTTCGCAGACAAATTTTCCTTCAGGTGCAAGTTTCTCAGAAACAATATCCCAGCCGTGAGTATACAGGAAAAATCTGAGGTTTCCGGAATGCTTGCGCGGCTGAAGAATGAGTTTTCTGAAGGACCGGCTTTTATCAATGTTACTTTGCAGTATTTCTGTTATCGTAAAGCCGCCCAGCCCTCCGATAATAACATCGTCCACTTCACCGGGTTCAATGGTGTCAAGACCGTCTCCTACTCTGAATGCTGTCTCAGGGACATTTATCCCGCACATATCAAACGTCTGGACTGCTTTGGCAAGTGAGCCGGAGCTAATATCTGACATTATTACAGCGGGACTTATGCCGTTTTTCATTAAAAGCATAGGGACGTATCCATGATCCGTCCCTATGTCAGCAGCTGTTTCGCCAATATTAACCTGTTCCGCAATAGCGTAGATTCTTTTGCTGAGTCTCATTATTCGAGGTAATCTCTGAGTTTCTTGCTTCTGCTTGGGTGTCTGAGCTTGCGGAGAGCCTTGGCCTCAATCTGACGGATACGTTCTCTTGTAACGTTGAATTCCTTGCCTACTTCTTCAAGTGTGCGAGGACGTCCGTCATCAAGGCCGAATCTCAGAATGAGTACTTTCTTTTCTCTCTCAGAAAGCGTATCAAGTACTTCACGGAGCTGCTTCTGGAGCATTGAGTATGCTGCAGCATCAACCGGTGAAGGAATGTCTTCATCCGGAATGAAGTCGCCGAGATGGCTGTCTTCCTCTTCACCAATTGGTGTCTCGAGTGAAACAGGATCCTGGCTGATTTTCTTGATTTCTCTGACCTTATCTACAGAGATTCCCATTTCCTTAGCGATTTCTTCTGAGGTCGGCTCACGTCCGTATTCCTGCAGGAGCTGTCTGGAAATTCTGATCAGCTTGTTAATGGTCTCAACCATATGAACCGGAATTCTGATGGTTCTTGCCTGGTCAGCAATGGATCTTGTGATTGCCTGTCTGATCCACCAGGTAGCATAGGTTGAGAACTTATATCCCTTGGTGTAGTCGAATTTCTCTACAGCCTTGATAAGTCCGAGATTTCCTTCCTGAATCAGATCAAGGAATGAAAGACCTCTGTTGAGATATCTTCTTGCGATACTTACAACAAGTCTCAGGTTGCTCTCGCAGAGCTTCTTCTTGGCTTCTTCGTCGCCCTGTTCGATCCTGATAGCAAGATCACGCTCTTCCTCTGCTGAAAGAAGAGGAACTTTACCGATTTCCTTGAAATACATTCTTACAGGGTCATCTGTAGGAATATTCTTAGCGGAATCAGATACTTCAATCTCGCCTGATGCTTTGATGATAACGCCGCTCTTCTTCTCATCTTCAAGATTTGAAGCCAGATCATCTTCGTCGAGATCAAGATCCAGGTCCAGATCAAGGAGATCATCATCGTCAAGATCCAGATCCAGATCATCCTCAAGCTCGTTTGAAGAAGGTTCTCTTGTGTCTACAAGACTGATACCTTTGCTCTCAACGATATCATAGATTTCTTCAAGAAGGTCCTTGTCCGGATTGGAATCAGCAAGCATGACGTTGATTTCGCCATATGTGATTTCATTGCCTGTTGTTCTTGCAGATTCAATAATAGAATGAGCAAGTTCTTCTGCCTTAGACATTTCAAGCGGTGCTTCTCCATCAATGGTATTGCCGCCCTTTATTGCTTTTTCTTTGATTTTCTTGCTTTCAGGCATTCTTTTCCTCCATCGTGTGATTTATGTTTTCAATTAGTTTATCTAAACGGATCAGTCTGGCTGCTATCTTCTCAATTTCATCCTCTCTGCCTGTCTTTTCGGCTATAGAGAGCTCATTCAACAGCTCGGACTTCTCCATTTTATAATTGTTGATAAGGTAACTGGCCTTGGTTTCTCTGTAGAAAGCTTCGTCATCAGGACCGATGCGGACTGATGAGAGGTACTTTCTGAACTGTGATTCTTCATCCGGATCCAGCATTCTGGATACAGATTCAGGGTCTATAGTGTGCATTCCGTTCTCACGGGAGTCCTGTAATGTTTCTGCAGCCCTGAGAACCGATACTGCCAGAGGTGAACGTATGACAAGTCTGTCTTCAGCGTATCTCCGAAGATATCTAGTATTTTCGAGTGCGAGCAAAGCCAGAGACATTTCAATACGTTCATCTATCGATGAGTCGTAAGTGTGTCTGTTTCTGCGTGAAATCTGTCTGATTGAAGCGGTCTGAGGCGCAGTTCTTGGTCTGCTGCCGCCTTCTGTTC
This sequence comes from Anaerovoracaceae bacterium, assembly GCA_045112795.1. Taxonomy (GTDB): domain Bacteria; phylum Bacillota; class Clostridia; order Peptostreptococcales; family Anaerovoracaceae; genus Crickella. Next base: position 4,025 of record JBGUIG010000152.1, on the reverse strand, counting down.
TGACAGTCATCTGTATCGCATGCTCAGAAATACCGAATTCTTCGCTGAGTTTGCGTATATACAGCTCCTGTTCGACCGGACCAAGTGATTTCAGCACAGGCACTACGCTTTCTATATATGCAAGCACTCCCTGATCGCTGCTTAAGTCAAAATTCCTGCGTGCAAGTCTGAGTCTGAACTCAGCTGCAGGAACCGCGTCATCAGCGAGTTTAAGAAATGCTTCTTTGCCGTTCTTCTGTATAAATTCATCAGGATCCTTGCCGTCGGTCACGGTCAGAACCCTTGGTTTGCCGCCTGCAGCGCTTATCACATCAATACCTCTTAAAGCGGCACTGATTCCTGCGTTGTCCGAATCGTACGAAAGCACGATGTTTTTCGAATAACGGCACAGCAGTTTAGCCTGATTATCAGTAAGAGCTGTTCCGAGAGAAGCTGCAACATTGCGGACTCCGCTCTGAAACAGTGATATAACATCCATATACCCTTCGACGATGATAGCCCTGCCTTCAGACGAAATTTCATTCTTGGTGAAATTCAGACCGAAAAGATTGTTTTTCTTAAGAAAAATCTCGCTTTCAGGCGAATTCAGGTATTTAGGTTTGACGTCTCCTATTGCCCTGCCTCCGAATCCGATGACTTTGTCCTGAGTATTGATGATCGGAAAGATCACCCTGTCTCTGAATTTGTCATACAGGCCGCTGCGCCCTGTGTTTGCCAGACCAAGCTTAGTCATCTCTTCGTCTGTAACACCCTCTGAACGGAGATAATTAACAAGCGCTGTTCCTGATGCAGGCGCGTATCCGAGTCCGAATTTGGTTATTGTATCCCGTGAAAGTCCTCTGCTCTTAAGGTACGCCAGGCCTTTGTTGTTTCTTGTACCAAGAGAGTTGTAGAAAAATCTCGCGGCTTTCGCGTTGATTTCATAGAATCTTGAGTAATCCTTCTTAGGCGCAGAACGCCTCTTCTCAGGCATCGTGATGCCGTATTCACCGCACAGTTTCTCGACTGATTCCATGAAAGGAAGTTTGTAGTATTCCTGGACGAATTTGATTACGTCACCCTTCTTGCCGCAGCCGAAGCAGTTGAAGATCTGCTTCTCTTCGTTGACCATAAAGGATGGCGTTTTCTCTGAATGGAACGGACACAGACCCTTATAATTGGCACCGGCCTTTTTGAGATCGACTTCGCGTCCTACTACATCGACTATATTTACTTGTAGCTTGAGATCATCAATAAAATTGTCCCATGCCATCCTGCCGAATTACCTCCAGCTGTGAGGAACGAAAAGTTTGTCGTACATCCTGAGTGCATATCTGTCAGTCATGCCGGATATCCAGTCTTTGACAGCTTCGTGCGTTCCTTCTTCTTTCATGATTTCTCTGTATATACCGGGAATCTCATCAGGGTGTTCCAGAAAGTAACCGTAAAGTGATCTGATGATAAGTTCAACCTTCTCCATATCGGCGATCCTGAGAACTTCAGGAGAGCCATATACATGGCGGAACATGAATGCTCTGAGACTGTTCAGGGCATTTCTGAAATCATCTGAAAGAGATATTGTGTTCTTTCCTTCGCTGTTGCGGCACAGATCAACGATGAGATTGTTGATTCTGTCGCTGTGTGTTGTGCCGAGGACCTGAATGTCTTCTTCAGGCAGATCAGACATACTGATGATTCCGCTTCGGATAGCGTCATCGATGTCGTGATTGACGTAAGCTATTCTGTCACAGATTTTGACAATCTGGCCTTCAAGTGTGCATGGCACGCCTGAGCCCCGATGATTAAGAATTCCGTCTCTGACTTCGTAAGTCAGGTTAAGACCTCTTCTGCGGGATGTTTCCTCGATCAGATCAACAGTCCTCAGACTCTGCTCATTGTGAGCAAAACCTCCGGGATGGATGTTGTTAAGCGCAGCTTCACCTGCGTGGCCGAACGGAGTATGACCGAGATCATGACCAAGAGCGACAGCCTCTGTAAGGTCTTCGTTGTACTGAAGCATGCGGGCAACTGTACGTGAGACCTGAGCTACTTCAAGAGTATGAGTGAGTCTGGTACGGTAATGGTCATCTTCAGGCGCAAGGAAAACCTGCGTTTTGTGAATGAGCCTGCGAAACGCTTTGGAGTGGATTATGCGGTCTCTGTCACGCTGATAATCTGTCCTGTACGCACACTGCTCTTCGGGAAATAAACGCCCCCTGGATTCTTCCGCTTTAGATGCAAGCGGAGAAAGTATTTCGTATTCTCTGGCCTCAATGTCCTGTCTGGTTATCATTCTCCGATTCTGACGTCGTATCCTTCTACGCTGTAATCAAGTGCTGACCTGAAATCGTAATCAGTCTTCTCACCCAGGAATCCTGCTGCCATATAATTGTATCTCGCATCGCGGACGCTCAGGTCAGTATGATTGATCTTGTCGAAAACAAGCAGATCATGCACATACCATTTGCGGAATCTGGCTATCTCTTCAGCAAGTGCTGCAATGTCTTCAGTAGTCATATCAGAAGAAATAAGACCGGTCATTGCCCTGCCTATAGAATCTACTGTAAGATATAGTTCAGTTTCATCATCAGGCAGATTTCCGAGAAATTGCTCATAGAAAGAGTCCATGTGCTCAGCAAGGACTTCTTTGTCGACATCTTTGATCAGATCTCTGATCAGATTCTCTTCGATATAGTCATCTTCTTCGAAGAGAGAAGCAAGATTCTCATAGTATTTGAATTCGTCTATTGTATCTATATCTAACTTCTTATAAAGTTCGGTTTTATCCATTGTTTCAAAGTCTACCCCATTATGTTATAATGCTGACAGAACATTATAACACATGGAGAAGTCAAAATGAATAGTAAAAATCAGAAATTACGTTCTGAAATAAATCCGGCAGATAAATGGAACATTGACTCTATGTATCCAGAACCATCTGCCGTTCTTGATGATCTGAAAAGAGGCATATCCAGGGCTGAAGATCTCGCTTCAATGCAGGGACATGTTATGGAATCACCCCGCTCACTTCTTGATGCCCTTCTCGCTTATACAGAGTCAATGCGCGCCGTCGAGAAAGCATACGCTTATTCTCATATGAAGCGTGATGAAGACAACACAGATTCTTCAAGTGCAGAACTGTTCGGCAAAGCGTCAATGAGTCTCACTGCTCTGACTTCTCTTACATCTTTCCTTGATCCTGAAATACTGTCTGCAGATCCTGGGCTTGTCAGGTCATACATACAGCGGGAGCCCGGACTTGAAATGTTCAGATTTATGCTGTCTGAACTCATCAAACGGCGTGATCACACTCTTAGCAAAGAAGAAGAGTTCATTATTGCATCCTACGGAGATATTCTCCGCTCATCCGGTAATATATTTACTGCTCTTAACAACGCAGACATGGATTTCGGTACAGTTACAGAAGATGACGGCAGTATTCATCCGCTGACTCATTCTTCGTACATCAGGTACCTTGAATCTCCTTCCCGCAGACTGAGGCAGGAAGCATATGACAAACTGTATGATCAGTACATTGCGCATGCCAATACACTGTCGGCTGTATATTCAAACAGCGTCAGAAAAGATGCTGTGACAGCAAAGCTCAGACACTTTGCCTCTTCTCTGGAGGCAGCCCTGTCTTATGACAGCATTCCGTCATCAGTCTATGACAGTCTTATAAGTGCAGTTCATGAGCACCTTCCTTCAATGCACAGATACGTCGGAATCAGGCGAAGGATCCTTGGCCTTGACGAACTCAGAATGTGTGATATGTATGTGTCTCTAGCCAGACCGGAGAAATCACATTACACCTTCAGTCAGGCTGTCGAGATCTGCTGCCGCGCACTGGCTCCAATGGGAAAAGAATACGTGAATACGTTCAGAAAAGGCATGCTTGAAGACCGCTGGGTCGATAAGTATGAGAACAAAGGCAAAACTTCAGGCGCGTACAGCTATGGTACATACGACAGTGATCCGTTTATACTCATGAGTTTCAGCGGGACACTCAGGGACATTTTCACCCTGATCCATGAAGGCGGTCATTC